>JAKJGY010000037.1 GCA_022704145.1 Verrucomicrobiota bacterium
CCCCCTCGGAGGCCATGACCCGTACAGCGCCAGCAAGGGCGCGGCCGAGATCGTGATCTCCTCCTATCGCCGCTCGTTCTTCCCCGCCGGACAGCTCGCCCGCCACGGCGTGCAGCTCGCCTCGGCACGCGCGGGGAATGTCATCGGCGGCGGCGACTGGGCCCGCCACCGCCTTGTGGCGGACGCCGTGCGGGCGCGCCTTGAAGACCGCGACCTGCCCATCCGCAACCCGCACGCCATCCGTCCCTGGCAGCACGTCCTGGAGCCGCTCTCCGGCTATCTCGCGCTCGGCGCCTCCATGCTCGCCGCACCCTCCCCCGTCTGGTGCGACGCCTGGAACTTCGGCCCCCTGCCGGGCACCGAAGCCACGGTCGGGCAGCTCGCCTCGGCCTTTCTCGCGGCGTGGGGTTCCGGCGCCTGGTCGGACGCCAGCGAGCCCGGCCAGCCCCACGAGGCCGGCATCCTCAAGCTCCGGATCGACAAGGCCCGCGAACGCCTCGGCTGGCAGCCGCGCTGGGGCCTGGACGAGACCGTCCGCCGCACCGCCGACTGGTACCGACTGTCCTGTCTGGGCGGCGCCGACGCGCGCGCCCTCTGCGCCGCCGATATCGACGCCTACACCGCCGCCGCGGGGAGGCCCGCATGACCCTGACGCCCACCCCGCTGGCCGACTGCTGCGTCATCGAGCCCACACCCTTCCAGGACGAGCGCGGCTGGTTCTGCCGCGTCTTCTGCAAGGAGGCCTTCCAGACGGTCGCGCCCGACCTCGAGTGGGTGCAGATCAACCACTCGTTCACCCGCGCCCGCGGCGCCCTGCGCGGCCTGCACTTCCAGCGCCCGCCCCATGCCGAGGCCAAGCTCGTGCGCTGCGTCGCAGGCGCCGTCTGGGATACCGTCGTGGACCTGCGCCGCGAGTCGCCCACCTTCCTCCACGCCTTCGCGGTCGAACTCTCCGCCGCAAACCGCAAGATGCTCTACATCCCGCCGCGCTTCGCACACGGTTTCCAGACCCTGGCCGATGACTGCGAGCTGCTCTACCATCACACCCACCCTTATACGCCGCAGGCCGAAGGCGGCCTGCGCTACGACGACCCGCGTCTCGCGCTGCGCTGGCCGCTGCCGCCGGCCTGCCTGTCCGCCCGCGATCTCGCCCACCCCCTGCTCGACAACACCTTCGAGGGCCTCTGACCATGAACTGCCGCTTTTGTGACACCCCCCTGACGGACGTCTTCATCGACCTCGGCCATGCCCCCATCTCGAACGCCTTCCTGGATGAGGCCAGCCTGGCCGCGCCGGAACTGCACCTGCCGCTCAAGGTCTACGCCTGCGGCGCCTGCCGCCTCGTGCAGACTGCGGACTACGCCCGCCCCGAGACCTTCTTCAACGAGACCTACGCCTACTTCTCCTCCTACTCCGCAAGCTGGCTGCGTCACGCCCAGCGCTATGTCGAGGAGATGAGCGCGCGCTTCAGCCTCGGCCCCGCCTCGCAGGTGGTCGAGATCGCCTCGAACGACGGCTACCTGCTTCAGTTCGCGCAGCGGAAAGGCATCCCCGTGCTGGGTGTCGAGCCCACAGCCAACACCGCCCGCGTCGCCCTCGAGAAGGGCATCCCCACCGTGGTCGACTTCTTCGGCGTGCGCCTCGCCCGCGAGCTGGCCGCCCAAGGCCGCCACGCCGACCTGCTCCTCGGCAACAACGTCCTCGCGCACGTCCCGGACATCCGGGACTTCGTCGCCGGCCTCGCGCTGCTGCTCAAGCCCGACGGCGTGATCACCATGGAGTTCCCGCATCTCCTGCGCCTCGCCGAGAGCTGCCAGTTCGACACCATCTACCACGAGCACTACTCCTACCTCTCCCTCCTCGCCGTCCGGACGATCTTCGCCTCGCAAGGCCTCGACCTGTTCGACGTGGAGGAGCTTCCCACCCACGGCGGCTCGCTGCGTATCTTCGCCAAACACGCAGGCTGCACCGCCCACCCGACCTCGCCGCGCGTCGCGGAACTGGCCCGCCGCGAGGCTGAGGCGGGTATGGAAACGTCCTCCTTCTACCAGGGCCTTCAGCCGCGCGCCCTGGCGGTCAAACTGGAGCTGCTCGCGTTCCTCGTCGAGCAGAAGCGCGCCGGACGTACCGTCGCCGCCTACGGCGCGGCCGCCAAGGGCAACACCCTGCTCAACTATTGCGGCGTCTCGGCCGACCTCATCACGTGTGTCGCCGACGCCAACCCGCACAAGCAGGGCAAGCTCCTGCCGGGCAGCCATATCCCCGTGGTCAGCGAGGCGCGCCTGCGCGCCCTGCGCCCGGACCTCGTCCTGATCCTGCCCTGGAACCTGCAGGAGGAGATCCTCGGCCAGCTCGCCGACTACGCCGCGTGGGGCTGCCGCTTCGTCATCCCCATCCCGCAGCTCCGGGTGCTCACGCCGCCCGCCAGAAACACATGAACGCCCTCGTCACAGGCGCCACCGGCTTTATCGGCCGCCATGCCGTTCCCGCCCTGCGCGCGCGCGGCCTGACGGTCGTCGCGACCGCCCTCGAGCCCGACCCCTCGCCATTCCCTTGGCTCAGCGGCGCCGACTACCGGCCTTACGATCTCGCGCGCGCCGAGGAGGGCGAAGACCTCTACGCCCGCTTCGGACGTCCGGACCTGCTCCTGCATCTCGCGTGGGAGGGCCTCCCGCGCTACCGCGAGCGCTTCCACTTCGAGGCGAACCTGCCGCGCCACTACGCGTTTATCAGGAACCTGGTCACGCACGGCCTCACGGACGTGACCGTGGCCGGCACCTGCCTCGAATACGGCATGCGCGAAGGCTGCCTCGCCGAGGAGCTGCCGGCCGCCCCCGACAATGCCTACGCGCTGGCCAAGGACACCTTGCGCAAGTTTCTGGCCGAGCTGCGGCGCGAGCACCCCTTCAGCCTCAAGTGGGCGCGCCTCTTCTACCTCTACGGCCCCGGGCAGAGCCCGCGCTCCCTGCTCGCCCAGCTCGACCGCGCCCTCGAGGCGCAGGCCGACGCGTTCGACATGAGCCCCGGCGACCAGCTCCGCGACTACCTCCCCGTCGAGGAGGCGGCCGCGCGCCTCGCCCGCATCGCCTGCCAGCGCGCCGTCGAAGGCGTCATCAACTGCTGCAGCGGCCAGCCCGTCAGCGTCCGTGACCTCGTGCTCCAGCACCTCGCCCGCCGCGGCCGCACCCTCGCCCTGAACCTCGGGCGCTACCCCTACCCGGATTTCGAACCCCTCCGCTTCTGGGGCTCCACCGCCCGTTACGACACCCTTCCCCCGCCCTGAAAGCCCGCGTGATCAACCCGCTCAAATACCTCAACCGGCACGACCTGCAGATCCTCTCGCACGGCTTCTTTCACCCTGGCCACTGCCCGGTCTGCGAGCGTCCCACCCTGTTTTTCCGGCCCTGCCCCTACTCGCGCGAGATGCGCGAGTACTACCGCTGCCTCTGGTGCCGCTCCACCCCGCGCTACCGCGCCGTCTGCCTCGCGCTCGAGGCCCGCTTCCCCGGCTGGCGCGGCCTGGCCATCCACGAGTCCTCGCCCGGCGGCGCCGTCTCGGAAAAGCTCGCCCGCCTCTGCCCCGGCTACCTCGCCTCGGACTACCACGCCGGCCAGCCTTTCGGAACGACGGTCGGCCGCTCGCGCAATGAGGACCTCCACCGACAGACCTTCCCGGACGCAGCCTTCGACCTCGTCGTCACCCTCGACGTCTTCGAGCACCTGCCCTACCCGGACCGCGCCTTCCGCGAGATCGCCCGCACCCTCAAGCCCGGCGGCACGCACCTCTTCACCGTCCCCTGCGACCTGTCCGCCGCGACCGTCGTGCGCGCCTCGCTCGGCGCCGACGGCCAGACCGTCGTCCATCACCAGCCCCCCGTCTATCACGGCAACCCGATCGACGCCAAAGGCTCGCTGGTCTTCCGTGACTGGGGCCGCGACCTGCCCGACTTCATCCGCGAAGCCTGCGGCATGGAGACCGAGATCCTCCGCACGCGCGACTTCTGGCGCGGCCTCGAGCCGGACCTCAACGAGGTCTACCTGTCGCGCAAAGCCTGACGCCCGCGCGACGGCCAGCCCCCCCCCTACAGCCCCTCAGCCGATCTCCCAGCCGTCACGCACATGCGGCCGGAGCAACGCGTTCGCCGCCGCGCTGTTCGTGAACCGCCCGCGCCGCGCGTCCCACTTCAGCTCGCCCGGCACCTGCTGCGAGATGCAGCCCAGCAGCACCAGCTCCGTCAGCGGCACCGAATGGTCGATGTGCGAGAACGGCCGCGCGCCGCCGCGGACGGCCTCGGCGAACTCCCAGTGGTGCCCCTTGACCCGCGGCAGCGTGACCGGGATCTCGCGCGTCGCCTCATGCTGCGACACGCCCACGAACTTGGACTCGCCCTCGAGGCAGAGCTTATCGTTGCAGATCGTGCCCTTGCTTCCGATCACCGTCAGCCCGCCCGGCATCCGGCCCCACATGGCCACGGCCTTCGCGCACACCTCGTTGCCGGGCGCGGTCTTGCCGTCGTACCAGTAGACGTCCACCGGCCGCTGCTGGCCCTCGGCCCGCACCCGCACCCGCACCGTCGTCGCGCAGGGGTAGGTCTCCTTGAAGCAGGGCGTCGTCTTGACCGTCTCAGCCGACACCACCTCGGACAGGCGCAGCCCCCGGAAGAACGGGCTCATCGCATGGCAGGCGATATCGCCCATCGCGCCCGTGCCGAAATCGAACCAGCCGCGCCATTTGAAAGCGTGGTACACGTCCTTCTTGAACGGCCGCTCCGGCGCGACGCCAAGCCAGCAGTCCCACGCCAGCTCGGGCGGCACCGGGTCGGAGCCCTCCGGCCGGTCAAGGCCCTGCGGCCAGATCGGCCGGTCGGTATTGACGTGCACCTCGCGGATCTCCCCCAGCACCCCGGACAGCAGGATCTCGATCTGCCGCCGCTGGCCGTCCGAGCCGTTGCCGTTATTGCCCATCTGGGTCATCACGCCGCACGCCCGCGCCACCTCGTCGAAGCGCCGCACCTCCCAGACCGTCCGGACCAGCGGCTTCTCGACATAGACGTGGCAGCCCTTGCGCATCGCCGCGATCGCCGCCGCACCGTGCATATGGTCGGGCGTGGAGACCACCACCGCGTCGAGGTCGCGCTCCTTGTCGAGCAGCTCGCGATAGTCCTGATACGTCCGCACGTCAGGACAGCGCTCACGCACCGACTTGGCCGAGCGCTCAAGCCTGCCGCCGTCCACATCGCACAGCGCCACCACCTGCTCGCCCAAGTCGTAAAACTCCTTGAGGTTCGCGCCGCCGCGGCCCCCGGAGCCGATGAAAGCCATCCGCAGCCGGTCGCCCGGCTTACGAAACCGCGGCGCGCTCGCGCAGCCCCCGGCCGTCGCCACCGCCGCCACCGCACCGGCACGCAAAAACCCCCGCCTTGTGATCCTCTGCATATCCCCCTCCCCCCCTTCTCCTAACCCGGACCGTATCGGCCCGGGCCTTGCATTCACTTTGTAAGCAGCTTACACCAACCCCTCCCGGCCGGACAAGCACGCTGTTCAGCCCGCACACGCCACCCGCGCACTCAGGAGGGCGCGCCCCTCCCGCAGCGGTGCCAGTCGAGGTTGCGCGTGGCGTACATCACGATGCCCAGCGCCACAAAGAGACCGACCGTGCCCAGCAGCAGCGCGTAGTCCTGCAGTTGCAGCGTGGTGTACAGGAAGGCGAAGATCGCGCCCAGCTCGACCGCGACCACACCGGCGCGCCGCGCCCCCTTCAGGACCGACGCGCTATACAGCGACACCATCCCGCCGGCCGCCGCCGCGGCGATCAGGTAGGCCGCGCCGAACGGCATCAGCTCCGACAGCGCCAGCAGCGTCAGGTAGAACAGGCAGAGCGCCGCGCCCACCAGCGTGTACTGCATCGCGTGGATGCGCAGCCCCCCCAGCGTCTCGAACAGGAAGAACCCGGTGAAGATCAGCACGATAAAGAGCACCCCGTACTTCACCGAGCGCTCCACCAGCCGGTAGCTGTCCACCGGCGCGTACAGCCCGACGCCGAACGTCGAGCGCTCGATGCCCTGCGCGTTCACGCTCGCGCGGCCCTCGCCGGCCGTCCAGGCCTGCGGGTAGCCGCGCCCGTAGTAGGCCACCTGCCAGTCCGCCGCGAAACCCTGCGCCGTGATCTCCCGCGACGTCGGCAGGAACGCGCCCTGAAAGTTCGGATCCGGCCACGGCGCGGCCAACGCCACCCGCGACCGCAGGCCGAGCGGCGCCAACCGGATGCCGCCGCTGCCGTTCAGCCCAAGCGCCATCGAGAAATCCACGTCCGGCCGCGCGCGCGCCTGCAGGCTTGCGGCTGGCACCCGCGCACGCAGCGTGCTCTCAAAGCCCAAGAAGGGCGAACCCGGCTGGAAGAGGACCTCCGCGCCATCCCACGCCAGGGCCAGCGTGTTGGTGACCCCGCGCAGATCCGACACCGCCACCACCAGCGCCGCCTCGTCCCACAGCACATCCTTGGCGTCGATCTTCCACTCCGCGAAATCGGGCTGGGCAAAGCTCCCGCTCAGCGTCAGGTCGGCGCGGTAGACCACCGCCTTGTAGATGCCGCGGTACCGCTCGGAGGGGTCCAGACGTCCGCGCACCTCATACTCGGCCGGCAGGAACACCGCCTCGCGCCGGACACGCTCCTGCACATCGCCGCGCACGAGCTTGCCGTCGACCAGCGACTCCTTGCGCACCGTCACGGTCGCCTCATACGGCACCTGGAGGAAAGGCCCGACCACCGACTGCTCGCTGCCCCAGGTCGCGGTGATCTCCGACACCGCCTGGTTCCGCGTCCGCAGCCGCTCGTTCAGCCGCATCTGCAGCATGCCCAACGGGATCAGCAGCAGCAGCACCAGCGCTCCGATGGTTCCCAGCTTGAAGGTGAAGGACACACGCGACCACAGCTCGCTCCGGGTCGGCGGCAGGGCGGGCGGAAGACACTCGGGCATAACGGCGCTCCTGATGAGGCGGCTCGAACACTTCGAGCTGACGATAAAAGCTTACGCCTACCGCCCGACCGCGACAAGCCCTATCCGTACGCTTCTCCGTTTCACCGGCCACGTGCGAGGGCGGCTCGGCGGCGGCGAAGGTGTTGGCGGCGCGGGATCGACGCGCACAGCGACAGCGCCGCAACGGCCGTCACGGCCGCCAGCGCCAGGCACTTCCAACCTGTCTACGGCACCTCGACCACGCCCCTCGACAACCGCACGCTTCGCCGCCCACTCAGCCGCAGACCGCCCTACTCGCCGACGGCCGAACGGACCTGCTCCCAGGTCGTCAGGCCGCGCAAGACCTTCTTAAGCCCGTCATAGCGCATCGGCCGGAAGCCCTCACGGTAGGCCGCCGCACGCACCTCACGCGGAGAGGCGCCTGCGCCGATCAGCTCGCGGACCTCGTCGCTGACCATGAACAGCTCGTGTACCGCCAACCGTCCGGAATAGCCCGAATGGCCACAGCTCGCACAGCCCTGGGCACGCCAGAAGCGGACCTCCTCGCCCTCCGTGCCGGTCAGCAGCGCGTCCCGCTCCTCCGGCGGCGCCAGATACGGCTCGCGGCACACCGGGCAGAGCTGCCGCACCAGCCGCTGCGCCATCACCCCCACCAGCGCCGGCGCGACCAGATACGGCTCGACGCCGATGTCCACCAGCCGCGTCATCGCCTGCAGCGCGGTGTTGGTGTGGAGGGTCGAGAGCACCAGATGCCCGGTCAGCGCCGCCTGCGAGGCGATCCGTCCGGATTCCGCATCGCGGATCTCGCCCACCAGAATCACATCCGGATCCTGCCGCAGGAAGGCGCGCAACGCGATCGCGAAACTCAGCCCCACGGCCTCGTTGACCTGCACCTGGGTCGCCCCTGCCAGGCGGTACTCGACCGGATCCTCGATCGTCACGATATTCAGCTCCGGCCGGCTGATCGCCTTGAGCAGCGCATACAGGGTGGTCGTCTTTCCCGAACCGGTAGGCCCCGTGACCAGAAACAGCCCGTTCGGCATCAGGCTGACACGCCGCAGGTCCCGCATCACCGCGCTCGAGAGCTGGAGCTGGCCCAGCTCGGGTATCGCATGACGCGACCGGCGCCCCAGCAGACGCAGCACCAGCTTCTCGCCATACAGCGCAGGCACCGACGAGAAGCGCACGTCGAGCGTGTTCTCGCGCAACGCGAACCCGATACGGCCGTCCTGCGGCAGACGCCGCTCGGTAATGTCCAGCTCGGCCAGCAGTTTCAGCCGGCAGGTGATCGGCTCCATGAAGGCCCGGTCGAGCAGGAAACGGTCCTGGAGCGCGCCGTCGATACGGAACCGGATACGGAGCGCGCTCTCGGCCGGCTCGATATGGATGTCGCTCGCGCGCTCGGCCAAGGCGAGCAGCAGCAGCCCGCGCACGAAACGGACCACATACGCGTTACCCGCCAGCTCCTTCATCTGTGAGGCGGACAGCACCCCCCCCGCACCGACGAGCTGACGGATCCCGGACTGCTCGATCAGGGCCGACAGCCCGTCCTGCGACTGATACACCAGGTCGATCGCGTCGCCGATCTGTGACGGAAACGCGAACACCAGGCTGACCTCACCCTCCACCAGCGCCCGCACCCGCTCCTCGGCAATCCGGTCGTCCAACCGCGACACCGCCACCGTGACGATCCCGTCAAACTCATAGAGCGGCAGCACGCCGTCGCGGGCCGCCACCTCGTACCCGATACGCCCCGCCACCTGCTGGTCGATCCGCGTCAGCGCGATATCGACATACGCGACATTGAACGAGTCAGCCCAGACACGCCCGATCGCGGCCTGGTGCGAGGGGAAACGGAGCTGCAGCTCGTCCAGCAGCGACACAAAGTCATCCGACCGCTGCCGGCACAGATTCTCCAGCTCTCCCGCAGGCAGGAAGCGCAGCGCGGCCAGTTGCCGCACGACCTCCTCACGTCGGTTCATACGCCCTCCGCCGGTTCGACGCGTTCCATGCGACGCCGCTTCTCGACAAGCTCCTGGATCTCACGCTGCGACAGCAGCACGGGGCGCGCCTTGACCACCTTCTCATCCTCGGCGATCTCGTCGCGCAACAACCGGTAATCGTATTTCTCACTCACGGCTCACCCCTTCCCCGGCAGGCCCGCGACGGCCTCGCGCACCATCGTCCGGATCGTCGCCAGGTCGTTGCTCTTCAAGATGTAGCCGGACGCGCCCAACTCAAGACAGCGCCTGACCGTGCCGGCGTCGGACACCATGGTCAGCATCACCACCCGTGCCTCCGGCGCCTCCTTCACGATTTCGGCCAGCGCCTCATCGCCGGTCATGAGCGGCAGATTCACATCCAGCAAGGTCAGGTCCGGACGATGCTTACGGAAGAGGGCCACCGCATCCTCGCCGTTGTTCGCCTCCGCCACCAGCTCGAACCCCTCGGCCTTGACCACGCCGCGCAACACCTGCCGGATATGGATCTCGTCATCCGCCAGCAAAACCCGGATCGTCCGCTCACCCATTCTCACACCTCCTCGCCCCCGCCCCGTCGTCCGCGCCGGGTTCCGCACCCGCCAGCGGCAGGCTGAGACAGAACCGCGCCGCAGCCGGCGCGCCCGCCGCATGCCAGACCGTACCCGCCAGCACGCCCTCAACCAGCAGCCGCGCGCCGTACGCGCCCATCCCTCGCCCTTCGCCTTTGGTCGAGAACGAGCGCTGAAACACCTGGCAGGCCACCTCCGGCGTCAACGCCGCGCCGCCCTCGACCCGGAACACGCCCCGGCCGCCCTCGCTCGCGAACGTGAGCGCCACCCGCTCGCCCCGCCGGGAGGCCTCGACCGCGTTGAGCACCAGGCTCCCGAGCGACAGTCCGGCCAGCTCGCAGTCCGTGCGGACCGACACGCCCTCCGCCACCGCCACCGCCACCGCCACCTGCCGCGCCTCAGCCGCGGCCCGCGCACGGCCGACCGCACGCGCGGCCACCTCGGCCACTGGCACCTCACGGAGACGTGGGGCCAGCCCGCCCCCCTCGGCATCGCGTATCGCGCGCAGCCAGACGATCTCATCCGACATCTGCGCCGCGCTCTCGCGTATCAGCCCGGCGTATTCGGCCACCTGTGCCGGGTCGCCCGTGTCCAGAAGGTCGAGCAGGTTCCTCACGCCCGCGAACTGGTTGAGCGCGTCATGATACAGCGCGCGCTCAAGCACCCGCAGCCGCTTGGCGGCCGCACG
This sequence comes from Verrucomicrobiota bacterium, assembly GCA_022704145.1. Taxonomy (GTDB): domain Bacteria; phylum Verrucomicrobiota; class Kiritimatiellia; order RFP12; family UBA1067; genus JAKJGY01. The sequence continues at coordinate 10,217 of JAKJGY010000037.1, forward strand.
GTCGCACAGACACCCACGTCCGCCGCCCCCGCCGCACGGCGCGACGCGCACCTCATACTCCGACGCGCCGCCCGCGCGCAACGGCAGACGGAACTGGAACACCGCCCGCTCGCCCCGGTCGGCAGACGCCGCCGCGCGCCACCAGCCGCAGTGCAGGCAGGCCGGCGCGCCCCCGCACCCGCCCCCGCTCACCGCATGCAGGCACCCCAAAAACACACCGAGCGAACGCCCGCGGCCTCCCGCTTCAGCCGCCGTACAGCGGGTCAGCCGTAAGAACGCCGCATTGCCGCCGCGCACGTTCCCGCCCGGGCCGAACACGAAGAGGGCGTCCGACACCAGCTCGGCCCACTCCGCAGCCGAACCCGCAGCCGCCCACTCCCCATAAGAGGCCGGGACCCCATCCGCCGTTTCCGTCTCAGTCCCCATCAGCCGCCTCCTCCACCCGACCGCCGTCACACCCCGCCGACCCGGCACCCCGCCCGCGCCGCGAGCGGCCGCGCCGCGCGCAGAACCTCCGCCAGACCGTCGGCACTGAAGGGTTTCGACAGGTAGTCGTCCATGCCTGTGCCGAGATACCGCTCGCGGTCCCCCTTCAGCGCGTTCGCCGTCATCGCCACGATCCAAGGCTGCCGCTCAGGAGGCAGGCTGCGGCGGATCTGCGCGGTCGCCTGCTCGCCATCCGTCCCCGGCATCTGCACATCCATCAGCACCACATCGTAGGGACACTCCGCCAGGGCGTCAAGCGCCTGCGCGCCGTCGCCGACCACGCGCGCCGCATAACCGAGGCGCGCCAACTGGCCGACCACCACCTTCTGGTTGATCGCGTTATCCTCGGCGACCAGGATACGCAGCGGACGGGTCTCAGCCAAAAGGGCTGCCGGACGCGCCCCCGCATACGCCCCCGTCCCTGCGCCTGCGGCCGCCTCGGCGCAACTCTTGTCCCGACCCGCCAAGACGCCCGCCAAAGCCTCCAGCAGGTTCGCCTTGCCCACCGGCTTGCTCAGGCAGGCGCAGGGCGGCGCCTCGGCATCCCGGGCCGCCCTCACGCCGTAGGGCAACAGCAGCACCGACCTGAGCGCGGCACAGCCGGGCAGCGCGCGCAACGCGCGTATCAGCTCCCCACCGGTAAGATCCGGCAGACCATCGTCGATCACGGCCACATCCGCCACGCCGCCCGACCGCAGCGCGGCAAGCGCCGCCGCGCCCGTGGACGCGGCGACCGGCTCCATGCCCCACCCGCGCGCCAGACGGACCAGCGACTCCAGGCTTGCGGCATGGTCCTCCACCAGCAGCACACGGCGCCCCGCCAGCGTGCCCTCGCTCCCGCCGCCCAAAGGCCGCGTGAGGGCCACCGCCGCCACCCTCACCCAGAAGCGCACCACACACCCCTGGCCCGATATACCCTTGCTCTCAAGCGTGATGCCCCCGCCCATCCGCTCGCACAGCCCCTTACAGATCGCCAGCCCCAGCCCCGTCCCTTGCGACTGGCTTCCGGCCGTGTCGCCGAGCTGGCAAAAGGACTGGAACAGCCTGCCCTGGCTCTCAGGCGGTATGCCGACGCCCGTATCCCGGATCGTGAACTCAAGCCGGAACCCGCCGCCCTCCTCCGGCCGCCCGCCCACCGAGACGACCACCTCGCCGCGCTCCGTAAACTTGATCGCGTTCCCCAGCAGGTTGACCAGCACCTGGCGCACGCGCCCGCTATCGCCCACCCATACCGGAGCAAGCGCCTCCTCCGCCAGCCACGCCAGCTCCAGCCCCTTACGCGCCGCCTGCGGCGCAACCACGCGCACCGCCTCCTCCAGGCAGAGCTGCACATTGAAAAGCGCCTGCTCGAGCACCAGCTTATCCGCCTCGATACGCGAAAAGTCGAGGATATCGTTCACGACCTTGAGCAACGCGGCCGCGCAGGTGGCGATGCTCTCCCCATACTCCTTCTGCTCCGCGTCCAGACACGTCCCCAGCAGGAGCGCGTTCATTCCGATGATCCCATTGAGCGGCGTACGGATCTCGTGGCTCATGTTCGCCAGAAAACGCTCCTTGGCGCGCGTCTCCTCACGGATCGCCTCATTCGCACGCGCCAGCTCGGCCGACGCCCGCTCGACCCTCTCCAGATTACGCCGGTTCTCCGTCACGTCGTCCAGCGCGACGATCAGGTGCCGGACACCCCCGAACTCAAACGGCTGCGCGCTCATCCGTATCCACACGGTCTGGACCGCGCCCGCACGCAGCAGCGTCATCGGCGCCTCCAGGCCGCGCACCGAGCCGCCTTCGACAAAGACCTGGTCGATGACCTTGCGCAACGGGCAGAACCAGCAGCCCTCGCCAAACCCGCACCCGCGCGCATCCGCAGACAGGTTGGCGCACCCCAGCAACTGCCCATGGCTCAGCCCCGACCGCGCGCCAGACGGGCCGCCCGCCAGCGCGACCGCCGCCGAGTTGATGCGGAGCACCGTATGCGACGCGTCAAACACCACCAGCCCCGAAGGCGAGGCCTCGAAGAACTGATCCAGCCGGTCACGCTCCGCCTGCAGCAGGCGCGCGCCGCGCCGGCGCACCAGCAGGGCGTTCACCACCGCACCCGCGGCCAGTGCCAGGGTCACGCCCAGCACAACCGGCCCCCACCCCTCCGCCAGACATGCAATATCGAACGACATGCCGCTCTCCGATCTCCCACATGCGCCGTAACACGGGCACCTGTGCTTTGACTGCCGTGAGCCGCATCATGCATGGGAAAATCGGGCTTGTCAATCACGAACCCCGTCACCTGACGCACCCGCCAGATACCGTCACAAGCCCTTTTTGCAAGAACGCGGCGGCGGGCCTATACACCCGCCGCCGCGCCTATCGGACACACAACCCAACGACATACCTATTCTTCATCCGACAGCACAATCTTGTAAAACGCACGCGCGCCGCTCACCGGGATCTGCACCTCGGTCGTGCTGCCCGGGCCAGCGGTGAACGCCCGGTCCGTCAGCTCCGACCACTGCCCCAGCGCCTTGGGATAACGCACCCGCGCGGCGCTCCAGCCCTCCGGCTGAGCCGCCAGCTTCGCGCTCGTCATGACCACGTAGCGCCGTCCCGGCTCGGTCCTGAAGTTCACCCGCATCGTCTGCAGGTTCAGGCTCACCGCCTCCACGCGGATCTCCACCACCGCCACCGGCTGGTGCGACACGTAGGTGTTCCCCACCTCGTCGCGCACCTTGAAGAGGTATGACTGGCCCGCCTTCAGCCCGGTCGCCTGCACCCAGTAGCGGTTGGAGCCCTCGCCCACCACCTGGTCAGCCGGCACGCGGCCCACCTCCGACCACGCACCGTTGAGCCAGATGTAGATCACGATGTCCTGGTAGCCGGCCTCGTCCACGGTCCACAGCTCGATCACCACCCCGTCACCCGAGGCGTACGGCCGGATGCTCAGCGCCGACGAGAGCGGGTAGGACGAGAAGCCGAAGTTCAGCGGCTCGCCCGGGTTCGACGAGAGCACGCCGTAGCCCGAGGTCACCGCGTAGCCGATGTAAGCCACGTCGTCCGGCGCCGCCTCGGCGCGGTTGCGGCGCACGTCGCTCGCCGCAGGGCCCTCGGTCGGCACGGCGATCAGCGTCGCCCCGGCGCGCGAGACCAGCACCGAGGCCGCGCCCACCGGGATGTCGCCGAAGAAGTAGTAACCGTACTCGTCGGTGTTGGTGGAGGCGACCGTGACGCCGTTCACGGCCAGTGTCACCAGCGCGTTGGTGATCGAAGAGTCGCCCTTGTCGCGGATCAGATCGCCGTCCTTGTCGACGAATACGTGGCCGAACAACTGCGCCGGCACGTACAGGCCCGCGTCGAGCGTCAGGTTGGTCACGCCGGCGGCCAGGCTCACGGGCGCACTCCGTCCGCTGACCGGATCGATATCGCTGTCGTTCGCGTCGGTCGCCAGCGGCGAGTCCAGCCGGGTGAACACGTACTGCTGCGGGGCGTCGACCGCCACGCGGTAGGTGCTCGGCGGCAGGTCGGCGAAGCGGTAGGCGCCGCTCGCGTCGGTGACCGTGCGGGCCACCTCCTCGTTGGCGCCGTTGAGCAGGCGGACGGTCACGTTGGTCAGGGCCGGCTCGCCAACCTCCTGCACGCCGTCACCGTCGACATCCACCCACACGTAGTCGCCCAGCGCCGCGCCGCCGATCGTGAAGAGGTAGTCCTCGACCTCACCGGCAGCGGCCAGGCCGCTGTACGCGAAGGCCGGGAAGGCGGGCGGCTCGGAGAAGACGCGGAAGCGCGCCAGCCAGTTCTTGTTGGTCGTGGCCATCGTGCCTGCGGGGATGTCGAAGGCGTAGTCGGCCGCCTGCGGGGCGCCGGTGCCGGTCACGGCCGCGTTCACGACCAGCTCGCCGGCGTCGGTCAGCGAGCCGTCGCGGTTGAAGTCGATCCAGCCCACGACGTAGGCCGGCGCGCCGGCCGGCGCGCGCACCGTCACGCGGACGCTGCCGCCGCTGGCGCCGTCGGCCCACGCGGCGATGTTGAGGGGCACGACGCCGTCCTCGTCGTCGTTGCCGTCGAGCAGATCGTCGCCGCTGGCGTAGACCGTGGGCGCGCCGTCGGGATCGGCGTCCGGAGCGACGCTGCCGAGGTAGAGCGTGGCGCCGTTGGTCGGGATGAGGTGGCGCGCGCCGTCCTGCGCCAGCGTGGTCGCGCCGTAGACGGCGGGCAGGTCGCCGTAGTCGAAGGTCACGGTCGGCACGAAGGCGAAGTCGATGCCCGGCTTGTCCGCGCCCGCGATCGTCACGTCCTGGATCACCGAAGAGGCGGTGTTGGTCAGCGCGTCCGCGCCGGTGGCGGCGGCGGTCGTGGTCAGCCGCGCCGTATCCAGCGGCGGGAGCGTGGTGCCGAGCACGACGCGGTAACCGCCGGAGGGCAGGTTGTCGAAGCGGTAGAAGCCGAGGGCGTCGGTCGCCGTCGCCCCCAGCAGCGTGTTGCCGCTGCTGTACAGGTAGACGGTGCGGCCCTCCAGCTCGGTCTCGCGCGCGGGGTCGTCATAGATGCCGGCCGCGCCGGCGTCGTCGTTGAGCACGGTGCCGGAGAGCGCGTACGGGCCGTTCAGGCGCAGGCCGAAATCGACGTCCAGCGAGGCGTCGGAGGAGGTGGTCCACGCGTTGCCCGCGTTATTGACGGCGCCGTTGATGATCGTCACGGCGGTGCTGTGGTCGAGGCCGCCGTCGGCGTCGTAGGTGTCGGCCCAGCCGTACAGCGGGGCGCCGCTCAGGAAGTTGGTGGCCGCAAGCGCCACGGTCCAGGTGCCGTCCGCCAGGCCGGCGAAGCTGTAGTGGCCGTCGCCGTCGGTGAAGGCCGTGACGGTGGTCGGCCCCTTCGTGGCCGTGACGCGCACGCCGGCCACGCCGGTCTCGCCGTCGTCCTGCTCGCCGTTGTTGTTCAGGTCACGCCAGACGGTGTCGCCGATGACGCCGGCCGGCTGGTAGCCGAAGTCCGCGCCGAGGTACGGCAGCAGACCGAGCACGATGCCGGTGTCGGCGTTGTCGCCCGCGGGCAGGCCGGGCACGCTGGTGTCCCATACGGGCACGCCGTCGCGGTCGGGGTCGGCGGTCTGCGGCAGCGGGCTGCCGTTCCAGGTCGGCAGCGTGGCGGTGTCGACCCGGACCACGTAATAGCCGCCGGTCGGGAGGTTGGAGAATTGGTAGTAACCGGCCGGGAAAGCCCCTGCGCCCGTGGCCGTGTTGGTCGAGGCGAGCAACACGCCGTCCGAGGTGTTGCCGTCGCCGTTGGGGTCGGTGTACAGGCGCAGCGTGACGTTCGGGATGCCCGCCTCGCCAGCGTCGGGCGTGCCGTTGCGGTTGGCGTCGTAGAACACGAAATCGCCGATGTACGGGCGGCCCGCGAAACCGAAGTCGGCGTCGAGCGAGCGGTCGGACGCGGTCGCCAGACCGTCGAACACACTCGTCACGCCGCCCGTGAGCGTCAGCGTGTGCGAGACCGTCGTGGAGGGCGTGAGTGTGACCGGGAGGTCCGGGTCGGCGGCGTCCACGACCGCGCGGAAGGCGCCGTCCGGCAGGTTGGAGAAGAGGTAGGTGCCGGAGGCGTCGGTCTGCGCGGTGGCCAGCAGCGTCTCGTAGGAGCCGTTCGCGTCACGGTCGTAGAAGAGCCGCACCGTCACGTTGGCGAGGCCGGTCTCGCCGGCGTCGGGCCGGCCGTCGGCGTCGGCGTCCACGAACACGAAGTCGCCGATACGTCCGCTGCCCTGAGCCGTGTAGCCGAAGTCCTGCGTGAGGAGGTCGGTGGCGCCGAGGGTCGCCACGCCCATACCGTCGCCTGCGGTGGCGACCACGCCCGGCTGGTCGGGGTCGGCGGTCTGGCGGAAACCGGCGGGGATGTCGGACTCGCTGACGACGACTAAGTAGACCGCGCTGGCGAGGTTGGTGAACAGGTACTTACCCGCGCTGTCGGTGACTTGCGAGGCCCACAGGTAGTCGCCTGCGTCGAGCGCGCCGCTGCCGTTGGTGTCGAGGTAGAGCTTGACGCCGACGCCCGCGATGCCCGCCTCGGAGGCGCCCTGGGCGCCGTCGCTGTCGAGGTCGAAGAAGACGGTGTCGCCGATCTTGCGCACGCCCTCGAAGATCAGGCCGAAATCCCAAGAGCCGGAGGTCTCGGTGGTTGACGTGACGGTATAGGTCATCGTGCCGTTGTAGGCCGGGTTGCCGTTGCTGACGCCAAAGGCGTTGGTCGCGCTCTCGAAGGTGTAGGTCCACGTCGGCCCTGAGGGCGGGGTGAGGGTCGTGGTGTAGCTGCCGGTCGCGAGCGGCCCGCCCGCGCTGTTGGTGCGGAAGGTGTAGGTGCCGTCGGCGCCGGTGACGAGCGTCACGGAGGAGGCGCCGGAGAGCGCCACCGTGGCGCCGCTCAGGCCCGGCTCGCCGGCGTCGCGCACGCCGTCGCGGTCGAGGTCGAGCCAGACGAGCCCGTAGATCACGGGGTCGGTGCCGTTGAAACCGAAGTTGACGTTGCGGATGTCCCAGGCCTGCGCGGTGCCGCTCGCGTCGCGCCAGGTGTTGGCGCCGATGCGGAACCAGCCTGCGCCGGCGTTGTTCCAGAGGTAGTCCGCACTGCCGCTGGCGGCGTTGCCGGCGTTGACGCCGTCATCGTCCGGGTCGCCCGTGGCGGTGATGCCGGTGCCGGGCAGGGAGGCGGACAGCACAGTGACGCGGTAGCGCACGTTGGTGGCCAGCCCGGAGAAGAGGTAGTCGCCGACCGAGTCGGTGAGGTTCGTCACGGCCCAGTCGACGGCGCCGTCGTTGTTGCTGTCGACCTGCAAGGCCACGCTCACGCCGCCGATGCCGCGCTCGCCTGCCTCGTAGCCGGTGCTGGGGAAGGTCGAGCCCGGGGCGGTCTGCACCGGCACCCAGCCGCTGTTGTTGGTGTCGGCCCAGATCCGGCCCGCGATCGAGCCGGCGGGCAGGATCTGGCTGGGCTGCGTGTCCTGGGGCTTGTTCACGGGGTCGCCGTTGACCAGCACGGCCTGGGTGACGGCGGCGGTGTTGACCAGGCTGACGATGCCGTTGCCAGCCTGGGCCAGGGCGCGGAAGGTGACGGTCAGCTCGAGCGTGTCGCCGCCGTTGAGCGGGCCGAGGTTGTTCCAAGTCAGGGTGCCAGCGGGCGCGACGCTGTCGGGCGGCACGCTGGCGCGCACATACTCAAGCAGGCTCGCGGGATAGGTGTCGGTGAGGGCGAGGGTGCCGACCGTGGTGTTCACGTCGTAGGTGCCGGCGCCCGCGCCGTACTCGATATCGATGTCGCCGGGGGTCGAGGCCGTGCTCAGCGTCTCGGCCTGGACACCCGTCGACAGCACGTGCGCGTCGATCACATTGTTGCGGCTGTCGCTGAAGTAGACCCGGTCGCTGACGAGGCTGACAGCGATACCGCGCACGTCGGTGCCGTTGTCCACGTTGAACGAGCGGACGTAGGAGGCCGTGGCGATATCGACGGTGGTGAACTTCACGCCGACACCGCGATCCACGAAGTAGAGTTTCTGGTTGACGGGATCCAGTTCCATATCGTACAGCGGGCTGACTGTCAGCTCGACGGACCACGCGGCGTCGCGCGAGCCGGCCGCGCCGTCGAGGCTCTGGCGGTAAATCGTGTACTTGCCTTGCGCGGAGGGCTTGCTGACGAAGTAGACCCAGCGGTTCGCCTCATCGATCGCGATGCCGCAGGAGGCGTCGGCGAGTATCGTGTAGCGGTCCTCCGCCACGGGTACGGCGAGGCCGAGGTCGGCGCGCTGCAGCTTGCCGCTGGCGGACCACCAGAGGTAGGATTTGCCGCCAGCCGCCTTGTGGTCGATGGCGAGGTAGCCGGGGTCGGTGACGCCGCTCAGGAAGGTCGTGGCCGGCGTGGCCGTCGCGGGGTCGAGGTCGTCGACCCAGATCCGGTCAAGCACCTGGTCGGCCCAGTAGATGCGGTTGCGCGAGCGGTCGGCGAAAATGCCCCAGCTCGGGTTAACGGCGCCCGTGGCGGTTGAGACGTTCGCGAGGTTGGTGAGCGCAAGGGAAACGCGCTGGATGTGGTTACTGGGTACCCAGTACAGGTTGGTGATGGCCTGCGCGCCGAGGCTGTAGAGGCTGTTCTTCAGCGCCAGGCGGTAGGTGACCTCCTGACCCTCGTAGACGCTGGCGCCGCCGCTCTTGTCGAGCGACAGGGGCGGGGCGAAGCCGAAGTTGCGGTCGGTCACGCTCACGGGGCTCGTCGTGGCGCGGGCGGAGTCGAGGTCGGCCGCGTAGGCGGAGACGGTCGTCAGCGCGTAGAACTCGGTCACCTGCGGGTCGAGCGGGTCGACCTGCACCACGTAACGTCCGTCGGGCAGCTCGGTGAAGCTGTAGGCGCCGGTCGCGGGGGCGGAGTCGCGCGTGGCGACCAGCAGGTCGCCGGCGTCGGCTACGCCGTTGGTGTTCTGGTCGAGGTAGAGCCGGACCTGGACGCCGGGGATAACGCCCTCGCCCGCCTCCTTGACGCGGTTGGCGTAGACGCCGCCGCCGCCGCCGTCGTCGGCGAAGACCACGCCTGAGACCGCGTTGACGCCCGAGATCAGGGTGGAGGCGCAGTCGGTGGCGACGGGCTCGTTGTTGCCCAGGCTCACGCCCGCGCAGTTCTTCACGAAAACGCCCGTATAGGCACCGGGGATGTTGGCGCGGAAGCGCACCGTGGCGGCGGCGTTGGTCTCGAGCGGCGCATCGAACCACCACTGCACGGCGACCACAAGGCTGGCCGGCACGGGCTCCGCGGCCGTCCAGTCCACGCGGTTGGTCGAGTAGAGCACGGTCACGCCGGTGCCGGCGGGCAGGGTGTTGTTGGCGGTCGCGGAGGAGGCCTCGTAGACCAGGCCGGAGGGCACGTAGTCCGTGATCACCAGCGGCAGGCTCAGGTAGGGGTCGCCGACCTTCACGCCGCCGGTGTTACGCACGGTCATGTCGTAGGTGACGGTGGCGCCGACGTTGGTCACGGCGGGGGCGTTCTTGTCCATCGTCACGGAGATCGGCTTGGAGACCCACGAGGAAAGCGTGGCGCCGTAGTCAGCGTTGAACTTCTCGTTGTCGTAGCCGGAGGCGACCTCCTGGTAGGGCGAAAGGCGTCCGGTAGCGCCAGCACGCAGCGCGACGAACTCGTAGTAGACGAGGCCGACGGCGCCGACGTTGTTCTCCGGCATGTTCTCGAAATAGAGGCGGTCTTCAAAGGGGATGATCTTCTTGGTGCCGTCATTGAGCTTGACGATCACCACGCCGTAACACTTCACGAGGCGGAAGCTGGCCGCGTCATACGCGCCGGGGTCGCCGACCGGCTGCATCCAGGCGTTGTAGTCGGGAACCAGGTCGCCGTTGTTGTCGAAGCCGTGGCGGATCGTTCCGAAGTCATACCAGATGCCTTCGATGATGTCGGCGTCGGGCACGCGGGGTGCCGAGGCGTTGGGCCGCCAGCCCAGCTCCTCGGTGAAAATGTCCAGAAACTCGTCAGGCACTTTGCTGGTGGTGTTCGGCCAGATCTTGTTGGCCATCGCGGTAAGCTCATTGCGGCAGAACATGCGTCGCTCGTCATAGGCGCGGCGATGTGTGCTGCCGTTCTCGTATCCCTCGACCCAGATGTCGTAGTCCAGTCGCAGGTCGTCGGAGGGGTCGGAGCCCGCGCCGGCGACGGTCACGCCGGACGCGTCTTTCAGCGGGTACGAGACCAGCCAGTACACGACGGCCGTCTCGCCCGGCGCGATTGACGGAATGTACCGCGTGGCGTCCGTGACGCCGCCCTCGTGGGTGAAGGCGAAGCTGCCGCTGTAAAGCCGCAGGCCCGGCGCGACGGTCGTTATCGGATAGACGCCCGGGGTGCCGCTGAACGTCGCGGCGTTCAGCAGGTCGCCGATGCGCGCGGTCACGCCGGTGAGCGGGGTCGCGCCGGTATTGGTGATCCGCACGCCCAGATGAGCCGCGCGCGGGCTGCGCCCGGCCGGCGTCTCGATATTCGAGTCGACCACCAAGTTGTAGGCGCTGATGACCTCGATCTTGAGCGCGCCGTTCTGCAAGGCAGCGCCGACGCTTCCCGCCCAGAGGCAGGTCAACAGAACCGCACCCGCCGCCATCCCCAACTGTACCCGTCTTAACATGCTCATCCTCCTGTTCCTTCTCAGGTTCCGGAACGGTCACCCCAAGCGCCTGCTGCCACCTGGCGGCCCTGATGCTGCTAACAAAGTCTATTAGAATACTCTTGGTTTCTACGCACAGGTACTCAACTGATTGGGTATATAATGGGTATCCGGCTAATGCGGGCGCGGCCCGCAACCCAATTGGAATGTTGGAATATTGGAAGGGTGGAATGATGGTGTTGAATCGCGTGCCTTCGCATGGATCTTCCATCATTCCAGTATCCATCATTCCAAAACAACTTGTTTTGCTTGCTGTTGTTGGAGAAAGAGAAAGACGAAGAAGATCAGAGATTGTCGGCGTCGGCGTCGGTATCGGAATCGAAAAGAAGCGGGATGAGCGATGGGAAAGGGAAGCTTGAGGCTGCCGTTCGGGCATCGTGTCATGGAGCGCGTCGGCCTGGCGCAGCGCTTCCGTAAGCCGCAGGCCGGACCGAGCACCTGCGACAACGCGATGAAGACACCGAAACGCTGACTGGAGAGAATCGATACCGATTCCGATACCGATTCCGACCCCGAGAAGACCATGGACTCCAACAACGGCGACACACCTAACACCCATTCGCCTTCGGCTCCAGGTGTTGGTGGTCGCTGTTGTTGGTTCGTAAGGCACTGATCTGGCATTAACGTCTACGCCTGACTGATTCATCTTGCCGGATCGCTCGGGCGGCCCTATGATTACGGCATGGTTGTGGGGATCCTTGCGCATACGCTCCCGTTCGCGGCGACGCTCTATCTGCTGATGGCGTTCTTCGCGTTTACGCGCCCCCCCTCTGCGGTCAACCGCCTGCTCTATCTCGTGATGATCATCTGCGCCGCGTGGGCGTTCACCTATTTCCAGGAGCTGGAAGCCACGACCTTAGCGGACAAACTCCGCTGGATGCGGATCCGTTACCTGTTCGTGCCACCCCTCTCGGTCCTCTGGCTGATGGTCGCGTCCGAGCTGGCCGATCTCCGCACTCGGTTCTCGTGGCGGTTCTGGGCCATCCTCTTCATCTTCCCCTTAGCCATCATCCCGGTGGCCCTCACGATGCACCTGCACGACGGGTTCCGTCATGCGTTCCGGCTCGCGGATGCGGTCACCCACATGCGTCCGCTGCTGTTCGACAACGGACTCTGGGCGCGGCTCTACGAGACCTACGGCGCAGTCCTCCAGCTCGCCAGCCTCGTCCTCCTCGTGCGGGCGGCCCGTACCGCGTCACCGCTGCTGCGCCTGCCGATCCTGCTCCTGATCCTCTCCAGCCTGATCCCGATCGTCGGCAACATCACCTTTTTCCTGGCCCCCGACATGTTCGGCGGGCTGAACCCCGCGCCGATCCTGCTCTTTCCGGCCGCCGCCGCCCTGGCCTCAGCCGTCTTCCGGACAAGCCTCCTCAACCTCGCCCCGCTGGCGCGCGGGCTGCTGTTCGACCATATCCACGAAGGGATCGTCATCGCCGACCTCCAGGGCACACTGATCGACCTTAACGCCACTGCCCGCCACATGCTCAGGCTGCAGGACTCGCCCGCGCGCAAGCTGGCCTCGCTGCACGACCTGACCTCCCCCTGGCGTGACGCCTTCGCCACCTCAACGTGCGAGAGCCGCCGCCTGATCGCCTGTACGACCGAGGACGACCAGTTCTGGTACGAGCGGACCTGCATCCCCCTGGTTATCGAGAACCAGCCGCGCGGCTGGCTCTTCGTCCTCCAGGACGTGACCGCCCAGCGCAAGCTCCACCTCCAGCAGCTCCTCGACCTCCGCCAGGAGGAGGAGGCGAAGCGTGCCCGGCAGTGGTCGCTCCTGCTGCGCGACATGCACGACGGCGTCGGCGCCATCTCAGCCAATATCGGGCTCCTCGCCGAGCTGGGGCGGAAGTCCAAGACAACCGCCGATAAGGACGTGTTCTTCACGCGCATCGCGGATCTCGCGCGTGAGGGCAACATCGAGGTCCGCACGATGATGAACTCGCTCGAGACCCGTAACCTCACCTGGCAGACCCTCTTCGCCGAGATCCGCCAGTACGCCTCGCTGGTTCTCGAGCCGCGCGGGATCGCCTTCTCCCTCACCGCCACCGGCGAGCCGCCGTGCGAGCCGGGCATGGCCGACGGCACCTCGCTTTTCCGAATCTTAAAAGAAGCCCTGACCAATTCCGCCAAACATGCGGGGCCGACCCAGGTGCAGGTCGAACTCCGCTTTACGGAAAACCGCCTCGACCTGACCATCCGCGATGACGGCCGCTGGCCGGGCGAGGTGGTCGAAGGGCGGGGCCTGCGCCACATGCGCCAGCGCGCCTCGGACATGGGCGGCACGTTCAACCTCATAACCCGGCCCTCGACACGGATCACCTGTAGCCTGCCGCAAAAGGCCGACCCCGGCACACACCCATGAACATCTGTATCGTCGAAGATAATGTCGCGCTGCTCAAGAACCTCACCGCCCTGCTCGACGGCGAAAAGGACATCCGCGTCACCTCCAGCCACACCACGGCCGAGGCCGCGCTCGCCCACACCGACTGGCCCGCGACCGATATCCTGCTGGTCGACATCAACCTGCCGCAAATGTCGGGGATCGACCTGATCCGCGCGGTGAACCCTGTCCAGCCGCAGGTCAATATCCTCGTCTATACGGTCCACGAGGACCGTGAGATCGTCCTCAACGCCATCCGGGCAGGCGCCTGCGGCTATCTGATCAAGGGCAGCTCCTCCGAGGAGCTGCTTGCCGCGCTGCGCGAGATCGCGGCGGGCGGAGCGCCCATGAGCCCCAAGATCGCACGCAAGGTGCTGGCGGAACTCAAGGCCCCCGCCGCCCCGGCGGCCCAGCCGGACGGCGACGAGCAACTGACCCTCCGCGAGTCCGAAACGCTGCGCGCGCTCTCGGAAGGCTACTCCTACAAAGAGATCGCCGCGACCTTCGGGGTCAGCCCGCACACCGTCCACACGCACATCAAGAACATCTATCGCAAGCTGCACGCCCACGGCCGTCGCGAGGCCATCTCCATCGGCCGCGAATCAGGCCTGATCTGAGGCGCGCCGCACGCCTCACCTCACGCGGTCTCCGCCCGCATGAGTGCCTTACGAACGAACAACACTGATAAAAAACAAGCTGTTTGGGAGTGGTGGAATACTGGAATGTTGGAAGATCACTTCGGCTGCTTCGGTCTCAACCCCCATCATTCCACCCTTCCATCATTCCAGTTTCCCAGTCTTCCAATTGGGTTGCGGGCCGCGCCCGCGTTAGTCGTTGTCGAGCCGTCAGGCACTAGTCGGCCAGCTCAACCTTGAAGAACGCGCAGCCCCCGCCCTTCTGAATGCGGACCGTGGTCTCCGTGCCAGAACCGGCCGTAAACGGCTCGTCAGTCGGCGACGACCAGCCGCCCTTCGCCTTCGGATACTGCACCCTGACCGGCTTCCATGCCGCACCGTTCACCAGGGCCGCGCTGCCGAGCACGCGGTAACGCCGCCCCTGCTCCGTCGAGAAGGTGAACGCCAGCCAGCCGCCCTCCGGCCGCAGCGCCCGCACCCGCAAGGTCTTGACCTCCGCCCGCTCGTGCAGCACGTGCGTGCGTCCGACCTCGTCGACCACCTTGAACGCGTACGCCTTGCCCGGCTCCAGCGAAGGCGCCGCGACCCGATACCGGTTCGACCCCTCGCCGACCACCTGCTCCGCAGGCACGCGGCCGACCTCGACCCACTCGCCCCCGATACGCGCGTACACCACGATATCGCCATGCCCGGCCTCATCCACGGTGCCCAGCTCGATCACGCTGCCGCCCCCCGCCGCCGCGTACGCCTGCACGGAGACCGCCGCCGATAACGTCGTATTTGATAAGAACCCGGCGTTCTGCTCCTGATCCTGCCGGCCGGGCAGCACGCCGTACCCGGAGACCAGATCGAGCAAGATGCGCACCGTGGCCCCGTCGTCACTCAAGACCGCACGACTCCGTCCGGGATGGGAAGCGTCCGGCTCGTCAACGGGGACACTGCAAACCGTGTCCGTCTGCCGAGCGACCTGAATCTCGACCTGTCCAGCCGATACGCCCGTAAACGCGTATCCGCCTTCCGCATCGGTCACTGTAGTCGCAAAAACCGCGCCCGCGACGAAAAGCCGCACTTCACGTCCGACGATAGGCTGATCCGCCCCGCTCCGGATCAGGTCACCATCCTGATCCCTAAACACATATCCGCGCACACGCCCAGGATGGTACAGTCCCGCATCGACCGCCAAGGCCACCGTTCCGACGCCCAGTTGCACCACAGGGCTCACACCGCTGACAGGATCAGCGATACTGTCTGTCCCGTCACCGGCCGTGAACCGGTATCCATCGGGCGCGATGAACGCGACACGGTAATCCCCCGGCAACAGGCCTTCAAAGCGATAGCTCCCGTCCGTAGCCGTCACCGCCTCATACAAGACCGCTCCCACCGCGTCCAGCAACCGAACGCCCACACCGGCAAGCCCAGGCTCACCGGCGTCACGCAGGCCGTCGCCGTCCAAATCCTCCCACACGAGGTCACCGACCGAAGCGAGTTTCAGCAACGGGATGTTATTGTTGATCACGAGAGGATCACCCGGCTCAAGCTCAAATGAGAGGTAATACGGATTCGCCGATGCGCCGCTGTCCTCAAGCCGCAAGGGCAGCCCGGAGGCGAGACCGCTCCCCAAGACCACCGGATCACCTAGTCCGGTCGGATCGAACGGCCCGGGTTGCGGAGGCCTTGAGGGGTCGAGCCGATAACCGGCGGGCGGTGTGACAGAAACCGCATACGTGGCGGCAACAGTGTTCGTGGAGAGGAACATGAACTCGCCCATACGACCGTCCATCTGAAGCACGACGCAAGGCCCCTCAACCGACACGGTCGCACCCGTCACGACCAGCCCCGTCTCCGCGTCGTAGAAGAAACCGGCCGGATCAACCTCCGCTAGGAAATCGTTGTCGGAGTTCTCCCCCTCTTCCAGAACGACAGGCAGACTGCCCGTCTCGCCTGCGGGCAGGCCCTCCAGAACCACCACGTACAGCCCCTTGTACACCCCGCCGAAGGCATACCGTCCCGCCGCGTCGGTCTGCACCGACTGCACAAGCACACCGTCGGAATAGTCCCCGTCCCCGTTCGGATCGCTATAAAGACACACCGTCATAGACTGCAGTGGCACGTCCGGCTCGCTCACCACACGGTCACGGTCAGCATCGGCACGCACGCTGCCCGAAACCGAGCCGACGGGGACATCAGGCAACACTCCTGTAAACGGATAGTTGTGAAACTCACGCCCACCGGCCAGCCCGCCCCAAGGCGTCACATACCCGCTGTGGATCACGCTGCCGCACGACGCGAACCGGCCGTCCATGACCGCCGCCGAAACGGTCGTCACGCTCGCCGGGTTCCCGATCAGCACGCTTCCCTGAACCGCTGCGCTGTTACAGATCTCCACCGTCGCCGCATCAGGGAAGTTCCAGAGCAGCTTCGCCCCAAACGGGCTATGCTGGTTGACGCCATTGATCACGTACGCCTGACCGCCAAGGATGAAACTCTCTCCGCTTCCGGGCTTGTTGCAGTTAATCAGGATCGAATCACCCGGCTCAAACCCATCCAGTTGCACACCCCAAAACGAGGTCGTGATGTCGAACGTCAAATTGAAGACCCAGGTCTGAGGGTTTCCGTTCACCCCGTCGGCAGTGATGTAGACGCCACCCCACCGGCTTACGATCGACCCGCCCGGCGTGTCGGACAATGCCCCCCAATACCGGCTCTTGGCCTGAAGTTCGGCGCGCAACCTGTCCGCGGCCGCATAATCCACACCCCCGGTCACTACGCCGCCAAGGTCGATGAAACTGACCGACGGCGCCACGTTTGTTCCGACCTGGATCTTCCGCTGCACCAGATTCAAACCCCCGGAGCCCCTGACCGACCCTCCGACCACCAGGTGAGGCACAGCCTCGGAAGGGAACACGCCCGAACCCGCCCCGGCACGGCCGATCACATAATGCTGCCGGTATCCCGCCAAAAAATCACCCCGCACAAAGCAGCGTCCCTCCAGTTCGGCCACGCCGTCCCGCGTCTCAAAATCTCCGCCGACAAACACGCTCCATCCATCGTCCATGCCATGCCCGGGCACATACCCGCCAAGCATGGGGCCGAGATCTGCACCCGACGCACCCATCGTCAGAAACAGCCAGACGCACACGGCAAACGCTCCCGTCCCCCCACGCCTCCACACCATCCGCGTATCCCACCGATTTGCCGACATCTCGCGATCCCTTCCGCTTTACCGTTGACAGGTCCAATTACTTTTGACATGTCTAAGGGTAGTGGACGGATACAGTATAAGTCTAGTTGGCCGTTAGTCCTATTTATACCACCGTCGCGGTTGACTTCACGCACGGGGCGTCCGATAATGCGTCCAGATCGTGATTTCAGCGCACAGACGGCTCCGGCCCCAAAAACGACGGGAGAACCCCATGACGCACCGACCCCAGCGCCCCACCCACCCCCA
>JAKJGY010000213.1 GCA_022704145.1 Verrucomicrobiota bacterium
GCGGGCGAAGGCGAGCCGTGGCAGCAACGGCCGCGGGAGGAGGCGCCGCGCGAGCCGCGTCAGGAGCGGGAAAGCCGCGGACAAGCGCCCAGGCCGCAGGCCGCGCCACCGCCGCCTGCGCGGCGGGAGGAGGGCGGGGCCACCAAGCCTCGCTGGTTCGACAAGTTCCGCAGGCCCGGCCCTGCGGAGGCGGCGGGCGAGCGGGGCGGCGCGGCGGAGCCGCGTCGCGAGGGGCCCCGTGCCGGGGCCAAAGCTGACGCTTCTGGCGGGCGTCCTCCTGAGCGCCCGTGGGAGGCGGGCTCGGAGCGGCCGAAGCGGCCCTTCCACAAGCCCGGCGAGCGGCCGCGCAGCGGTGGCGGGCCGGCCCATGGCGGCGGCGGCCCCAAGGCGCATCGGAAGGGGCGCTCGTCGCGTCCGCCGTGGATGAGCTGAGGCGTCAGGCGTACACGAGGACTGAGGCGTTCTCTGGGGCGGCTCGGGCGGTGGCCCGTGCCGCCCCTTATTTTTGGCCTCCCGGCTGCGGGGCGGCAAGTTCGATCCGTTGTTCGGCCTGGCCGTCGGCGACTGTGCTGATGCGCAGCGGAAGCGACGGGTCCGGGAGCGGGTCGAAGCTGGCCTCGTAGGGGTAACGTGTGCAGAGCCGCTCGGAGTCGCCGCAGCGGAACGTCACGCGGGCGCCGGGCTGGGTGTCGGCGGTGAGTACCGCGTAGAGGCTGTCGCGGCCCCAGGGTGACCGTATGACGAAGGCGTGCGCCTGGCCAAAGGCTCCCGCCGGGGCGGTGCGGTGTGAGCGCGTGAGCGGTTCGGCGGCGGGAAACGCGCCGCGCGGCTCGGCGGGATACCCGACGGTCACCAGCGAGAGCGGCGGGATCGTGACAGTCAGCCTGCCTGCCGCAGGCGCGGGCACGGCCTCGCCCTCAGAACTCACGCCCGCTGCCGTATGGAGGGGGGTCGCGCCGCCAAAGTGGAGCCTGCCCGGCTCTTGGAGGCGCAGGCCCGCTTTCTTGATGTCGAGCGTGGCCGTCACGGTGTTTGTCGCGCGCGTCTGGTTCAGGAGCATCACCCAGAAGCGGTCCGGGCTGCGGGCGGCCAGCCAGTCGGCCTTGTGGGTGTCGAGCGTCACCAGGCCGCGCTCAAGCCAGAGGACGGCCCGCTTGTCGCCGTAGACCTGGCCCGGCTGTGCGGTGTAGATGCGGTTGTTGAACCAGGCGTAGTTCTTCTGCTTGACCCAGGGGAACATGATCCGCCCGCCCGCCCGCAGCTCGGTGTCGGCCACAAGATAATCCACGGTAAAGGCGAAGTGGACGGGAATGTGGTGATAATAGAGGCTCGTTATGTCAGGGCCTGTGTAGGGGTATCGCGGGTCGTGGACAAGGTCGGTAAAACAAGTCAGGTAGTAGCCGGGATAGTTGGCGAAACGTCCGATGACGCTGTTGCGGGCGCAGGTGCGGTAGATCTCGCGTCCGGTATGGCGATACGTGCGCAGCAGATGCGGCGCCCAGGTCGACTGCATGATGTTGTTCATCGCCCCGCGGAAGCAGGTGTAGGTCGAGGGCTGCTCCAGACCGAGGCCGACCGGCGAGACCTGCCAGGCGGGCACGCGGCGCTCAGGGGTGTCGTTCGGCTGACGTGGCCAGCCGAGGCGGAAGAGCTTGTCGTCCTTATGCCAGACGGGGTGGTAGGTGACCTGAGAACCGCCCGGATGGAGGGTGACCTCGCCTTCGGGGACTTGCGGGTGTGACCATAGGCCCGCGATCGTGTGGAACGCACCCTCTTGGGCCGCCTCTAGATAACGGCCTTCACGGGTGGCCTCATAGAGGTCGATCAGGTCCCACCAGTACGGGTAGAAGTGGATGTTATAGAAATACGAGAAATCGATCGGCCTGGTCTGGCGCCCGTAGACCTCCTTGGCGAGCCACACGTCGGCATTCGCCAGGACGTCGGCAAGCGGGCACAGGGCGGGGTTGAGCCGGTACCCCGCAAGCCGCTCTGTCCAGGGCCAGGAGGCGTTGTAGGCCTGGGCGTGGCGGGGTTTGCCGTCCTCGAAGGCGAACTCCTCCAGCCACGGGTTGAGGCCGAGGGTCAGGCGCGACGCGCCCTCCCAGCACGAGGCGCCGTAGAACTCGGTGGGGACGCGCAACTGGCCGCGGGCGGGATGGCCCTCGCGTGTAACGCCACTCTGGAGTATATCCGAGCGGCGGCGGCTCAGAAGGAACTCGAGCGTGGGGCGGGCGCGTGACGACCAGAACGTCTCCGAACGGGTCAGCGTCGCGGCTGAGAGTAATGCGAGCGGCGCGGCCTGCTTGCCCATCGTGGCGCTCTCGATATCGTAGAACCCGCGCAGTTCGGGGCTCCAGCCCGCGTGCTCGTCGTCTAGCATCAGCGCCGCCATGTTCAGCGCGGCTTCGGTCAGCGAGGCGCTTACGGGTTCACGATAATCGCGTAGCGCCATCACGTGTGTGAGAAGGGCTTCTAGAGAGTCTTTCCACTCGGCGGGCCGCGTGGTCACGCGCCAGTTGACGAGGCGCGTCTCGCCTGCCGCGAGACGCGAGTGAGGGGAGCCCAGAACAGGGCTGAAGAAGGTCGGCTGCACGCGGCCGCGGCTGTTCAGCAGCGCGAAGCCGCAGACGGCGTTGGTGGCGTCGGGCCACACAAAGGGCAGGTCGGCAGGCTCCGCGCAGACCGAGACGCAAAGCGGGGTGCCCTCCGGCAGCCCGGGCACCTGGGCAAGTGCGAGCGGATGCGGGGTGAGCGTGTTGGCGAGCAGTTCGGGCGAGGCGGGCAGACGCTGGAACTGGCAGAGCGGCGGCAACTGCACGAACTGCACGTCGTCACGCGCGGTGTCACGATGGGCGCTGAAACAGAGCGAGTAGGAGGCGGCGGCCGTGGCGGTCAGACGGGCTTGGACGCGTAAGGTGTAGGGGTCGTCAGGGTCAAGGCTCCAGCGTACCGGCATGTCAATCCCGCCCTCTTCCGACTGATAACGGAGCACCACGGAGGAAGCGTCGGCTGAGGCGACCTCACGCGGGGCGAGGCGGACGGCGGGCGCGGCGGTGTAGGGGTCTGCCGCGCTTGAGCAGGTGATCGACGGACGACCCGCTCCTTCGGACACGGTCACGGTGACGCGTGCGCCATGCCACGTGGCCACGCGCAGAAGGTCGGCGGTCACGTTCGCCGCGCGCAAGAGCACGAGTGACTCCTGCCCCTCCGGATCGGGCAGATCGAGCCAGACCGCGCCGGCACGGACGCGGACGGTACGGACGATCCACGGCCGTCCTGCAGGGTCGAGGCGGGAGCGGAAATCGACGCGCAGGGTGTCGGAGGTGAGTGAGGCCAGCGGCGGCGTCTCCGACGGCTGGAGGAGGGGCGCGCGAAAGGCGGGCGGCTCGGCCACGGTGAGCGGGGCGGGCCGCGTGCGGAAGCGGGCGAGCGCGCGCAGCCCCATTTCTGCCGGGCTTAGGGGTAGGCGCGTGATGAGCACCGCATCGCAGCGACCGAAGCCCCGTGTCACGTCCTGTAGGGCGAGCAGATGCCTGCCCGCCGTGAGACGGCGCGAACCGAGGAGCTGCCACGCGAAACCCTCCTGGCCGTGGTTGCCTGCCTCCTGCGGGAACCGGACGCCGTCAACAGCGAGGGCGAAGCGGCGCGTGCCGGGACGGTCGGAGGCGAAATCACGCGCGTGCACCCAAAAGGCATAATCGTCCTCAGCCGCGACAGACACCGCCGTCACGGCGTCCGGGAGAGGTTCCGTGCGCGTTGGGGTGGCAGACGCGGCGAGCATCGCCTGCCCCGAGCAGGCGACGTCGCGCGTGCGTGCCCAGCCGCCGTGAAACTGGAAATCCTCAGCCTCAAGCAAGAGCGAATCGGCAGCGCACGCCGTGAGGGCGAGAAGTGTAGCGAAAGCGACCGAATGGAGGTGTCCGTACATGATGCTCCCTGATGCGTTTTGTGACGGGCGGACTTTACCACACTGCGGCTGTTGGAGGCTAGCGGGTAGACGGCGCGAGCGATAGACGACAGCTTCCGAGAATAGCGCCCGGTCCGGACAGAAAGGGGTGCGTGGCCAAATCTGAAAATTTTTCGTTTTCACACTTGTCAGGTGGCGCAGGGGTTTGATACAGTTCGTTTTACTTTTTCGCGGGGTGGTGGCGCAATTGGTTAGCGCACCGGACTGTCGATCCGGTGGTCGCGGGTTCGAATCCCGTCCACCCCGCCATTCGATTTGAAGAACCGTGAATTCTTAACGAATTCACGGTTTTCTTTTTTCGCCGCTTCTCGCACATCCTGAAGAAGGCGAAGGTCGATGTCGAGGCCCACACCTTCCACAGTTGGCGGCACACGTTCCGCACCCGGTTGAGCGAGGCGGGGGTGTCTGATGACCTGGCCAAGCGGCTGGGCGGCTGGACCGAAGACACCACGGCGGCCCGCTACGACCACGCGGAGCGTATCGCCGAGCTGCGGGCGGCCGTTGAGAAGGCGAAGTAGATCAGGGTTCTTTTGCCCTCGCCCCACCCTCTCTGCAAGTGTTACACTCTGAACACAACAAAAATGGAAGAACAGGTCATATCGAAAGCGCGCGTCGCGGATCACGGCGAGGTGCTGACCGCCAAGCGGGAGGTCGAAGCCATGCTCGACCTCGTTAAGCAGGAAACGGAACGCATCGAGTCCCGCTTCCTCGAGCCCGCCTGCGGCAACGGGAATTTCCTGACCGCCATTCTCGAACGGAAACTCGCCGTTGTGGAGCGGCGCTACGGCAAGTCGCAATTGGAGTTCGAGCGCTACGCCTTTGCCGCCGTGGCCAGTCTCTACGGCATCGACATTCTGGCGGACAACGTCTCGCAGTGCCGGGAGCGCCTGTTCGCTGTTTTCGATGCGGTCTATGAGCGGCTTTTCCCGCAAACCTCCAAGGCCGGCTGTCGGGACGCGATCCGGTTTGTGCTGGCCCACAACATCGTCTGGGGCGACGCATTAACACTCAAGACGGTTGGAGAGAAGCCCGACCTCATCGTTTTTTCCGAGTGGTCACCTGTCAACGGGTGCATGGTGAAACGACGAGACTACACGTTTCATGGCCTGTTGGAACACGCTTCGATGAAGGAATTGCCCCTCTTCTCCGACCTCGGCGAAGAGGTGTTCATCCCTACGCCGGTGAAGGAGTTTCCTCTGATCCATTTTCTTGAGGTGTCCAATGCAGAGTAATCCGCAGATGACGCAGATTGCCGCAGATGCCAACGACCGTGAGACATACGCCGTCATCGGTGCGGCAATGGCGGTTCATGTGGAACTCGGTTGCGGTTTCTTGGAAGCGGTTTATCAGGAAGCGCTGGAACGAGAGTTCCAAGCCCGGCGAATTCCGTATGTACGGGAGAAAGATCTGCCGGTCTATTACAGAGGGGAGCGATTGAGCATTTTTTACAAGGCTGACTTCATCTGTTTCGGATCCGTGATCGTAGAGCTTAAGGCGCTGACAAAGTTATCGGGCACGGAAGAAGCCCAGGTGCTCAATTATCTAAAGGCGTCTGAACTCCACAAAGCGCTGTTGATCAATTTCGGAACCTTACGGCTTGAGTTCAAGCGTTTCGTCCATAATCTGCGTCCATCTGCGTCATCTGCGGATGAAACAGAAGGGGGCCGCAGATGACGCAGATGAACGCAGATAAGGGTTACAACCCCGATGTGCTCTCCTGCATCGCGAACCTGAGCAGCGACGAGGTCTTCACGCCGCCGGCCCTTGTGAACCGCATGCTGGACCAGCTTCCGGCGGAGCTGTGGCGTGACAAGAACGCGACCTTTCTTGATCCCGGCTGCAAGTCGGGCGTGTTCCTGCGCGAGATCGCCAAGCGCCTCGATAAGGGGCTGGAGGCGCAGATCCCCGACCGGCAGAAGCGGATGAACCACATCTTCAAGCGGCAGCTCTTCGGCCTCGCGATCACCGAGCTGACCTCCCTGCTCTCGCGTCGCTCCGTGTACTGCTCCAAGACGGCCAACGGCAAGTATTCCGTGTGCGGGGAGTTCGACAACCCGCAGGGCAACATCCGCTTCGAACGCGTGGAGCACACCTGGGAGAATGGCCGTTGCAGGCACTGCGGCGCGAGTCGTGAAGCCTACGACCGCGGCGATGAGTTAGAGACGCATGCTTATCAATTTATCCACCCCGAGTCGCTGGAGGAGATCTTTAAAATGAAGTTCGACGTCATCATCGGAAACCCTCCGTATCAAATGGGGTCGGACGGCGGCACGCGCGACATTCCCATCTACAACAAGTTTGTCGAGCAGGCAAAGAAACTGAATCCCCGTTTTTTGTCCATGATTATTCCTTCAC
>JAKJGY010000214.1 GCA_022704145.1 Verrucomicrobiota bacterium
CGTTGAACCGGTCGAGCCTGACACGCTCCGTCACCTCGGTCTGGACGTCGTGCGCCAGCGCCTCGATGTCCGCGTCGCTGACGGTCTTCTTGCGGTCGGCCAGATCCTTGAACTTGCCGAACAGCTCATTGACGCGGGCCGGCTCGAGGTGGAAGCCCAGCTCGTTCAGCCTGCTCTCGAACGCGTGCCGCCCCGAGTGCTTGCCCAGCACCATCTTGTTGCGCGGCAGCCCGATCGACTCCGGCGTCATGATCTCGTAGGTCAGCGGGTTGGCCAGCACGCCGTGCTGGTGGATGCCCGACTCGTGCGCGAACGCGTTCTCGCCCACGATCGCCTTATTGGCCTGGATCCGGCTTCCGGTCACGTTCACCACGCAGCGGCTCGTGGCGTAGATCTTGGTCGCGTCCACGCCGGTCTCCGCCTGGAAGAACTCACGCCGCGTCTGGAGCGCCATGACGACCTCCTCCAGCGCCGTGTTGCCCGCCCGCTCGCCGATCCCGTTGATCGTACACTCCACCTGCTCCGCGCCCGCCCGTATCGCCGCCAGCGAGTTCGCCACCGCCAGGCCGAGGTCGTTGTGGCAGTGGACCGCGATCCGCGCCTGGGCGATGTTAGGCACGTTGGCGCGGATGTCCGCGATCAGTTGGCCGTACTGCTCCGGCACGGCGTAGCCGACCGTGTCCGGGATATTGACCGTGCGGGCGCCGGCCGCGATCACCCCCTCGACGACACGGTAGATGAAGGCGCGCTCGCTGCGCGACGCGTCCTCCAGCGAGAACTCCACATCCTCGCACAGGTTGCGCGCGTACCGCACCATCGCCACGGCCTGCTCGTAGACCGCGTCGGGCTTCATCTTGAGCTTGTACTCCATGTGGATCGGCGAGGTCGCGATGAAGGTGTGGATGCGCGGCCGCTTGGCGCCGCGCACGGCCTCCCAGGCGCAGTCGATGTCCTTGGTCAGCGCCCGGCACAGGCTGGCCACCGACGCGTTCTTCACGACCCCGGAGATCGCCTTGACGGACTCCAGGTCGCCCGCCGAGGCGATGGCGAACCCGCCCTCGATCACGTCGACGCGCAGCTCCTCAAGGTGCTCGGCCACCAGGAGCTTGTCGCGCAGGTTCATGGTGCAGCCCGGAGACTGCTCCCCGTCGCGCAGGGTGGTGTCGAACACATAGATGCGTCGCATGGTCGGGTTGTCGCTCATTTGCGGGTACCTCTCGTTTGCGTGTCAGAAAAACAAAAACTCCCGTGGGATCGTTCCGATCGTCCACGGGAGCCCTTGTCGTTGCGTCTGTTCCGAAAAACATTACACGGCAGAACACCCGTGGCCGTCCAGCAGCCACAAGCCGGTAAGTCGGAGCAAGAACGCTGACCCTGTTGGTTTCATCACGGTCACTATCCCATATCCGGCACCGCTCTGACAAGCCGAAATTCATCCCGTTTTCGGTTGGCGGGCCACAGTCCGCACCCTATACTGGCGTCCTTATGGTTTTACACACTTTGTTCCTCTGCTCGCTCCTGCTGGCCCTCGGCGCCGCGGGCGGGCAGCCCGTCATCCGTGTCGTCCATCCGCCTCGCGGGGGTTCGCTCGACGATGGCGGGCAGGTCTTCGTGACCGGCTCCGTGCGTCCGCACGACGCGCCCCTGACGGTCAACGGCCAGCCCGTGACGCCGTGGCGCACCGGCGGGTTCCTCTGTATGGTGAAAACGGTGCCCGGCACCAACACCCTCGTGCTGCGCGCGGGCGACACCGAGCTGCGCCACACCTTCCGCGTGCGGGCGCCAGCCCCGGCCTGGGACGGCCGTAGCCTGCGCGCCCAGGCCCCCCTGAGGCCGCTGGGCGTCATCACCGGCGAGACCGTGCGCCTCGCCTGCCTCGCCCCTTCCGGCGTGACCGTCCGCGCAAGCGTCGGCGCCTTCGCCGTGCCCCTCGCCCCGACCCCGGCGAACCCGACCCTCCACGAGGGCCGCATCCGCCTCGCGGCGCCTGCCGAGGGGCTCCCCGTCACGTTTGCCGCAGACGGGCTGGGCGCGGCGCCCGCCGCGGCCCTCACCGCCCGCGCCGCCTGGCCCGTCCAGGAGGTGACGGGCGCGCTCTTCGAGACCCGTGCGCGCAGCGCCCCCGGCGACGGCGACACCGTCGCCTTCCTGACGCCGGGGCTGCGGCTGCGCGGCGCGGGTTTCGACGGCGGCCACACGCGCGTCTGGCTCGGCGGCGCGACCTGCTTCGTCGACAGCCGCCAGCTCGCGCCCGCCCGTCAGGCCCAGCCGCTGCCGCCGGCCGACCTCGCGCCGCCGGACCTCGCCGCCGGCTACCCCCAGCGTCCGGCCGCAGGCAGCGCCCCGCGCGACCTCCTGATCCTCCTCGACCCCGGGCACGGCGGCGCCTCCACGGGCGCGGTCGGCCCGACCGGGCTGAACGAGAAGCAGGCGGCCCTCGAGCAGGCCCGCGTCATCCGCGCCACCCTCGAGGGCGCGGGCTTCAAGGTCCGGATGACGCGTAAGGGCGACACCGACCCGAACCTCTACGCGCGTGCGCGCCTCGCCTATGAGACGCGCGCCGCGGCCCTGATCTCCATCCACTACAACTCCTGCGCCGCCTCCAGCGACCCGAGCGCCAGCCGCCACATCGCCACCTTCGCGTGGAACGCGGCCGGCGAGCGCCTCGCCCGCGCGCTGCATCCGCACCTCGCGGCCGCCACTCCCATCCCCGACCGCGGCGTCTGCCAGGCCAGCTTCGCCGTGTGCCGCAACCCGGCCGTGCCCTCCTGCCTGCTCGAGCTGGACTTCATCACCTGCCCCGTCGGCGAGGAGGCCCTGCGCCAGCCGGAGCGCCAGCGCCGCGTGGCGGAGGCCGTCCTGGCCGGGCTGCGCGACTGGATCGCCGCGCCGGCCGCGCCCTGAGCACTCCGCGCTTGACTTGGCAGCCCCTACCGGTTTACATAACGCGCTAACCAACAGGGAGACCCTATGAACACCACACGTCGCACCTTCTTCAAGCACGCCGGCCTCGGACTCGCGGCCGCCGCGGGCGCGCCCGCCTGCGCCCTCGCCGCGCCCGCCAGCGGCGGGGCCGTAAAGCCGGACGCCTTCACCGTCGCGCTCGCAGGCTACACCTTCAACAAGTTCAAGATCGATAAGGCGGCCGCCCTGGCCGAAGCGCTGAAGAAAAACCCCCAGGCGACCCTCAAGGACATCCCGGACCAGACGCTGGAGATGCTGAAGCGCATCGACGTGAATTATCTCTGCATCAAAGATTTCCACCTGCCGTTCACGAGCACGGACGAGGACATCGCCGCCTTCCATGAGAAATGCAAGAGCTTCGGTGTCACCGGATATGGCGTCGGCCCCATCTATATGGGCACCGCGCAGGAGGTCAGCGACGCGTTCGCCTACGCCAAGCGCGTCGGCGTCAAGGTGCTGGTCGGCGTACCCTTCAATCCGGTCGAGATCGACGGCAAGAAGAAGCGCGCCTCGTCGCCCGAGCTGCTCAAGCTCATCAACGAGAAGGTGCAGGAATACGACATCAAGTACGCCATCCACAACCACGGCCCGGACATGCCGGAACTCTTCCCGACCGCCGAGAGCGGCATGGAGCTGATCTCGGCGCTGGATAAGCGCGTCGGCCTGTGCCTCGACATCGGCCACCAGTACCGTGACGGCCGCTGCCCGGTGAAGGCCCTGCTCGACTTCGCCGACCGCGTCCACGACATCCACATCAAGAACGTCACGGCGGCCGACAAGAGCGGCAAGGGCATCGAGATGCCCCGCGGCCAGATCGACATCCCCGCCTTCGTGCGCGCCCTGCGCAAGGTCGGCTACGCTGGCGCGTGCAGCCTCGAGTACGAGAAGGACATGAACGACCCGCTGCTGGGCATCGCGGAGTCGATCGGCTACTTCAAGGGCGTCATCGCCGGCACCCGCTAGCAGCGCGCCGCCGCTGCCGTGGGGCGAAAATGAAACAGCCGCAGGCGCGTCCAGCGCCTGCGGCTGTTGTTTAAACCCCGTCGGAGCTGCGCCGCCTCAGAACGAGGCCGCCAGGTTCACACCGCCCCACAGGATGTCCTCTTTCCAATACACCTCGTTGTCACGTGCGCCGCTGTCCACCAGCGAGGTCCACGCGAGCTTGGCGCCGACCGAGATCGCGTCGGTCAGGGCGTAGGAGACGTACACGTCGGCCGTGAAATCGGCCAGGCCGGCGCTGTTCTCGCCGAAGTAGGCGTTCATGTAGTCGTCGTCACCCGCGCCCAGCGACAGGTCGAACCCTAGGGTCGTCCGGTCGCCCAGCTCGAACTCCTTGTTCAGCGCGGCGATCCCGTAAAAGCCCTCCACCGCGGCGTAGTCGTAGTAGAGCGCCAGCGAGGGTGTCACGAGGTCGTTGTTGTACGCGACCGAGCCGTACACCTCACGCGTGCTGCCGAGGTAGTCGCCGCCGTTGGCCTTCGGGAAAGTGTACCAGATGTGGCCCGCCTCCAGCGAGAAGTCGCCGACGTCGATCGCGTAGCTGAGGGTGTAGTCGATCTCGTTCAGGCCGCCGCCCGCGCGGGCGTTGTTGCGGTCGGTGATATCGAAATTCGCCCACGCCCCGGCCGAGAACGTGCCGTAGTCGCCCGTCGCGTAGGAGACCGTGCCGCCGGGCTGCCACACGGGGCGGTCGTTGACCACACAGCCGCGCCACACGTAGGCCGAGTAGATATCGACCGTCGCGTCGAACGCGAAACCTGTGTCCGGACTCTCCTCCTTCACCGCCACCGGCGCCGCCTCCTGCGCCACAGCACGCCCGGCGAAACACACCAGCGCGACAGCACCCAACACCAGTCTTTTCATTGTCGTATCCTCATTCTCGTTATGCGCCCGCAATGTACGGGTTGCCCATGTTTAAGCAGGCGGCATGCCAAGCCCGCACAATATGCGTAAACTCGCTTCAGGGCCCACAAAATCACGACAATAGGCTCCTGGCCTCCATGAGGCCCGTAGGCGGTCACGTGCCGCCACGGACAAAACTGTCGTAACGCTTCACGGGCGTCGTCAGGCCTGTCAGGATCTGTAAAGGCGTCTCCTGTCAGCGCAGGTCGAGCAACGTTCCGGCGCGGCCGCTCTCGCTCTTCAGTGCGGTGATGGGGTCGTACTTGGGGGTGCTGGTATTGTTCGGCCCGGCAGCGGCGTGACGCCCTACAGCCGGATATCGGTCTTCCAATTTGGGTTGCGGGCGCGGCCCGTATTAGAAGCGTCCGGTGAGGGCGACGCGGCCGTGCCAGCGCTCGTAGTCGGGGCTTTCGAAGTAGCCGAGTTCGGCGCTGGCGCTGAAGCGGCGGTGGAAGGCGTATTCGACGAGGCCGCGCGCGCCCCAGACGAAGCGCCAGTCGGTGTCGCGCTCTTTGGCGAAGCCGGCCTCGGCGCTGGCGGCGTAGCTCAGGCGGCCGCGCGCGCCGCGCACGGTGATGTGGGCCTGGTGCTGCTGGAGGCCTTCGGGCGCCCAGTACTCGGGCGGGTCGCGGTCGCTGTCGGCGAAGCGGAAGCGCCAGCCTGCGGCGACGTAGGGCCACTCTTGCAGGCGGTACAGCAGGCGGCCGTCGAGCGAGGTGGTGTCGTTGCCGTCGGTGCGCTGGGTGTGGGAGAGGTCGGCGAAG
Organism: Verrucomicrobiota bacterium; assembly: GCA_022704145.1. Taxonomy (GTDB): domain Bacteria; phylum Verrucomicrobiota; class Kiritimatiellia; order RFP12; family UBA1067; genus JAKJGY01. The sequence continues at coordinate 5,631 of JAKJGY010000214.1, forward strand.
AGGTCCCACACGTCGCGGAGGCGCGTATAGGTGCGCAGCGCGTAGGTGTTGGCGTCGATGCCCTTGCGCAGCGCCTCGACGGTCTCGATCTCCTCGCGCGAGGCGGTGAGGGTGAGCGAGCCGCTCAGCCAGGGGTTGGGCAGGCGCAGCGCGAGGTCGCCGCCCCAGTGATCCTCGAGGGTGTCCATATCCAGGCGCCACAGGCTGCCGGAGAGCCAGACCTGCGGGGCGAGGAAGGCGAGGCCGCGCAGGCCGAGGCGGGTGCCGTGGGCGCTGCCGACGCCGTCGGTGGACCAGCGGTCGCGGTCGGCGAGGACGCCGAGGCGCAGGCGCTCGCTGACAAAGGCGTCGGCGGTGCCGCCGTAGCGGTAGTGGTCGCGGTCCTCGTTGTCCATCCAGCCGGAGAGGAAGAGCGTGGCCTGCGGGCGGCGCCGCGCCTCGAGGCGGTCGAGGGCGTCGCGCACGCGCGTCGCGTCGGGGTCGCTCTCAAGCGCGGCGCGCAGGTGGGCGCGGGCGGTGTGGAGGTCGCCCTGGCGCTCGGCGTTGAAGCCGCGGTCGGCGAGTGTGGCCTGGGGGTCGGCGCCCGCCTCAAGGGCGCGCGCGAAGGCGGCGTGGGCGGCCTCGTGCTGGCCGTGCCAGTAGAGGGCGCGGGCGAGGTCGAGGCGCGCGCGCGTGACGGGGTTGCCCGCG
>JAKJGY010000215.1 GCA_022704145.1 Verrucomicrobiota bacterium
CCCGCCGCACCGACCACAAGGGTGTAGAACCCGTCACGCGGGATCTCAAGCGCCGCGACCGGCGCGTCAGCCGGCCCATAGGTCACCGCCTCCCCGCAGGGCTTACCGTCCGGATCCAGAAACGTCAGCGACCGCGAACGCCCCCCCCGCCCGCCGACCCGCCCCTCCGTGAACGCCACCAGCGTGGCGCCCTGGCGCGCCTCGAAGCGATAACGGTCGCAGCCACCCTGAAGCCGGCCGTTCACACACACCGGCAGCGCGTCCAGAACAGTCACCGCCCCCTCCGCCCGATTGGTGAACGCGCCGCCCGCCTCCGGTAACGTCCCGACCTCAAAACCGAGCGGGGCGCTCAACTGGTAGGCCGTACCCACACGGAGCTGACGCACGCCCGGAACCGCACCCTTCTCAATCGTCACCTTAAAGCGGCAGCGGTCGGTCGCGAAACTCACCACCGGCCGTCCTTTTTTGGAATAGGTCACCACGCGCGGCGGCCCCAGCAATGTGGCCTTGACGCCCTCACCGCTGAACACCGCATGCGTCAAGGCGGAAGACGTCCCGCCGACCTCGACCTCAAACTCGCTGCCCGCACAGCCTCCCGCCGGATAGACCGACTCCAGCCCGACCCCGCTGACCGCCGTCACCCCCGCGCAAACCCCGACGCACAGTATCGCCCAAACGCGCATGCCGACCCCCTGTATCGTGTCAGTGTAACCAAACGGCGCCTCCTGTCGCCACAGAAAAATGGTCTGTACTTATCACGCCTAGGCGCGATATGATTATTCCCCGTTGCGCAGGGCTGCGCAAACGGTTTACGAATCCTATCACGAAACCCCAACCTCCTTCTGGAACGCATATGTCAACGTCCCCCTATTCACGCGAAGCCGTACTCGCTTTTCACGCCGGCGGCAAGGTCAGCATGCGGCTGACCAAGCCCCTCAAGACCCAGAACGACCTCTGCCTGGCCTATACGCCCGGTGTGGCGCATGCGGTCAAGGAGATCGCCGCCGCGCCCGCACGCGTCAGCGACCTGACCGCCAAAAGCAACCTTGTGGCCGTGGTCTCGGACGGTACGGCGATCCTCGGACTGGGCGACCTCGGCGCCGCCGCCTCAATCCCGGTCATGGAGGGCAAGGCCGTGCTCTTTAAGGCGTTCGGCGACGTCGACGCCTGGCCGGTCCCCCTCGGCCGCAGCCGCCTGGGCGGCCTCGACACCGGACGCACCGACCCGAAGAAGATCATCGACGTCGTCGCGGCCCTCGCCCCGATGTACGGCGGAATCAACCTTGAGGATATCGCCGCACCCGCCTGCTTCGAGATCGAGGACACGCTCGACGCCATGCTCGATATCCCGGTCTTCCACGACGACCAGTGGGGCACGGCTGTCATCACCCTCGCCGGAGTGATGAACTACTGCCTGCTCTGCGGCCGCGCAATCTCAGACCTGCGCATCGTGATCAACGGCGCCGGCGCGGCCGGCATCCGGATCGCCGACATGTGCAAGGCCGCCGGCGCCGTCGAACTCACGCTCTGCGACACGAAAGGGGTGATCAGCGCAGACCGCGCCGACCTCAACGACCATAAGCGCCGTCATGCGGTCAGGCCCGGGCCTAAGACGCTCTCCGACGCGCTCAAAGGCGCCCATGTCATGATCGGCGTCTCCTCGGCCGACTGCGTCAGCGCCGACGACGTGCGCTCCATGGCCGAGTATCCGGGGATCTTCGCAATGTCCAACCCCGACCCCGAGATCCGGCCCGACCTCGTGGCGGCCGCGCTCGCCGGCAAGCCTTACGTCATGGCAACCGGCCGCTCCGACTACCCGAACCAGGTCAACAACGTGCTGGGTTTCCCCTTCCTGTTCCGCGGCGCGCTCGACGTGCGCGCCCGCACGATCAACACGGCGATGAAAGTCGCGGCGTCCCAGGCGCTGGCCCAGCTCGCCCGGCAGCCGGTCCCCGCCGACGTCCAAGCCGTCTACGCCCGCGAGGCGCTGTCCTTCGGCCCGGGATACATCATCCCCAAGCCCTTTGACCGGCGGCTCTTCGTCGAGGTCTCCTACGCGGTGGCCGAGGCGGCCGTCACCTCCGGCGCGGCCCCCGCCGACACCGACCTGGCCGCCCTGCGGGCCTCCCTCGAAGCGCGTAACGCGGCACGCTGCTGAGAAAGCGCGCCACGCCGAAACACGCCTGAGAAAGCACCCCCCGGACGCCTCTCCGAACGGCCAGGAGAGGCGTCACAGGGTGCTTTTGTACACCCCTCGACGAGGTGGCGTGACCTCACGCCCCTGCTCAGTGGCGCGCGAGCGCCACCGCGCCAATACCGAACGTGACGAGCAGCAGAACGTAGAAGACGATCGCGATCAGCCCCCAGATCAGCGTGGCCTTTGCCCAGTTCGACTTACTCGCCGGCGCCCCGCCGCCGAACGCCCAAACCAGAAGCAGGATGAAATTGACGATGGGGATGATCATCAGGAACTGCGTGAGCATCCACTCGCCAACTGAAACCGGCCTGTATTCCGTGTTGTCCATGGTCTGTCACCTTTCCTTCGTTCGCCTGCGCCCTTCCGCCGCGTCACGACTTGTCGACGCGGAACACCCGCTTGGCCTTGCCCTCGCTACGCGGCAGCGTGCCCGGCTTGAACACGTCGCCTTTCGGGCTGAACCCCAAACGCTCCTTAAGATGCTTCTCGACCTGGTAGCCTGTCACACCGGGCTCGGCCTCGACATGGATCCGCACGTCGGTGACGGCAGCTCTCGAGAATGATCTGATACTCGGGCAGGACTCCGGGAATCTCCATCAGCGCCTGCTCAACCTGCTTCGGGAAGAAATTCACGCCTTTGACGATCAGCATGTCGTCGCAACGCCCCACGATCCGGTCGATCCTCAGGCTGGTGCGCCCGCACGCGCACCGCTCACGGCCGACCACGCGCGAAAGGTCGCGGGTACGGTACCGGAGGACCGGCACGGCCTCTCGCGTGAGCGACGTGAAGACCACCTCGCCCACCGTCCCGTCCGGCACGGGCGCCCCCGTCTCGGGGTCCACGATCTCCGTCAGATACTGATCCTCCCAGACATGGATCCCGCATCGCGCAACGCAGTCCATGCCCGTCGTTCCGACGCCCCCGGTCTCAGTCATGCCGTAGATGTCGAAGGCCCGGATGCCGAGGCGTGACTCGACACGCTCCCGCATCTCGTCAGAGAACGACTCCGCACCGAAAATGCCGACCTTGAGGTCGGGAAGCTCGACCCCTTTCTCCTCCATCATCTCGATGATGCGCGAGGCGTACGAGACCACCGCGCCCATCGCCTTTACCTTGAAGTCGCGCAGCAGCATCACCTGCCGGGCGGTATTGCCCGCACCGGCCGGCACCGCGAACAGGCCGGCCCGCCGCGCGCCGTGATAAAAGCCGAAGCCGCCGTTGAACAGCCCGAACGTCGGCATGATCTGAATCGCGTCGCCCGCCTGCAAACCGGCCATCAGCATGCAGCGCGCCATACACTCCGCCCACTGCGCCAGATCGGTCTCGGTATACGCCATGACCACCGGCGTCCCGGTGGATCCAGAACTCATGTGCATCTCGCGGATCGAGCCGCGCGCGACACTCAGCATGCCGAGCGGGTACTGGTCACGGAAATCGTCCTTGGTCAGGAAAGGCAGCCGCCGCACGTCCTCAAGCGAACGGATATCGCCGGGCGCCACACCCGCCTCGATCAGCCGCGCACGGTAAAAGGCGTTCCCCCCCCAAACATGCGCAACCGTCCTCCGCAAACCCTCCACCTGCAAAGCCGCCAGCTCATCGCGCGACATCGTCTCCGCGCGCTCGTTCCAATACAGTTGTCTGCTCATAGTCCGCTATCCGAAGACGTTGATAATGGAACTTATCGTAGCGGGTAAACCCCACGGACGCAACCCCAATCCCGCCCGCGCTCACAGGGAGTTGAGGTATTCGACCAGATCGTCCACCTCCTGAGGCGTCAGCCCCCGGGTGTTGCCGTGCCGGTTCTGGATATTGTCGCTGGTGACGACCTCGCGCAACGTCACGGCGCGGCCATCATACATATACGGGGCCGTCCGCCAGAGTTCGATCAGGATCGGCGTCGCAAACGGTTTGTCGCGCTCGTCGTCGCTGCCCAGCCCGAGCACATATTTCTTTTTGTCGCCATAATAGGGCGGTGTATGACACGACACGCAGGACGCCTTGCCCTCAAAGATCCCCTTCCCACGCTGCGCGGCCGGCGTGAGCGTGCCGTCCGGCGCCAGATACGGGCTCGGAACCGGCTCCAACGATTTCAGATAGGCGTTGACCGCATCGAGGCGGTCCTGCCCGACCTCGTGGAACTGGATCATGGAGAAGCCCTTCTCCACCGCGATCTCGGCCGACGCGCGCACGCCGGTGATCATCACCGGCGACGTCCGATGGGTGTACAGCATGCTGCGCGACTGCTTCGGGTTACCGATGCCGTCGTTCATCAGGTCCCAGTTCGTGCCGTCGGAGCGCGTATCAGGATGGCAGCTCGCACAGCTCTGCCAATGCTGATAGCAGTACGTCGCGTCATTGAACGCCATCTCGCCGCGCCGCACCAGCTCCGGCTCCTTCGCCTCGGCCAAGGGCAAGCCGACAGCCGCACCCGGGCCGTCCTCCCAAAGCTCGACCACGCTGAGGCTGTCCGTAAACCGCATCGCGCTGTAGGCCCGGTTGCCGCTCACGGCCAGCGCCCGGGGGCCCTGCCCCTCCAAAGGCACGCGCGTCTTGATACCGTAGAGGAAGCTGAGGTCGTTGACGACCTCCCGCGGGTCCTTGGCCGCAGCCAGCCGCGCGAACATCGCGGCGACATTCACCACCACCAGCTCATGCGTGCCCGAGGCGTTGACGCACAGCCACGCGCCGTCGCCCGTCAGCGCGATCCCCCACGGGTTCGCCGCGCCCCGCATCGTGTCGTCCAGCAGCACGGTGTTCAGGTACTTCCGCGACGCCACGTCGAAGATCGAGACGGCGCTCGTGTTGATCCACCCGCGGTCAAGATGCGTGGTCGGCACGGTGAACCGCCCGATCGTATGCGCCACAAAGAAATGCCGTCCGTCCGGGCTCATCGCACAGTCGCGCGCCGCAAACGAACCGGGCGGCAGCCCGAGCCTCGCCACCTGCTCCAGGGTCGCGCTGCGGTACACGCACACCGTGGCGTACACGTGCTTCAGGTTGGCCGCCATCAACGGAAGATGGTTCACCACCCAGAGCGTCTCGCCGTCACGCGCGAGCCGCATCGTGACCGGCTCACGCTCCGCCTTACCCGAACACCTGAGCTTGCCGGTCGCCACGTCCAGCGCATGCACGTCCGGCTGGTCGGCGCGCGAGAAACGGTTGCAGTAAAAGAGCGTCTTGCCGTCCGCGCTCAGCAGCGGCGCGACCGGCGTATGCCCGGCCGCCCATGTGTGCGCCACCCGGCCCGACCCGGTGTCGACCGCCAGAACCGCCCCGTCGGCACTTCCTGCCACCGCATACAGGCGTGCCGCGCCCGGCTCCGCCGCCACCTCCCGTACGCCCGGGACGCTACACCACCGCACGACCTTCTCCGACTCCAGATCGAACACGCCGATACGGCCGGCCGTCTCGCACGCCACGAAAAGGGTCTTACCGCCCGCCACCGCCAGAGAGGAGGGCGAGAGATAATGCGGCTCGGCTGCGGCGAACAGGCGTAAGGCGGCGGCCGCCAGCCCCACCCCGCTCAGCCGTCCGATCCAGCCGCTCCTCATCATCCCTCCTCACGCGCTCGTGGTGCCGCGCCGGTTACTCCTCGACCACCACCCGGAAGCCGACATTGAAGACGCCCTGCCAGGGCGCGTAGCCCAGACGGTAGCTGGAGGTGGCGCGGTACGGCCGGTCAAAGAACGAGCCGCCTCGGACCACCTTCTTGGCTTCAGGCCGCTTGCCGTCGCGCGCGTCAGCGCCGTACGGGTAGCGCACATAGTCGCTCCGCGTCCACTCCGCCACGTTGCCGTGCATGTCGTAGACCCCCCAGGCGTTAGGCTGGTACTGGCGCGTCCCGGTGACCAGGAACTGCTTGTCGTCGAACTCCGCCACGCGCGGCACAAAATCATAGATCCGGTTTCCGACCAGCCCTTTATTAAACACCGGATTCACGCCGCTGACCGCAAACTTCTCGATCGAGCGGTCGGCGAGGTTGGCGTACGGGCTGAAGTCCGCACCCAGCGCGCCGAACGAGAACTCCGTCGCGCTACCGGCGCGGCACGCCCACTCCCACTGCGCTTCGGTCGGGAGCGCCGCCTTCAGCTTGGCGCGCTTCGAGAGCCAGGCGCA
>JAKJGY010000216.1 GCA_022704145.1 Verrucomicrobiota bacterium
CCTGCCGCATGCCGTCCGGCTGCAGATAGAACGCCCAGTGGTTGTCGATCGACCGCTCGTAGTCGCGGATGCCGCGCAACACCTCGCGCCCGAACTCATGCGAGGTCTCGATCAGCAGCGCGACCCGGTAATGGGCCTGGGCCTTTTGCGCATTATTACCCTTCATATGCGCAATCTTACCATTATCCGAGCCGGTGTTGCGAGGTAGAATACTCCGTAATTAATGGTTCAAAGGGGGTGCCTGAGCGGCGCCCGATTAAGGAAACTGTGTTGGCGGAATAACGCATACGTCGTGCGGTTTGTGTGTGGCGGCTCCCGCCGCGACTCGGTATCGGGACGTGACGCAATCGGTCAGGCCGACAGCCGGGCGCGCGGGCGCTCACACGCAGACGCCCGCCGCGTATCGCGCCAAGGGGGATCTCATGTCACGCACGTGTCTTCTGACGCGGTCGGCCGTCGGCCTGCTGGCCGTCGGTCTCGCCTGCCGCGCTGCGGCCCAGAATCTCACACCTGTCCCGCAGGACAAGGCCGACCAGATGGCCGCCCTGATCGGAGACCGGCTCACCGCCCGGCCGGCCAAGGCGCGACGCGTCCTGGTCTTCTGGCGCTGCGAGGGGTTCGTCCACGGCAAGGCGCTCGAGTACGGCAACAAGGCCTTCGAGCTGGCCGCCGCCCAGACCAAGGCCTTCACGGTCGACCTCTCCAACGACTACGAGGCGCTCAAGCCCGAGAGCCTCGCCCGCTATGACGCCGTGGTGCTGAACAACACCACCGGGCTTAAGACCCAGGAGAACCGCTTCCTCGAGCCGGGCCTCGTCGCCTTCGTCCGCTCAGGCAAAGGCCTCGCGGTCATCCACGCCGGCGCCGACAACTTCAACAAGGCCGAACAGGCCGCCGAGATGGTCGGCGGACGCTTCTGGGGCCACCCCTGGGGCGGCGGCGGCACCTGGGCCTTCAAGCTGGACGAGCCCGGCCACCCGCTCAACGCGGCCTTCGGCGGCAAGGGTCTCTCCGCAGGCGACGAGATCTACCAGCAGCAGTCGCCCTTCTACAACCGCGCCAAGCTGCGCGTGCTCGTCTCGCTGGACTTCGCCGACAAGGCCACGGCCGAGGCCCAGGGCCAGCGCCGCGCGGACGGCGACTATGCGGTCTCCTGGATCCGCCCCTACGGCAAGGGACGCGTCTTCTACACCTCCTTCGGCCATGACGACCGCACCTTCCTCGACAAGGCGCGCCTCACGCACATCTTTGACGGCGTGCAGTACGCGCTCGGCGACCTCAAGGCCGACGACACGCCCTCAGGCCTCTCCGCCGCCGACCTCGCCCGCGTGAAGGCCGCCACCGACCTGACCGTCAACGAGGCCTTCGCGCTGCTGCAGGACACCTTCGCCCACACCGGCCACGCCGCCACCGACGCGGCCAACCGCGCCAAGGTCGAGGCCCTGCTCTCCGACCCCGCCGCCACGCCTTACGGAAAGCAGGCCGCGCTGCGCGCGCTCCTGGCCGTGGGCGTCAAGAACCTGCCGCCCGTCAGCGCCTGCCTCGCCGCGCCGGAGACCCGCGACTGGGCCGCCGCGCTGCTGGCCGGCGCGCCGGGCCCGGCCGCCGACCAGGCGCTCGCCCGGGCGCTCGCCTCGGCCGACGCCCCCTTGCGCGCCACCCTGCTCGGCGCCGCCGCCATCCGCCGCCAGGCGGCACTCGCCGCCCCGTACGCCGCCGATAAGGACCCCGCCGTCGCCGCCGCGGCCCTCGCCGCCCTCGGGCGGATCGGCACGGAGGAGGCGCTCGCGGCCCTCGCCAAGCCCGCCGCGCCCGCGCTGGAGGGCGTGCGCCAGACCGCGCTCGCCGCCTGCCTCGGCACCCTCGCCGAGAGCGGCAGCACGAAGGCCGCCGCCCGCGCCGCCAAGCCCCTGTTCGCCGACCCCAAGGCGCCGCCCGCGCTGCGCGCCGCCTGCGCCCGGGCGCTGCTCCTGGCCGACGCCAGCTTCTTCGCGGCCGGCCTCAAGGACGCGTCCCCCATGGTGCGCCAGACCCTCATCCGCTCGGCCGACGGCGTGGCCCCCAAGGCCCTCGCCGCCGCGCTCAAGGACGCCGCCCCCGCCGACCAGGCCGCGCTCGTCGCCAAGCTCGCCGCGCGCGACGCCCGGGCGTGCGCGCCGGACGTGGCCGCGCTGCTCGGGTCCGAGCACGAGCCGGTTGTGGTGGAGGCGCTGCGCGCCCTCGCGACCCTCGGCACGGCCGACACCGTACCCGCGCTGCTCGCCCTCGCCGCCCGCGACGGGGCCGTCGGCGAGGCCGCCCGCAACGCCCTCACCGACTTCCGCGCGCCCGGCGCGGGCGAGGCGCTCGTCGCGCTCGCCCTCAAGGAGCCGGCCCAGCAGACGCGGGTGCTCGCCCTGCTCGGCGAGCGCGCCGAGGCCGCGCTCCTGCCGAAGCTCGAGCCCTTCCTGAAGGCCGAGAGCGCCGACGTGCGCAAGGAGGCCTGGAAGGCGTTCGGCAAGGCCGCAGACGAGCGCGCCTTCGCGCAGGGCCTCGCCTGGCTGCCGCTCGCCCAGGAACCGGAGCTGAACCAGGCCGAGGCCGCGGTCCGCGCCATCTCCAAAAACGTCGAGCCCGCCGCCCGCGCCGCCGCGCTGCTCGCCGCCTGGCCCCAGGCCCCGACCGCCGCCCGCCGCGTGCTGGCCGGCCTGATGGTCGCCTCGGCCGAGCCGGCCTTCATCGCCCCGCTCGCGGGCGCCCTCGCCGACGCCGACAGGGGGCTGCGCGAGACCGCGCTGCGCGCCCTCGCCGACTGGCCGACCCTCGAGCCCTTCGTGGTGCTCAAGGGCGCTGTCGCCAGCCAGACCGACGCCGGGCTGAAGAACACGGCCCTGCGCGGCGCGGTCAAGCTCGCCACGGCCAACGCGGGCGCCGAGACCCGCGCGCGCCTGGTCGAGCTGTTCAAGGCCGCCCCGGACGACCGCGGCCGCACGAGCGTGGCCGACGCGCTCTTCCGGAGCGAGGGCCTCGAGCTGTTCGCCGTGCTGCAGGGCCTGTTCGCCGACCCCGCCTGCGGCGCGGACGCGAAGCGCACCTATGTCGCCTTCTTCGACACCAAGATCAAGGGCCAGGCCACGGCGGCCGCGGCCGAGATCGATCCCAAGAAGTGGAAGGTCAATGCCTCACATGCGGGCAACGACGCGGGCCGCGCCATCGACCGCAACCCCGACTCGCGCTGGTCCTCCAACCGCGGCTCGGAGAAGGGCATGTGGTTCACGCTCGACCTCGGCGAGAACACCTTCGTTTCGGAAATCGTGCTCGACACCGAGAAGTCGGGCGGCGACACCCCGAACGGCTACGAGGTCTTCACCTCCGGCGATGGCAAGAGCTGGGCCGGCCCGGTGGCGCAGGGCGACGGTTCCAGCCGCGGCAAGACCGTCATCCCGCTCGCGGCCCAGACGCGCCACCTTAAGTTCGTCACCACCGGCGGGCGCCCGGGGCTGCACTGGTCGATCCATGAGATCACCGCCAAGGCCGGTCTCGACCAGAAGAAGGTCGACGCCATCGGCCAGGTCGCCAACAGCGTCCGCTAATACCGGCAGCCTCACCCCTTCCGTATCTCCAGTTTCGAGTTTCAAGTTTCCAGTTTCAAGGAGCCCCCCATGAACCTCTCACGCAGAACCTTCCTCCGCGGCGCCGCCGCGCTCCCGCTCTTCAACCTCGTGCCCGCGCGCGTCCTCGGCCAGAACGCCCCCAGCAACCGGATCGTCATGGCGATGATCGGCGTCGGCGGAATGGGCAACGGCAACATGGGCGAGTTCCTCGACATGAGCGACGTTGTCGTGCGCGCCGTGTGCGACGTGAACACCGTGAAGATGGAGCAGGCCAAGAAGCGCGTCGACGAGCGCTACAAGAACGCCGACTGCCAGATGGTCAAGGACTTCCGCGAGGTGTGCGCGCGGCCCGACATCGACGCGGTGATGATCGCCACGCCCGACCACTGGCACGCTTACATCGGCACCTTCGCGGCCCGCCACGGCAAGGACATCTACGGCGAGAAGCCCTTCACGCACGACCTGCTTGAAGGCCGCGCGCTGGTCAACGCCGTGGCGCAGCACGGCCGCGTCTGGCAGACCGGAAGCTGGCAGCGCTCCTCCGGCGAGATGCGCCGCGCCGTCGAGCTGGTGCGCAACGGCCGCATCGGCAAGATCGCGCGCGTCGACGTCGGCCTGCCCTCGGGCGGCCGCGGCCGGCCCGCCGACCCCAACGCGCAGGTCCCCGCCAGCCTCGACTGGAACTTCTGGCTCGGGCCCGCGCCCTTCAAGCCGTTCCAGGGCGTCTACGACTGGGACTGGCGCTGGGTGCTCGACTGGGGCGGCGGACAGATGATGGACTGGATCGGCCACCACGCCGATATCGCGCAGTGGGGCCTCGGCCGCGACCTGACCGGCCCGGTCTCGTTCGAGGGTTACGCCCCCTTCGAGCCGGACGGCATCTACGACTCGCCCAAGACCTACCGCTACACCTGCCGCTACGCCGACGGCGTGGAGCTGACCGTCGCCGACGGCACGCAGGTCAACAGCGGCACCACCTGGTACGGCACCAACGGCGAGTGGGTCTGGGTCAACCGCGGCCGCTTCGACGCCTCCTCGCCCAAGATCCGCGACAGCAAGATCGAGGCGGGCGAGCTGCGCCTGCGCAGCCCCGGCCACCAGCGCCAGTTCATCGACTGCGTCAAGACGCGCGACACCACACTCACGCCCGCCGAGGTCGCCCACCGCTCCGCCAGCATCGGCCACCTCGGGCAGATCGCGATGCTCACCGGCCGCACGATCGCCTGGGATCCCGCCAAGGAGCAGATCCTGAACGATCCCGCCGCCGCCGCCCTGCTCGGCCGCACGCCGCGCGGCCCGTGGTCGCTGGTGTGAGCGGCCCGTGGCGCGCGATACCGGACCGGCACACGGACAGGGCGCCCGCCTCGACGTAGGCGGCTAAGGGACAGGTAATTAGTGGTGCGTTGTGCCGAGGCCAGCGTGCGGGGAGCCCATGGCGCGTGGACCGGCTGCACGGGCAGGGATGCCCGTGCGACGTAGGCGGCTAAGGGACAGGTAATTAGTGGTGCGTTGTGCCGAGGCCAGCGGGCGGGGAGCCCGTGGCGCGTGGACCGGCTGCACGGGCAGGGATGCCCGTGCGACATAGGCGGCTAAGGGACAGGTAATTAGTGGTGCGTTGCCGAGGCCAGCGGGCGGGGAGCCCGTGGCGCGTGGACGCACGGTCGCGCCGGTTGCCTCCGCGCGGCGCGCGGTGTATACTGCCGCTATGAGAACTTCACTCGCCCTGCTGGCCGCCCTGGCGGCCTCCCTCTGCCTGGCCCAGCCGCGCGCGCTCTTCAACGGGCGCGACCTCGAGGGCTGGCGCGTGGCCTCGTTCGACGGCGGCGGTGCGGTCACCGTGCTCACGAACGGCATTGTCGCCTGCGCCGCGGGCGACCCCTTCTCGGGCATCGTGTACACCAACACGCCACTGCGGATGAACTACGAGCTGTCGCTGGAGGCGATGCGCGTCGAAGGCTCGGACTTCTTCGTCGCGCTGACGATCCCGGTGGAGACCAACGCCTGCACCGTCATCATCGGCGGCTGGGGCGGCAACCTGTGCGGGGTGTCGTCGGTGGACTACCTCGACGCCTCCGAGAACCAGTGGTCGGAAAATCTCGCGCTGCATAACGACCGCTGGTACCGCCTGCGCGTGCGCGTCACGCCGGGCGTGCTGCAGGTGTTCCTCAACGAGACCCTCTACGGCGCGCGGATCGAATACCTCGACTCCGCCCGCCTGAGCCTGCGCTTCGGCGATATCGACAAGACCGCCCCGCTGGGGCTCGCCACCTACTGCACGAGCGCCTGGTGGCGTAACTTCACGGTCACGCCGCTCACCGAGCTGCGCCGCGATGACCGCCCGATCCTCGAGCAGTGAGCGCCCGCCGCGGGCGCCGGACCCCGCGCCGGCTGTTGCCGTCAGCGTCATATACTCGGCTGTGATCGTCCTCGCCCTTCGTCCTCGTCCTCGTTTTCGCCGGGGTTTTCGAGAACGAGGACGGGTACGACGACGAGAACGAGGGGGCAGAGTCGATATTCTCAGCGCGACCTTACGTCTAATGCGGGCGAAGCCCGCAACCCCCCAATTGGGGGGTGTAACCTTTTGTCTGTAAATTCAATAAATGGGCCTGCGGCCCCCTCCCGAGGGGCTACGGCTTGAAAAAAGGCGGGTCATGGCTATCCTTACGTGTTGAAAGACACAAAGAAAGGACGAACAAGCCA
>JAKJGY010000217.1 GCA_022704145.1 Verrucomicrobiota bacterium
TGGTCATGATGATCTGCTTATGCGCGTCATACAGGGCGTTGAACGTGTGGAAGAACTCCTCCTGGAGGCTCTCCTTGCCGGCCAGGAACTGGATATCGTCGACCAGCAGCACATCCGCGCTCCGGTAGCGGTTGCGGAACTCCATCGTCGCGCGATTCTTCAGGGCCTCCACATACTCGTTGAGCAGGGTCTCGGAGGAGACATAGCAGACGCTGACCGGCGGCGACTGGAGGATCCGGTGGCCGACCGCCTGCATCAGGTGGGTCTTGCCGATACCGGTCTGCCCATAGATGAAGAGCGGATTGTAGGCGCGCCCTGGCGACTGCGAGACGCCGAGGGCGGTCGCATGGGCGAAACTGTTGGAGGGGCCGGTGACGAAATTCTCGAAGGTGAAGGTCGGATTGAGAGGGCTGGCGATGACCGAGGCGGTGCCCTTGTGACGCTTCTTGGAGACCGGAGGCCGCACCTCCGCACGCGGCTCGGCGGCCGGCCCGTCGGAAACGAGCACCGAGAAATGGACCGTGAGGTCGCCGGGCGCGCCTGAGGCGCGCAGCGCATCGACGATCATGCTCCGGTAATTATCCTCCAGCCAGGTCTGGCAGAAGTCGTTATCCACGTTCAGGATAAAACGGCCGTCCTGAATACCGACCGGACGGATGATCTCAATCCAACGGGCGTACACGTCGCCGTTCAACACGTCTTTGAGATGCGAGCAAGCTTTCGACCACAACTCGGGAGCGTTCATAGGAATCTCAAAATCTGAATAGGCCTTAGAGAGGCACGCCAGAACAGGCGGTGAAGACCGCGTCCTTACAAGATACAGTTGAACCACAATTGAGCCTACCGGGACAAGGAGAAAAAATAATCAATCCATCAACAGGTTATCAACAGGCCCGGACGGTCTTGTTAACAACCCTTCGGCAAGGCAGTTACGCCGATTCCAGAGCGCCCATTCCCGCGTGTGCGAGAACGGGTTGCGAGCAGTTGTTAACAGTTCGCTCACAGGCCAAGAGTCCAAAAGAAAGACCGAAAGCAACATGTAAAGTGTTTATAATAAATAGTTTATGAAAAACTTTAGCAGACGCTCCCTACGGGACCGTACCCACTGTAAAGGCTTGTGGCCCGGGGTTGCTGTGCGATCAGGCGGAGTCCCTGACGTCACGGGACAAGGTGGCGTCCGTTCCTGCGGCGCCGCAAGGGTTTATCTACAGCCGGATTTGAAGGAATTATGAACAACATCCGCACTCAAGGCCTTTAGCCGACTACAATCCGGGTGCGGACATGCGCATGTGGCCGTCACTTGAGGCTGAGACAGGTGCCCGCGTTGTAGAGCAGGTAGACCCGCCGGCCGGTCGTGTCGGTGCGGACGTTCCAGCGCAGAGGCAGGTTGTGGCCTGAGAACGCGCCGCTGAGCGTACCGGCGCAGGTGGCCAGCGTGTAACGCTTGTCCTTGTTCAGTGCGGCGGTGTCGGAAACCTCTAGCGCGAGGCCCGAGAGGTCGAGGTCACCCTGCACGTGGAGACGGTCACAGGCGCCGTCAGAGGACAGGGCCACTTTCAGCAGGCCGCTCAGCGCGCAGGGGGAGGCCAGCGTCAGCGTGCCGTACGCGCCCGCGTCGCCGGGCGTAAGCTCACCCGTCACCGACAGCAGCGCGTTGTTCGTCACCAGGCCGCCGCCGCCCAGCGCGGAGAGCGCCTGAACGCGGCCGTTCACGTCGAGCACCGCGTTCGACGCCACGGTGACCGCCGTTCCCGGCAGCAGGGTATGATCCACGAAGAGCCGCAGTGTGCCAGCCTCCACGCGCGTCCCGCCCGCAAAGGTGTTCGTGTTCGCCAGCAGCATAAGGCCCGCTCCGCGCTTGGTCAGGCCGCCGTCGTTCGGCACCGCACCGTAGAGCGGCTGCTTGATATGGTTATCGAGCGCGAAGTCGAAGATCGCGCCGCCCTCCAGCACATTGACGGTGATATTGGTCAGCCACCGGTCGTTATTGTTGCCCACAAGCATGTGCGTGGTGCCCAGAAAATCCGCTGTGCTGCCGCGCGAGGCCACCGTGCCGCCGTTGAGGTTGAGCAGCCCTTTCTGGGTCGCGTTGACGTCGATGTAGAAATTGTTGAGCCGCATCACGCCTCCGGTATTCACGTTCACCACGCTGTTGGAGGGGCTCCCGCCGTTTTGCGAGATCCGCACGACACGGGCCTCGAGCACGCCGCTGCCGCTGACCGTCGTACGACCGGTACCGTTTCCGCCGATGCTGTTCAGGACCTCATCGCAGGATAACGTGTTGACCAGCCCGTTCGTGATCAACAGATGCCCGCCGTCCACATTGACGTACTTGCCCGACGTGGTCGCCAGCACGCCGCCTGCGACCAGCAGGGTGCCGCCCGACACCCGCAGTCCGGGACCGTTCTGGACGCCGCAGTAGCTCGTGACCCGGTTCGTGCCGCTCGCGACCACCAGCGTGCCCGCCGACGCGTGCAGCGTGCCGAACTCGCTCTCCGCCTGCGCGCCGGGATCCAAGACCACGGTTCCGCTTCCGACCTTGTACACCGTGGCGTTCGTGCTCGCGCACAGGATGCGCCCCAAGATCGTCTGCGTGTAAGACTGCGGGTCGAGCGTCGCCGTCACGGAATTCGAGATCCAGAGCGTGCGGCCGGCCGACAGAGTGTGGCTCTCGCTGCTCTGCAGCGTGCTGCTCGCCAGGAACAGCAGATTCGTCTGCGGCGCGGCCGGCACTGCGCCGAGGTTGTGGTCGCGGATGATGTTGAGCGTGCCGCCGCGCAGCCGCGTCGCGCCCGTATAGCTGTTGGTGCCGCGCGCGTAGAGGGTGCCGCTGTTGAGCTTGGTCAGGCCGCCATCCCCCGGTGTTCCGGTCATGTTCTGGCGTATCGTAAAGTTACAGCTGTTGTTGTCGATAATCGCCCCGCCCGGCAGCACGTTCACGACGATGTTGCGCCAGTTGGTATGGGTTGTCCCCAACAGGTCCTGCTGGTTCAACGTATCTTTTGCCACGACGGTACCCCCGTTGAAGTTGACCGTCCCATAGCGCCATGCGGCCGTATCCAGGCCGAAGCGCGTCAGCCGGATCACGCCGCCGGTGTTGATATTGACCGCCGTCGCGCTGGCAGGCCCGACCTGCGTCTGAGAGAGACGCAGGAGGTTCACATCCAGCACGCCGCTGTCGCTCACCGTGACCACGCCCGGCGTGTTGTGGCCGTTCAGCAGCTCGTTGTTACTGCGCAGGTCGACGAGCCCGTTGGTGATCAGCAGCGTGCCATACTCGCTGACGCGCGAGAAGTTGTTGCCCGTGGTCTTGAGCACCCCGCCGCCCACCACCAGCCTGCCGCCGGAGGTCACCCAGAGCAGCGGCGCCGATTCCGGCAAACTGCCGTTCTGCGTCACCAGGGTGGTGCCGCTCGTCACGTGCAGCGTGCCGGTGGCGACCTTGAGCGCATAGAACACGTTCGAGGCCGCCGCGTCCGGGCTCAGCGTCAACGTTCCGAAACCGCCCTTTGTCCAGACGCCGACGTTGGTGACCGTGGCGCTGATCACGGCCGAGAGGCCGTTGCTTACCGTCGGGCTGCCGTACATCAGGAGCGGCCCGCCGCTGATCGTGTAGCCGTCCGCGCCGAAGGTCAGGTGCTGCAGCGTCACGCTGTCCGCAGTGATCGACTTCGTGTCCGAGCCTACGAAGCTCGCGCTGTTGCCCGAGCCGTTCACCCAGACCGAGCCCGCTCCGCTCCAGTTCGCGTCCGCCGTGTTCCAGGCCGCGCTCGCGGGCGAGGACAGCCACGTGTAGTCCGCCCCGACCGCCGCACCCGCCACACCCACCGCCACACCCGCCCAGCATGCGATCCGCTTCATACCGACGCCCTCCTGATGCGATCACCCATACCACGCCTATACGCGCTTAAAATAGATGCCCTCGCGCCCACGCCGCTCACGCCACGACGGCAACAGAGAAAGCATACACGGTGTTGCGGCCAGCCGTCCAATGGAATTCCGTTCACAGATTGTCTGTCCCTTAGCACTCCGTCAGTGTCATCGTATCCCTCCTAACGCGGGCGCGGCCCGCACCCCAGATTGGAATAAGGGAATGATGTGTTAGAGACCGAAGTCGTTCACAGATTGTCTGTCCCTTAGTACTCCGGCGTTCACAGATTGTCTGTCCCTTAGTACTCCGGGGGGCGTCAGAACGGCAGCTTGCCTGCGCCGCGCGGGGGTGTGGGGCCGTAGCCGTCGGGCCTCGCGTAGACGCGGACGTAGTCGAGCTGCAGCTCGGCGGGGAAGGCTGTGGAGGCGTCCGGGTTGCCGCCGAAGCGGCCGCCGACGGCGAGGTTCAGGAGGAGGTAGAAGGGTCTGTCGAAGGGCGCGGGCCAGGGGGCGAGGTCGGCCTCCTGGCGGGGGGCGGCGCCCTTGTCGCCCTCGACCTTCGCGCAGCTCCACCAGAAGTCGCGGCGGCAGGTGAGCTGACCGTCGGTGTACCAGCGGAAGACGCCCGGCTCCCACTCCAGCGCGTAGACGTGGAAGGCGTCGATACGGCCGCCCTCCGGCAGCGTGTGGGAGAAGCTGGAGTGGGCATTGGCGGGCCAGCGCGAGCCGAAGTGGAGCGCGCCGGTGACCTGCCGCGGCTCGTGGCCGCGCGTCTCGAGCACGTCGATCTCGCCCGAGGCGGCCCAGGGGCCGTAGGACTCGTCGTGCGGCAGCAGCCAGAGCGCCGGCCAGAGGCCCTTGCCGACCGGCAGCCGGGCGCGGAACTCGAAGCGGCCGTAGCAGGGGGTGAACAGCGGGGCACCGTCGCGGCGCCTGCTCTTGAGGCGCGCGGAGGTGTAGCCGCAGCCGTCGCGCGACTCCTTCACGGCACGCAGGTGCAGGAGCCCGTCCTTGACAAAGGCGTTGGCCGGGTCGCGGGTATAGCACTGCAGCTCGTCGTTGCCCCAGCCGGAGATCCACGTGTTCGCGGCATAGTTGTAAAAGCCGTTGCCGAGGTCGAAGTCCCACTTGGCCGGGTCGATGGCCACGCCGTCGAACTCGTCGCTCCACACCAGCCTCCAGCCGCCGCCAGGCGCCGGCTCCGCCGCTGCGGCGAAAGCGAGCAGGGCGGCGGCAACCGGCGCCCAGGCCTGTCCCAGCATCCTCAGTGTCATCGTATCCCTCCTAACGCGGGCGCGGCCCGCAACC
This sequence comes from Verrucomicrobiota bacterium, assembly GCA_022704145.1. GTDB lineage: Bacteria > Verrucomicrobiota > Kiritimatiellia > RFP12 > UBA1067 > JAKJGY01. The sequence continues at coordinate 5,179 of JAKJGY010000217.1, forward strand.
CAAAATGGATGACTGGAAAATTGGAATATTGGAAGGGTGGAATGAGGATGTTGAAGCGCGTGCCTTCGCGTTGATCTTCCAACATTCCATTATTCCACCATTCCCAAACAACTTGTTTTAATCAGTGTTGTTCGTTCGTGAGGCAATAACCCCTGTCGTCAGTGGGGCCAGTATAGCCCGGCAGGCCGGCGAAGTCCATCGTGGCGGTTGAAAACTGAGCTGCGCCGCATGCCGTAAATACCCGACACTGGAAGGTTGACGGGCCGCGCGCGCCCCGGCTACGATACGTCCGACGCTGGGGGGGGCGGAACAGCCCGCCCGCCCCGGCTTCGCCGCTGAAAAGGAGCGTGACCGATGAGACACAGACCCGCCGTCTGCGCGACCCTCGCGCTGGCCGCCGCCGCCGCGCTGGCGCAGAACTGGCCGCAGTGGCGCGGCCCGCAGGGTAACGGTGTGGCCGAAGCAGGCGCCTACCCGCAGGCGTTCTCGCCCTCGAACGGCGTGCTGTGGCGCGCCGAGCTGCCCGGCAAAGGCTCCTCCACGCCCGTGGTCTGGGGCGACCGGATCATGCTGACCTGCGGCGTGGGCGAGGGCACCAACGGCCTGGACGGCGCGCTCGCGTTCGACTGGGCCGGCCGGCCGCTCTGGCGGGTCACCCTCGGCCCCCAGCGGCCCGGCAAGCACCGCCGCGGCAACGGGAGCTGCCCCTCGCCCGTCACGGACGGCGAGCGGCTTTTCGTGTACTACAAGAGCGGCACGGTGGCGGCGCTGGACTTCTCCGGCCGCGTGCTGTGGCGCACTAACCTGCAGGAGCGCTACGGCAAGGACTCGCTCTGGTGGGATCTCGGCACCAGCCCGGTCCTCGCGGCCGGGCATGTGGTCGTGGCGGTGATGCACGAGGGCGATTCCTACGTGGTGGCGCTGGATCCGGCCAACGGCCGGGAGGTATGGAAGGCCGAACGTAACTTCGTGTGCCAGGAGGAGTCGCACCAGAGCTACGCGACCCCGCTGGTGACGGAGGCGGACGGGCGCTGCACGCTCGTGCTGTGGGGGGCCGACCACCTGACCGGCCATGACGCAGCGACCGGCGAGGCGCTCTGGCA
>JAKJGY010000218.1 GCA_022704145.1 Verrucomicrobiota bacterium
GCCCGCCAGAACCGCCATCAGCGCCACCGTCAGAACCCGGCCCCGTCCCTGTTTCATCTGCTCGCCCTCCCCGTCCGTTTAGGATGTCAGAATAACAGATTCCCCCTCTCCACCCAACCCGTAATCGCACCGGCCCCTGCTTTCGTCGCGGAAGCGCCTCCAACCCGCACCGCCTCAGACCGCGCGCAGCGCCTCGAACACGCACGCGAGCTTCTGCTCCGCGTCACGCCCTTTGAGCGGCGGCAGCCGCCCGCGCACCAGCAGCGGCGCGCGCTCGCGCGCCCGGAAGAGGCGGATCTTACCCTCGCACGTCTCGATCCTCCCGACCCTCCGCTGCGCCGCCGCCACCCGCAGCTCGGCCAGCCGCAACAGCCGCAGCACTGCGGGCGGAGGCCGCCCGTAACGGTCCTTCAGCTCCTCGCGCAACACGCGGATCTCCTCCACCGCGACCGCCTCAGCGATCCGCCGGTGCAGGCCCATCCGGTGCGCCTCGTCCTCAATGTAGGCGTAAGGCAGACAGGCCGAGCGCGCCGGGTCGACCGTTCCCGGCGACTGGTCCAGGAAGTCCAACGCCAGCTCCACATCCACCAGCAGCGGCGGCGCCTCGCCCTTCAGGCGCGCGATCGTCCGCCGCAGCAACTGGCAGTAGAGGCCGAAACCGACCGCCGCAATGTGCCCGCTCTGCGCCGCGCCGAGCAGATTGCCCGCGCCGCGCAGCTCCAGATCGCGCAGCGCGAGGTTGAAGCCCGCACCCAGCCCGCTGTGCTTCTGCAGCGCCGCGATCCGCTGCCGCGCGTCCTCGTCCACATGCCCGTACTCAGGCAGCAGCAGCCAGGCGAAGCCTTTCTGCGACGAGCGCCCGACCCGGCCCCGGAGCTGATAGAGGTCGGCAATGCCGAAACGGTCCGCACGGTGGATCAGGATCGTGTTCGCACGCGGGATGTCCAGCCCGCTCTCAACCAGCGTGGTGCACAGCAGCACGTCGGTCTCGCCCGCCTCAAAGCTGCGCATCACCCGCGCCAGCGTGTTGGACGGCATCTGGCCGTGCGCCACCGCCAGACGCGCCTCCGGCACGAGCCGCTCCAGGCGGCTGCGCATCAGGCCGATCGTCATCACGCGGTTGTACAGGAAGTAGACCTGGCCGCCACGGGCCAGCTCCTGGCGGATCGCGTTGCGGATCACCGTGTCCGTGTCGCGCGCGACCTTCGTCTCCACCGCCATACGCTCACGCGGCGGCGTCTGCAGCAGGCTCATGTCGCGCGCGCCGGTCATGCTCATGTACAGCGTCCGCGGGATCGGCGTCGCGGAGAGCGTCAGCACGTCGACAACCTGCCGCACCTGCTTGAGCCGCTCCTTGTGGGTCACCCCAAAACGTTGCTCCTCATCGATGACCAGCAGGCCGAGGTTCTGGAAAGCAACGCCCTCCGCCAGCAGCGCGTGCGTGCCGATCACGATGTCCACGCGCCCCTCGCGCGCGTCCGCCAAGATACGCCGCCGCCGGGCGGGCGTCTGGAACCGGCTGACGACCTCGACCTTGACCGGATAGGCGCACAGGCGGTCGACGAACGTCTCGTAATGCTGTTCGGCCAGCACCGTGGTGGGCACCAGCACGGCGACCTGCCGCCCGTTCATCACCGCGATGAACGCCGCCCGTATCGCGATCTCCGTCTTGCCGTATCCCGCGTCCCCGCAGATCAGCCGGTCCATCGGCCGCGACGCCGCCATGTCACGCTTGACGTCCGCGATGACCTTCTCCTGGTCGGCCGTCTCCTGATACGGGAAGCTGGCCTCAAACTCGTGCATCCAGGCCGGTTCCGGATCGCACGAAAGGCCCGCGACAACCTGCCGCCGCGCCTGCGTGTCGAGCAGCGAGGCCGCGAGGTCCGCCACCGCCCGCTCGGCGTCAGCCTTCTCGCGCGTCCACCGCCTGCCCCCCAGCCGGTGCAGCCGCGCCCGATGCCCCGCCACACCGACGTAACGGCTCAGCAGGTGCGCGTGCGAGACCGGCACGTGCAGCTTGGCGCCCTCCGCGTACTCGAGCGTGAACACCTCGGCGCGCACCCCGCCCGTCTCAATCTCGGTCGACCCCAGGAAGCGGCCGATGCCGTGGTCGACATGCACCACCAGGTCGCCCGGCTCAAGGTCGGCGACCCCCTCCACGCGCCCGCCGGCCGGTACCGCCGCGACCGGGCGACGGAGCGCCTGCTTGCGCACCGCATACAGGTCGGGCTGCGCGGCCACGGCCAGCCCCGGCAGCATAAACCCGCCGGAGAGCGAGGCGCGCCGGAGCTGCACCCGCGTTTCCGCGCCCAGCTCGCGCGCCAGCAGCTCGCACGTCCCGGCGGTGTCCGCGCAGACCGCCACCGTCTCGCCCGCCGCCGCACGCCGTTCGAAGTCGTCGAGCAGCCGCCGCCGCGCGCCGGCCAGCAGCTCCGGATGATGCGCCTCGCCCGCGCCCAGCTCCGCCAGCCCCGGCACGGCCGCGATCTCCAATAGCAACGCGGGCGTGCGCGCGGGCGGCGGGTCGCCGATGAAGAGCTGCAGCCAAGGCTCACGCGCGGCGACCCGCCTGGCCAGATCCCCCCAGCCGGCCGCTGCGGCGCGCGGGGCGTCCGGCGCGTCCGTCCGCAGCCGGTCATGCTCGAACCAGAGCACGGCCGCGCATGGCGGCAGCAGCTCCGCAAGCTGCACCGTCGCCAGCGCGGACTCGTCGCACGGGGGCAGCCAGACCTGCTCGCCCGGCCCCACCGAGCACTGCGTCGCCGGATCGAAGGTCCGCAGCGACTCCACCTCCGCGCCGAAAAACTCCGCGCGCCACGGCGCGGGCGCGCCCGGCGGCCACACGTCGAGCAGCCCGCCCCTGACCGCCAGCCGGCCGGGCGCATCGACCTCCGCCACCCGCTCATAACCGGCCGCGACCAGCCGCGCCACCACCCCTTCGAACGACTCGCTCGCGCCGACCCGCAGGACCACCGAGGCCCGCCCCACCGCCTCCGGATCAGGCGCGGGCTGGCGCAGCGCCTGGAGCGTGGCCACCAGGACCGCCGGCTCGCCCGCCAGCTCCGCGCGCCACTCCCTCAGCAGCCGGACCGCCCCCAGCCGCGCGCCCGCCGCCTCGGCGTCATCGGCCAGCGCATGCGGAAACAGCACCGGCCTGACGCCGCTCTCGCGCCCGAGCGCGCAGAGGTCACCATAGACCCGCTCCTGGTCCGCGACCCCCGGCACCACCGCCAGCGCCAGACGCCCCGGCGCCTGCCGCGCCAGCGCGGCGGCCGCCAGCGCCGCAGCCGCGCCGGGCAGCGCGGGCGAGGCCGCGCGCGCCGCCCCCGCAGGCAGCGCCGCCACGAGCCGCTCGGAGAAACAGTGTGTCAGTGAGAGCACGGCCGCGGACCGCCCTTCTTCCTGTCGCTGCGCCCGCGACGGCTCAGGCGAGCAACCCGTGCCACAGCTCGGCGGCGCGGCGCAGCGCATGGCCGCGGTGCGAGAGCGCGTTCTTGGTCGCCCCGTCCAGCTCGGCAAAGGTCGCGTCATGGCCGTCCGGCACGAAAAGCGGATCGTAGCCGAACCCGTTCGCGCCGCGCGGCGCTCCGATGATCCTGCCTTCGCAACGGCCCTCCACGGACCACTCCCGGCCGTCCGGAGCCCGCAGGGCGATCACACAACGGAAGCGCGCCCGCCGGTCCGCGACGCCCTCCAGCTCGCGCAGCAGCTTCTCGTTATTGGCGGGCGTGCTGCACGGCTCCCCCGCGTAACGCGCCGACCGCACGCCCGGCTCGTTGCCGAGCGCCTCGACCTCCAGGCCCGAGTCGTCCGCCATCGCCCACAGCCCCGAGGCGGCGCCCAGCTCACGCGCCTTCTTCAGCGCGTTGCCCTCGAAGGTCACCTCGTCCTCGACCACCTCCTCCGGCAGCCCGGGCACCTCGTCCGCCGCCAGCAGCTCCAACCCCGGCAGGGCGAAGATCTGCCGGATCTCCTCCAGCTTATGCCTGTTCCGCGTCGCAACCAGCAGCCTCATCCCTCACCCTCCCTTTTATGCCCTCTTCCTTCAGCGCCCGGCCAGCGCCTCGACCGTCACCCGCTCCCAGCCGGGCAGGGCCAGCAGATGCTCGAGCAGCACCGCGCAGGCGAACGCGTCGAAGAGCGCGTCGTGCGCCTCACGCCCCGGGCAGGCCGCGCACACGCGCGCCGACAGCCCGAGGGCGCCGCACACATCCTCCAGCGCCTTGGACGCCAAAGCCGGATAGGCGCGCCGGACAAGCGTCAGCGTATCGACCCACGGCCCCAGCCGGTGCAGCGGCGCCAGCCGCGCCAGCACGCTGCGCTCCGTACCCGCGTGATGCGCCACCAGCGGCACGCCGCCCACCCACTCCGCCAGCACCGGCCACAGCTCGCCCGGCGGCGGCGCCTCCGACAGCTCGCGCCGCAGGCGCGCGTGCCGCCCCGGCGCACGCGGGTTGAAGGGCCGGTCGCCGACGCGCACCAGCGACTCGAACGCCTCGTCCGCGCAGACGCGTCCGCCGCGCACCCGCACCACGCCCACCTGCCACGGCTCGACCGGATATCCGGGGACCGAGCCCGTGGTCTCGAAATCCACCACCGCCAGACAGGCCTCGCGCGCCTCGGTGTACGCCCGGCTCATGGCCCTTCGGCCGCCTTCAGCAGCGCGCGCAGGTTGAGCGTGCAGATATACTCCGGCTCCGCCGCCTCCGCCGCACGCACGCACTCGCGCAACTGCGCGATGTCGCCGCGCCGATGCGCCAGATGACCGAGGTAGAAGAGCGACTGGACCAGCAGGCGCCGCTCGCCCTCGCCCTCGGGCTTCGACGCCACCCGGCATTTCTTGACCGCCGCGCGGAACCGCGGCTCCGCGCGCGCGGGGTCGTGCAGCCGGTTCAGGTACAGCTCGCCCAGAGCGAACTCCAGCTCGGCGCAGGACGGGTTGTGGGCGATGCCCTGCTCCAGCAGGCGGGCGCCCTCTTCCGGCCGCCCGACCATGCGCGCCAGCACATACGAGCCGGAAAGGAACGCCTGCGTGTTCTTGGGCGACGCGCGGCAGGCGGCCCAGACCCACGGCAGCAGCTCCACCGCGCGCCCCTCCTCCAAATGCCGGTGCGCCTGCGCGTGGATCCGGGCGTTCAGCCAGACCCACGGGTCCAGCCCGTGGGACAGCAGCGCCGGATCGGCGGCGCAGCCGCAGCCCTCCTCGTGGTTCTCGTGCTCCTCCGCGTCCCCGGACTCCGGTTCCCAGACGGTGCCCGACACCAGGCCGTGGTCGCATTCCGCCTGCCGCACCCCGCCATGGAAATACTCCTCGACCTTGTCGTAGAACGCCGCGCTCACCTGCTGGCGCGCGTCCCCGAAGAGCAGCGCCAGCACGTCCTCGCCCGCGCGCTGCGGCGGGTCGCCCGCCGTCAGGCGCAGCACAGCCCACGCCAGCGCCAACGCCAGCGGCCCCGCCGCGGCCAGCACCCAGCACTCTGCCGTGTGTCGCAGCCCAGGCACGTCAGAACCTCCTCCGCCGGAAAACCGCCGCCGCCACCGCGAGGCAGGCGGCCGCATACGCGACAGCATAAGCGAGCGCTGCGGCGCAGACCCCCCAGCCCACCGTCGGCCAGGCGTGCACCACCCGCTGGCGCAGATCGAAGAACTCCACGTGCGGCCCGACCGCATGCGCCAGCCAGACCAGCGCGCGCACCGGCTGCGGCTGCCCGGCAGCGAACGCGGGCAGGCGCTGGCCGAACAGCAGCATCACGACCACCACCAGGCCGCCCAGCGTCAGGTTGGCCGACGGCGTGAGCAACAGCGACCCGGACAGCCCGAGCGCCGTGACCAGCACAAGGAAGCCGACGTGCATCACGAAGGCCTGTATCAGGATCTCGGAGAACCAGACGCCCTCGCGCAGCCCCGCCATCACCCCGTAGGCCAGGTAGAACGCCGCCAGCGCCGACACCGAAGCCGCCAGCCCGCCCAAGTATTTGCCGAGCAGGATGGTGCCGCGCCCCACCGGCTTCGACAGCATCGGGTAGATCGTGCGGCTCTCGAACTCCGGCGGGAACAGCCGCGCCGACACGCCGAAGCCGATCACGCCCGAGAAGAGCCAGATCAGCAGCAGGGCCAGCTCGCAGATATAACGTCCCGCGCCGGACACGCCGAACGGGGCGAAGAACGCCAGCGGGAACAGGATCACCGCGCTCAGCAGGAACACCACGATCAGATCCTTGCGGCGGTAGAGTTCCA
>JAKJGY010000219.1 GCA_022704145.1 Verrucomicrobiota bacterium
CCGCCTCTCCGTTGGACCTGTCGCCTGCGGCAGCCTGGGCGAAGTATGAGACGGTGTTCTCGCCCTCCGAGAGCGTGACCAACGCGCGGCTCGTCATCCTCCTTGACGCGCGCGGCACGGTCGACCTCGAGCTGGTCTCGCTGTATCCGCAGGACACCTTCAAGGGCCGCAAGAACGGCATGCGCAAAGACCTGATGGAGTGGCTGGCTGAGATGAAGCCCGCGACGCTGCGCTTTCCGGGCGGCTGCGTGGTGGAGGGCTACGACTTCGAGACGCTCTACCACTGGAAGCGCACGGTCGGGCCGCTGGAGCGGCGTGCGGTCAACCACAACCGTTGGGGCTACTGGCAGACGCACGGCCTGGGGTACTTCGAGTATTTCCAGATGGCGGAGGACCTGGGGGCATGACCTGCCAGTTCCGCAAGCCGCTGGAGTGTATCCCGCTCAAGGATCTCGACCTGGTGATCCAGGACGCGCTCGACCTGATCGAGTTCGCGAACGGCGCGCCGGAGACGCCCTGGGGCAAGGTGCGCGCCGACATGGGCCACCCCGCGCCTTTCAGGCTCAAGTATCTCGGCATCGGCAACGAGAACTGGGACAACCTCTTCCTCGACCGGTATGAGGTGATCGCCAAGGCGGTCAAGGCCAGGCACCCCGAGATCACGATCATCTCCTCGGCCGGCGCCGCGCCGGATGGGCCGATGTTCGAACTGGCGTGGCAGCGGCTGCCCGGCATGAAGGCCGAGCTGGTCGACGAGCACTACTACAAGCCGCCGGAGTGGTTCCTCGCGCAGGCGAACCGCTACGACACGTATGACCGTAACGGCCCGAAGGTCTATGTGGGTGAGTACGCCTGTCACACGCGCGACCGCAAGAACAACCTGCATGCGGCGCTGTGCGAGGCGGCGGCGATGACCGGTTTTGAGCGCAACTCCGACGTGGTGCGCATGGCCGCGTACGCGCCGCTCTTCAACAAGATCGGCAACACGCAATGGAACGTCGACCTGATCTGGTTCGACAACACGCGCGCGTTCGGCACGCCCTCGTACTATGTGCAGAAGCTCTTTATGAACCATCTGCCGGACACGCTGTTGCCCGTGGAGGTGTCGGCCAACGCCACTCCGCTGCCGCCGACGGGCACGATCGGCCTGCATACGTGGGAGACGGCCGCCGAGTTCAAGGATATCCGCGTGACGCGCGGCGGCGAGACGCTCTACGCCTTCGACCCGCAGGCTGGGACGAAGGGCTGGTCCAAGGCGAAGGAGGGCGCTTGGTCGGTCAAGGACGGCACGCTGCGCCAGGCGGATGAGGCGGTGCACGAGACCGTCACCAGCTTCATCGATGGCGCGTCGTGGCAGAACTACACCCTCGAACTCAGCGCGCGCAAGTTGTCGGGCAAGGAGGGCTTCATCATCCGCGTGCGCGACCAGCGCGACAAGGCGGTGCATCTGAACTTGGGCGGCTGGGGTAACAAGGAACATGGCATCGAGCAGAACGGGCAGAATCCGGTCGTCCGCAAGCCCGGCTCGATCGAGACCGGGCGCTGGTACGCGATCAAGATCGCGCTTGAAGGCGACCGCGTCAAGGCGTGGCTCGACGGCCAGCCGCTCTTCGACCAACCGCTGCCGAACGGGCAGATAGCGCACGCCTATCTGACGGCCGGGCTGGACCAGGCGGCGGGCGAGATCGTGGTCAAGGGCGTCAATCCGCACAGCGCGCCGGTGACGCTCGCGCTCAGCCTGGCGGGAGCCAAGGTCGCCGCGCAGAAGGCCCGGCGTCTGACGCTGACCGGACGCCCGGACGACCTGAACACGATGGCCGAGCCGCTCAAGGTCGCGCCGAAAGAGGATGTGATCGATATTCCCGGAGCTGTTTCGCAGGTGACGCTTCCCGCACACTCGCTCACGATCCTCAGGATCAAGGCGGAATAGGGCGGAGGAGCGGAATGTTGGCATGATGGAATGTTGGAAGGGTGGAGGGGAGTGAGAAGATGGCTCGCTACGCACTAGGTCTGGATTATGGAACGAACTCATGCCGCTCGCTGGTGGTGAACCTCGACACCGGCGCTGAGGTGGCCTCGCACGTCTTTAACTACCCGTCCGGGCAGCAGGGCGTGATCGTCGACCCGCGTGACCCGAACGTCGCTCGCCAGAGTCCGGCCGACTACCGCGCCGGCCTGGTCGAGATCGTGGTGCAGGGTCTCGCCAAGGCGCAGGCGGCGGACGCCGCATTTTCCGCGGACAAGGTCGTCGGTATCGGTGTGGACACGACCGGCTCGACGCCGATCCCCGTGGACCGCGCGGGTGTGCCGTTGGCGCTGCTGCCGGAGTTCAAGGACAATCCGAACGCGCAGGCCTGGCTCTGGAAGGATCACACCAGCCACGCCGAGGCGGCGGAGGTCACGGCGCTGGCCGCCAAGCTGCGGCCGCAGTACTTGGCCAAGTGCGGCGGCACCTACTCCTCCGAATGGTTCTGGGCCAAGGTGCTACGCTGCAAGCGCGCCGATCCGCGCGTGTTCGAAGCGGCCTTCAGCTTCGTCGAGCTGTGCGATTGGCTTCCCGCTCTGCTCACCGGTGTCGAAGATCCGCTCGCGCTCAAGCGCGGCGTGTGCGCGGCCGGCCACAAGGCCCTGTACGCCGAGGCGTGGGGCGGGCTGCCGGACAAAGCGTTTCTGGCGGCGCTCGATCCCGCGCTGGCCGAGCTGCGCGACCGGCTCTACGCGACGGCGTACACGGCTGACGTCAAGGCGGGCGGACTCTGCGCGGCTTGGGCCAGGACGCTGGGACTGCCCGAGGGCATCGCCGTGGCGGTCGGCGCCTTCGACGCCCACATGGGCGCGGTCGGCGCGGGCTGCTCCGCCGGCAAGCTCGCGAAGATCCTCGGCACCAGCACCTGTGACCTGCTGGTGGCCAGGAACGACCGGCCGCTGCAGGACATTCCGGGCGTCTGCGGCATCGTGGACGGCTCGGTGATGGCCGGCTACACCGGCATCGAGGCGGGCCAGTCTGCGGTGGGTGACATCTTTCTCTGGTACGTGAACCAGCTCGTGCCCAAGTCCGACGGCGACTCGCAGGGCACCGTCTTCGCCAGGCTGGACCACGAGGCGGACAAGCTGAAGCCCGGCGAGAGCGGCCTGCTGGCGCTCGACTGGAACAACGGCAACCGCTGCGTGCTGACCGACGTGCGACTCTCCGGCCTGCTGCTGGGTCAGACCCTGCACACGACGGCGGCGGAGGTCTACCGCGCGCTGGTGGAGGCCACCGCCTTCGGCGCGCGGATGATCGTGGAGCGTGTGCGCGCGTACGGCGTGCCCGTGGACCAGGTGATCAACTGCGGCGGGCTGGCGGTCAAGAGCCCGTTCCTGATGCAGGTGTATGCCGACGTGCTGGACATGCCTATGGCGGTCGCGGCGTCGGATCAGACCTGCGCGCTGGGCGCGGCGCTGTTCGGCGCGGTCGCGGCGGGCGCGTTCCCGGACATCGAGGCGGCGCAGGCCAAGGTCTGCCGCGTGCGCGAGCGGGTCTATCGGCCGATCCCGGAGAACGTCGCTGTATATTCGGAGCTGTTCGCGCTGTACCGGCAGCTCCACGACGGGTTCGGCACGGCCGCTTGGGGCGGCGGCATGGCCAACGTCATGAAGGATTTGATCGCGATTCGGGAGCGGCAGCGGCAGGTGCGGGGTAAGGGATAAGTCGAAGGAATCGATTGATTCGATTGAATCGACGCATTCGAGTCGCTCGGGAAAACGAATATGCTCGAAACGCTCAAAGCGCGCGTCTGCGCGGCGAACCTGGAACTGGTGCGGCAGGGGCTGGTCACGCTGACCTGGGGTAACGTCAGCGGTATTGACCGCGCGAGCGGGCTGATGGTGATCAAGCCCAGCGGCGTGGCCTACGACCGGCTGACGCCCGACACGCTGGTGGTGACCGATCTCGCGGGTGCGGTGGTCGAGGGCGCCTTCGCACCCTCGTCCGACACGCCGACGCATGTGGCGCTGTACCGGGCGTTCCCGCACGTCGGCGGTATCGTCCACACGCACAGCGCGTACGCGACGGCCTTCGCGCAGGCAGGCCGCGAGATTCCGTGCCTCGGCACGACGCACGCCGACCATTTCCACGGCGCGGTGCCGGTCGCGCGGATGCCGACCGAGGCGGAGGTGCGCGAGCGCTACGAGCACCACATCGGCGGGCTGATCGTCGAGCGCTTCCGCGACCTCGACCCGGACGCCGTGCCCGGCGTGCTGGCGGCCGGACACGGGCCCTTCGCCTGGGGGCCCGACCCGAAGAAGGCGGTCGAGAACGCGGTCGCGCTGGAGGCGGTCGCGCGGATGGCCGCGACCACGTTCGCGCTGCGCCCGGAGGTTGCGCCGCTGCCCGGCTATCTGCTCGACAAGCATTACGGCAGAAAACATGGCCCGGGCGCGTATTACGGACAGAAGAATATCCAATAATGAACAAGGAATGTCCAATGATGAAGGACAGGAAATTGGACATTCCTTGTTCGATATTGGACATTCACCCGATTTGAAAGGAGCATCATGAAACTGACAAACGTACCTGAAGTGAAGATCGGAATCGTCGGCGTGTCGCGGGACTGTTTTCCCGCGAGCCTGACGCAGAAGCGCCTGGCGGCGCTGATGGCGGAGCTGAAGAAGCAGAAGGTGGACGCCGTCGCGTCCTCGGTGATCATCGAGAACGAGACGCAGGCCCTGGCCGCGCTCGACGAGCTGGTCGCGGCCGGCTGCAACGCGGCGGTCGCCTATCTGGGCAACTTCGGCCCCGAGGCGCCGACCACGCTCTTCCTGCAGGAGTTCCCCGGCCCCTGTATGGCCGTGGCGGCGGCTGAGGAGAACAAGGCCGTGCTGGCCAGCGACCGCGGCGACGCGCTCTGCGGCCTGCTGAACTGCTCGTACAACATCGGGCTGCGGCGCTTGGACGTCTACATCCCGCAATACCCCGTGGGACTGCCGCAGGATTTGGCGCAGAAGATCGGCGAGTTCGCCGCGATCGCCCGCGTGGTGGTCGGCGTGACGAACCTCAAGGTATTCGGCTTCGGGCCGCGGCCGCACGACTTCTTCGCCTGCAACGCGCCGATCCAGCCGCTCTACGATATCGGCGTCACGGTGATGGAGAACTCCGAGCTGGACCTGCTCGTGGCGTTCAAGAAGGCCGCGAAGGAGAAGAAGGCGATCGCCGCGATCGCCGCCGACATGGCCAAGGAGCTGGGCGACGGCTGCTGCTGGCCGGACCTGCTGCCGCGCCTCGCGCAGTACGAGCTGACGCTGATGAAGTTTTACGAGGAGAACCTCGGCGCCTCGTCCTACGGCGTGTTCGCGAACAAGTGCTGGCCCGCCTTCGAGAGCGAGTTCGGCTTCGTGCCGTGCTACATCAACAGCCGTCTCGCCGGCCGCGGCATTCCGGTCGCCTGCGAGGTGGACCTGTACGGCGCGGTCTCCGAGTACATGCTCACCTGCGCGACGGGCCTGCCCGCCACGCTGCTGGACATCAACAACTCCGTGCCCGCCGACGTGATCAAGGGCAAGAACCTCAAGGGCGTGCCGGCCCAGGACCTCTTCATGGGCTTCCACTGCGGCAACACGTGCAGCTCCTGCATGAAGAGCTGCTCGATGAAGTTCCAGCTCATCATGAACCGCCTGATGGAAGGCGGCAAGGAGCCCGACATCACCCGCGGCACGCTCGAAGGCCAGCTCAAGTCCGGCCCGGCGACGATGTTCCGCCTGCAGGGCAACGCTGACGGCGAGCTGGTGAGCTACCTCGCCGAGGGTGAGTTCCTCGACATCAACCCCTGCTCGTTCGGCGGCATCGGCATCGTGGGCATCCGCGATTTCGCGCGCTTCTACCGCCACGTGCTGATCGGCAAGCGCTTCCCGCACCACGGCGGCTTCGGCTTCGCCAAGGCGGGCCGCGCGCTGTTCGAGGCGGTCAAGCTGCTCGGTGTGGACGACATCAACACGCCGCTGCCCGAGGGCGTGCGCTATCCGGGCGAGAACCCGTTCGCGTGAGGCGACGCCGGAACGACGGGCCTCGCTCTGGAGGGCCGACCTCCGTGTCGGCCGCGGCTCGCGGGGACGCTCGCCAAGTCCCGCGGATGAGACGGGCGCTGGCTGTTTGCGGGACGGGCAGGAGGCGGTTGAGCACGGCCAGGTACGGGCGGACGTCCCCGGACGCCCGAAAGCGGACGGCGGTCGTCAGTCACGTTGTCGGCGGTCCGAGA
>JAKJGY010000038.1 GCA_022704145.1 Verrucomicrobiota bacterium
GGCCTCGTTAGTCCACGCCGCATAGGTGGGCACGGACGGCAGCAACAGCGGAAGTAAATCGGCGGCGAGGGTGGGGTATGCGGAGGGGGGCGGCATAACGGCGGGGCTGAAGCCGGGGCTGGCCAGCATGCGGAGGCGGGCGTGCGCGCGGTAGGAGGCGCCGTCGGGGCGGGCGGCGCGGATGAAGAGGGTGTACTCGGGCGCGCCGGCGTCGCGGGCGGGGGTCCAGGAGAAGGCGTTGGTGGGGTCGGCCCACCAGGCGGAGCCCATGCCGTTGGTCTGCCAGAAGAGGGTGAAGTCGGCGCCGTTGGTGGAGGCGCCGGTCCAGGAGGGGCGCAGGAGGAGGGTCTCGCCGCGGTAGACCTCCTTGAGGGCGGGGCGGGCCTGGGAGGCGTCGGCCTCCCAGGAGAAGGGCACCTGGGCGCGGCAGAGGGGCGGGAGCAGGAGGGCGAGTAAGAGCGCGTGTCTCATAAATCAGGCCTCCGGGTCGGAGTAGGTGAGGTCGAAGACCTTGCCGGTCGCGGGGTCGGGGGCGGCCTGGAAGAGCAGCTCGCCGGCGCGCAGGGCGGAGGAGCCCCAGGCGAGGGGGCCTTGGAGCACGGAGCAGTTGAAGAGCGTGAGGACGAGGCCGTTGGTTCCGGTGACGACGAGGTTCTCGCCTGCGGACGTGGGGGAGCCGCGGCCGCGGTTGAGGCCGAGCAGGGCGATGGCGGCGGCCTCGGACAGGCCGAGGGGCTGGAAGCGGCAGGAGGGGCGGCAGCCGGTGAGGGTCATGTCGAGGGTGCCGGCGTTGTCGGAGAGGACGGGCTCGAGGGAGACGGGGAACTCGGCGCGGAAGCCGGAGACGGTGTCGGCGAAGGTCGAGGCCCCGAAGGCGGCGGAGTAGCGCGCGCCGGTGGGGGGCGCGGCCTGGACGCCGTCAGACCAGGCGAGGGCGGCGGCCTTGAGGAGGGCGTCGGTCTCGCCGGGGAGCTTGCCGTTGGCGGGGACGGCGGTGATCTCGAGGGCGCCGAAGAGGGTGGCGGCGGCGGAGAGGGTGAGCGGGGGCGGCGCGGTGAGGGCGGCGGCGAAGAGCGTGACCAGGACGCCGGCCTTGCTGTGGATCGTGCAGGGCACGTCGGCCGAGCCGAAGACGCTGGCGCCGACGGCGGGCGTGCGGTAGGCGGCGGGGTAGAGCGCGGCGAGGAGCGCCTCGCTGAGGGCGCCGTAGGGCGTGGCGGAGACGGTGAGCTTCTGGTCGGACTGGATTGTGCCGAGGAAGGCGGCGAGGTCGGAGGCAAGGTCGGCGGTGACGGCCTCCTGGGCGAGCGTGATGCCGTCCTTGGTGTCGATGGCGGTCGAGCCGAGGGCGAGGCGGCCGGGGCCGCGGAAGATGTTCTGACGGGTGATGCCTGGCATGGTGTGCTACTCCTGTTCTTCGGGCGCCGTTTCGAGCGCGTGGTTGAGGCGGAGGGTGACGACGTGGCGGAGCAGGCCCGGCGTGTGGTCGGGCCTGACGGAGGGCCGGGCGAGGGTCTCCCCGCCGACCTGCCGGAGGTTGAGGTAGGAGGCGAGGTACTCGGCGGCCTGCGAGGCGGAGGCCCAGCCGGGGCGGGAGCGGTGTATGGCGGTGTCCTCGGCGACGGAGAGGCGGACCTCAAGGGAGCCGACGGGGACGGAGGAGTCGGAGGACTCCGGGTCGAAGGCGCCGACGGAGACGAGGATGACGGCGCCGTCGGCGCCCTCCGCCAGGGCGGCGTCCAGCTCGGCGTCGAGTTCGCCGGAGGACTCGCGGACGACGGTGAAGCCGGCGCGGGCGAACCAGGGGCGCGCGCGGATGAGGGCCTCGACGGCGAGCTGGATGTCCTCGTGGGTCATGGCGTGCCCTCCAGTTGGGCGGCGCTCGCACGTACGCGGCTGCGGGGGGCGGCCAGCGCGCTCACCCTGCGGGGGGAGGCGGCGGCGGGCGCTGCGGCGGAGTAGGGCTCGACCTCGACCTCGCCCTTGGCGACGGCCTTGAAGATCTCGATCGCCTCGGCGCGGGCGTCCAGGCGCTCCTTGCGGATCTCCTTCGGGATGCGCCGCAGCAGCGTCACGGCGGCGTAGTCCGCGGCGGGGCCGATCAGCGCCTCGGGCAGCGTGCGCCCCGGCCCGAGGGCCGGCCGCTTCGGCGCCGTGGCGATGTAGCCGCGCACGAGGGAGGCCGTCTTGGCGCAGATGCGCGCGGCCGCCTCCGGGTCCCAGTCGGGGCCGGAGGCGGCGCGCGCGTAGCTCTCGACCTCGCGGTCGGAGAGCGCGTCGCGGATGTCGCGATCTGTGAGGTCGGTCCACATGGTCTAGGCCACGTCGAGGACGGCGATGCCGAGGGTGCTCGTCACCGAGACGAGCGACAGGTGCGCGACGGTGATGTCCACCGTCGAGGAGCTGACCTGCTGCTCGAAGACCTCGAACGCGCCTTTGGTGAAGCGCTTGATGTTCGAGGGGTCCTCGGGGCCGACCTGGTCCTGGGCGTTGTAGCAGTAGACGCGGTTCGCGCCCACGACCCCGGCCTTCGCGCCGGCGGCCGAGACGGTGCGCGCGCTGCGGCTGCGCATGACCTTGTCGACGCCCAGGAAATCGGCGAGCTGCTGCTCGCCGAAGCCCGCGTTGGCGAAGCCTCCGGCCGTGTCCATCATGCGCAGGCCCTTGATGCGCTTGATCCACGCGCCGGTGGAGTACAGCACGCGGTTGGGCAGCACGCCCGCCGAGGTGAGCTGGCCGGCGATGGCCTCGAGCACGTCGGCGTCGGGGTCGGTGTCGCCGTCGCCGGTGGCCCAGGTCCTGGGCAGCGCGGCGGTGGCGGCGTACAGCATGGCGGCGGCGCGGTAGATCTCCGCGCGCAGCAGGCGGGCCTTGAGCGAGGCCACGGCCTTTTCCTTGGCCATGGGGTCGGCGGCGATCTGCCGCACGTCCAGGCGCTTGGTCAGGCCCTTGTGCTTGAGCGAGGCCGTCACCTTGCTGCCGGTCGCGCGGACAATCTTGAACTCGGCCCCGACTGCGCGCACGTCCGAGTCATCCGTCTCGGTGAGGAACGCCTCGGCGCTGCTCTCCACGCGGTACTCGAACAGGTCGGCGACGGTCACGGCCGGGGCCAGCATGGCCAGCTCGGCCTCCAGGTCGGCCGTGCCGGGGAAGCCCACGGCGTAGCCGGTGAGGCCTTCGGACAGGAAGGCGGCGTTGAACGCGGCCTCGTGCGCGAGGGCCACCTGCCCGTGGGCCAGCGCGGCACCGGGCGGCAGGATCAGGTCGGTGATGATTTCTTTCACTTTGCTCTCCGTTGGGTTGCGCGCCCGTTACAGCGTGGCGCAGGTGGTGGGGTCGGTCTCGCACAGCTCGCCGGCGGCGGCGGCCTCGAGCGCCCGGCCGATGTGCAGGCCGCTGGTGACGGCCGCGCCCAGCACGCCCACGGCGTCGCCGACGGCGATGTCGCCGGTGGCGAGCACCTGGACGGAGCCGCCCGCCCCCCCGAGGAGGGAGACGGGGACGGCCTCGCCGAGGGCGGCGTCGTCGAGCGCGACGCCGATCACGACGTCGGAGGCGGCGGCGGCGGGGACGACGAGGCCGTCCGACGCGCCTTTCTTGAGCGCCTGGCCGCGGCTGACGGCCGCGCCCGCGGTGCGGGTGATCGCCCGCTCATGGGTGCCGGAGGTCAGGCTCATGCCTCACCTGCCTTCCCGCCCGCCACCCAGAGGTCCGGGCGCTCGGCCTTCACCGCCTGGTACGCGGCGTTGAAGTCCAGCCCCTTGTCGGCGGACATCTTCTCGTGCGCCAGGGCGAGCACCTGGTCGCGGCTGGCGGCCGCGCCCTTGGCGGCGCTGGCGGAGGGGGCGGTCTTGAGCTTCTTGGGCAGGGCGTCGAGCGCCTTGACCTCTACGGAGAAGCTCTTCTCGTGGGCGAGGCGCGCCTCCCACACGGGCCGCTCGGCCGCCGTGATGCGCCCGTCCTCGATGGCGCGGGCGAGGATCGTGCCGCGGTGGGCGGCGCGCTCGTGCTCGAGCGAGGCCTCTGCGGCCGTCTTGGCGTCGGCGTCCTTTTTCGCCTGCGCCTCGGCGTCGGCCTTGGCCTTCAGGGCCGCGGCGATCGCCGCGCTGATCTCCTCCTCGGTCGCCGTCTCGGGCAGGCCGAGGAGTTTCGCGATGGCTTTGGGGTCCATGCGTTTCTCCTTTTTGGGTTGTGCCGGCGTGCCGGCGGTTAGATCGTCCTCGCCCTCGTGGGGCAGGGCCATATCCTCGTAGTCGGGGTCGTTCGTCAGGCCGAGCGACTTGAACCGGGTCACGGCGAGCCTCTTCCTGGAGGCGTCGAACGTGCCGCCCCAGTAGGGCGAGAAGTGGCTGAAGCCCTCGCCGGGGTTGGCGAGCCAGCGGACGGAGAAGACGGCCTCCGTCTCGCCGGGCGTCACGGCGGTGATCCAGCCGATCGCCGCCTTGTCCGGGAACTTGGTCCCGACGGGGGCGGGCGCGTCGGGGTGGCCCTGGTAGACGGGGTAGCCCTTGAAGCCCTTCTTGCCGGCGCGGGCCTTGAGGTCCGCCGCGATGGCCTCGGCCCCGGCCCGGTCGAAGGTCTCCTCGATCTCGCCGACCTCCGGACCCATGGCCAGGGTCCGGCGCGCGCCGTAGGGCACGGGTATCCCTTCCGGCTGCTGTACGCCGGCGGGCATCTCGTGGGCCACGGAAATGATGCTTGTCGTTTTCACTCGCTCGTCCCTTTCGCTGACTGTTCCCTGCCTTGCTGGACCGCGCCGAGGAGGATGCGCCCGGCCAGGTCCGCCGCCGCCCTGTCCGCCTCGGGGTCTTCGGCCATGCCCGGCAGCGCGTCGTACGCGGCCTGCAGCTTGGCCAGCATGCCCGCCTCGTCGCCGGCGTCCAGCGCCTCCAGCAGCATGTCGGTGAGCCGCTCCAGCCCGCCGGAGCGGGCGGCGCCCAGCGCCTCCAGGGCGGCGGCCTCGTAGATCGCGTCGTCGGTCTGGTCGAGCGCCGCGGAGGCCGCGCCGGCGGAGGCCGTTTTTTTCGCGTTTTCGGGGGGTGCCCCGGCGGGGGCCGCTTCCGTGCGCCCGCCGCCCGCGCGGCGGTCCTGCGCGGAGTGCAACGCGTTTGCAACGCCCTCGGGGCCTGACGCCGGGAGCATGGCCGCGTTTGGAGCGCTCAGCGCGTCATGCGGCTCGTCGTCGGCCGCCTCGCTGCGGCCGTAGCGCTGGAGCGCCTGGCGCTTGCTGAGGCGCGCGCCGAGCCGCAGCAGGGTCTCGTCGGCCTGGAGGTCGAGCGCGGTGAAGGGCCGCTCGGGCAGCGACACGGAGATCCCGGCGAGGGGCTCGTCGTCGCCGTGCGCCCACCGGATGACGAACGGCTCGACCTGGCGCCGGAGCGCCTCCGAGATCATCTCGCAGGTGTCGGAGTCCAGGATGACGATCTCGTCGCCCTGGAGAGAGGCGCCCACGTCGCCGCCCTCGCCTCCGGACACGGTGGAGAGGTCGGCGCCGCGGTAGAGGGCGGCGATGGCGCGGTCCATGCGGGCGATCAGCTCGGGGTACGGCAGCGTGCCGGCGGTGCCGAGCTGCACGGGCGTCAGCTCCACGCCCTTGTCGGTGAGCAGCTTCCAGTCGCGGGTCAGGCCGTTGAGGTCCAGGAGCAGGGAGTCCCACTCGGGCGTGCCGGGGGCGGCGTCGGTCCGGGCGTGGACGCCGGGCTGGCCGCAGCGCTCGGAGTAGAGCAGCCAGTCCTGCAGGCTGAGGCGCTTGGAGGTGGCGGCCACGGCGGCGGCCACGCCGACGCCGTCGCCCTGGGCGATGAGCCAGCCGCCGGGCTCGAGCGGGCGGCCGTCGATCGAGCCGTCGCCCTCCAGGTAGCGGAGCGCGCCGGTGCGGCACTCGAAGCGCGAGAGGGGCATGCGCCAGAAGGTGGCGCGCAGCTCGCCGGTGGAGAGGGGCGTCCAGGTGACCTCGTGGACGGACCAGTAGCGCGAGAGCGCGGTGGCCATGCCCCGCTTGAGGGCGCGGATGCCGCCGCGGGAGTTGCGGGCGAAGGCGTCCCGCACCTCGACGGTGGCCCAGAAGCGGGTGAGCGTGTCCTGGTGCAGCTTGGCGCGGGGGTTGCGCTCCTCGCCCTCGCGGATCAGCACGCGGTGGG
Organism: Verrucomicrobiota bacterium; assembly: GCA_022704145.1. Taxonomy (GTDB): domain Bacteria; phylum Verrucomicrobiota; class Kiritimatiellia; order RFP12; family UBA1067; genus JAKJGY01. The sequence goes on from JAKJGY010000038.1 coordinate 6,141, forward strand.
GGCAGCGCGAGGCCGCGGCGAAGGCCTTGCGGGAGGCGCTGCGGGCGGTGTCGTCGCGCTCCTCGAGCTGCTCGATGATGTCCGCCATCTCGCGCAGGTAGCCGGCGCGGAAGGCCCGGATGGCGCGGGCCAGCCGGTCGGGGTCCAGGAAGCGCAGGGGGTCGCCGCGCGAGGCGAGCATGGAGGCGGCCGAGGCGGGGCCGAACGCGGGCCGGCGCTTGAGCAGCAGCTCCCATCCTAAGAGCGGTATCCTCACGCGACCCTCCTTCCGCGCTCGGCGCGGCACGCGGAGAGGGGGCGGGCGGACGCGCCGCTGCCGCCGCCTTTGCCCTTGGCGTGCAGCGACAGGGCGCACGCCCAGAAGCGGTCGCTGTGCCCGTCTTTCGTGCGCTCGCCCTCGAAGCGGATGTTGCCGGCGGCCGTGGTGGTCTTGCGGATCGCGCGGAAGTCGGCGAAGACCGCGCGGTCGTCTGGGATGCGCAGCGCCCGGTCCTCGAGCGCCGCCTTGAGCGGGTAGGCCAGGGCCTCTTTGACCGCGCCGGTGAAGGTGACGCCCTCGGCGCGGCCGCCGTAGCGCCTGGCCGCGCGCTCGGCGAACTGCCTGCCGATGCCCGTCTGGTCGATGCAGGCGCGCCGCAGGCCGGGCAGGTCCATCAGCTCGTAGAAGGCCTTCTCCTGGGCGTCAAAGGTGGCGTCGCGCATCGTCACCACCCGGCGGGTCATCATCACGCCGCCGACGTCCTCGGTCAGCCAGAGCACCGTGAGGTCGCTGGTGCGCCCGATGTCCACGCCCAGGTAGAGCGGGCCGCCGCCGACCGTCTGCCAGTCCGCGCCGGCGGGGTGCCTGCAGCCGTCCAGCAGCTCGTAGGACACGAACGCGGAGGCGTCGTCCGAGGGCTGGCACATGTACTCCTGGGCGAAGGTCTCCTCGTCCGCGCATCCGGCCTTGATGAAGTCGAAGTAGGCGGCCTCGTCCATCGCCTGGCGCGGGTCGTCGGAGGGGAGTTTCTCTTGGAGCTTGGCGAGGAAGCCCTGGTCGAGCGCGGTCTGCAGCGTCACGGTATGCAGGCTGAACCCCTTGGGGTTGCCCTTGTGCTTGATCTCCTGGATCAGCCCGTTGAAAAAGTTAGCGCTGCCGCGATGCGTGCTGAACACCTCCATGGAGCCGCCCCAGGTGATGCCCGGGTAGGCGATGGCATACAGCTTGCGCGGGTCGGGGTGCAGCGCGAACTCGTCGAGCACGCGGTCGCCGCGCTTGCCGGCCTGCGCGTCGGGGTTGCTGCTCATGCTGTGGACCCGCAGGCCGTTGCCCATGGCCAGCACATAGGCGCTGTGGCCGTCCGCGTCGATGGCTCGCTCTCCGAGATCCTCCGCCCCCGTCTGCAGGATATGCGCGAACGCCTTGCAGTCCTCCAGGAAGAGCCGCGCCTGGATGTCGTCGCGCGAGCTGATCCACGCGTCCAGCCGCGCGCCCTTCAGGGACTTCCTGCGCACGAGCCCGTAGGCCGTGGCCCACGTCCAGCCGATCTGGCGGGACTTCTCGGCGATCTTCAGGCGCGCAGGGTCGGTGACCCACGCCGCCTGGTACGGCAGCAGGAGCTTGCCCTTCTCCGGTATGTTCCTCGCGTTTCCCATCACAGCAGCCCCGCGGCCTGTTCGATCTTTCTGAGGGTTTCGGCGGACAGCCCGCCGTCGGATGTCTTCGGCGCGGCGAGCGCGTCGCGTACGGCCTGCAGGCGGCGCTCGGCGGCGTCGAACTTATCCCGCTGCAGCCGGAGCGCCTCGGCCTTGAGCTGCTGGTTGGCCAGGTCGATGGCGGTCATAGTCAGCTTGACGGCCTCGTCCTTGTTGCCGAGCAGCGCGGCCCGCGCGCCCATGCTCTTGTAGGCCGCGATCAGCTCGTCGTCGAGCGCGGCGGTCTTGGCGATCACGCCGATCTCGTCGCGCGCCTCGCGCGACTGCCGGACCTTGTGCTCGGCCTCTTTGCCCGCCATGTCGGCATGCCAGTCGTACATCGAATTGCGGCAGGGCACCTTCACGCCGGGCAGCTCTTTCTCCGCCCACGCCAAGAACTCGGCCCACGCGCTGCGGCCGAACACGTCGTAGGCGCGCCAGACCTGCTCGTCGGTCAGCCCGGCCTTCGCGTCCCAGCGGTCGCTCCGCGTTTTACGCCCGTTCGCCATCGTCGTTACAGCGACCGCAGCGCGGCCGTGCCCTCCTTCGTGATGCGCCACACGTTGCCCTGCAGCGGCTTCTCGCGCCGCTCGGCGAAGCCCTGCGTCCGCAGCCAGGCCAGCGCGTCCGAGACCTCCTCCTTCGTCGCGGCCGGGCGCAACGTCTGTACGCCGGCCGTCACGTCGCGCTCCCCGGTGTCGACGCCTTCGTAGAGCCCAAGCACTTCCAGGCAGTGCCTGCGGTTGACCTCAGTGAAATTCACCTGCAGCCCCCTCTCGCCGCGCACAGGTCCTTGATCGCGTCGATGCGCCGGTGCGTCGCGCTGGAGCGCGCCTCGGCCTTCTCGTCGTTTTCCTTGATGTCGCGCCGGAGGCCGAGGATGTCCTCGCGGATCGCCGTCAGGCCGGCGATCAGACGGCGCTCGAAACGCTCGTCCAGCTCGCGCAGCTCCTCCTTCGTGGCGTAGGCCTTGAGCACCTCCACGCGCAGCGGGTCCGGCTCGACCGCGACCGGCCTCTTCGCGGCGGCGAGGCGCGCCCTGATGTAGGTCGCCGCCAGGCCCGTGATGAGGCCCAGCGCCCCGTAGCTGATCCCGATCCCGACATCCGGCATATCCATATCGCTCTCCCTGCTGGTGTAGGCGGCTGCCCCCGTGGGGCTTGTGGGGGGGCCGCGACTCCCCTGAGGCGTCCGATGAGTGGCGCGCACTTTACCGCGCGCGTCTTGAGGCTTCGCGCGCGCGCGCGAAACAAATCAAAAAAACAAAACAAAGACGCGGGCCGGGTCTCCCCGGTCCGCGTCTTGCGCGCCCGCCCGACAGGGCGCAGGAGGCGACGGAACGCCGCGCCTCAGCTAATAGTTGGCAGAAGAGGAAGGAACTGCCTCCTCGCGTAGCTGCCGCGCCGCCGTACGTTCAGGCGAGCCTTCAGTCACGGGAGCTACCCAGTCTCTTCTTCCCCGGTGCGACCGGCATTTCTCGCACAACCAGACCTCCGTTTCCGGAACAAATCCGCCTTTGGCAGTAGGCCGATCCGCATACACATGCGTGATTCCGTAGATGTGAGTTTGTCCGCACGACTCACACATGATCGGCAAGCTCCGATCATGTGTGTACCTACGGACTCTCAGCCCATCAACAAACTCTGTTTCGTGCGTAATCATGTGCCAACCAATCGGCTCAGCCAACGGGATACCGTGGCTGGCCTCCCGTGGTTATCTCCGCACAAGCCATATGGTCAGGCACACATAGCGGCGCGGCGAGCCCTGGATCACGAACGGCCCCCGGAACACCCGGCAATCCGCGCAGAACGGGTACCCCGTCGAATACGGGCAGCACTCCTCCGCGCCGTCCGGGGCGCCGCCCGTCCCCGTCATCATCCGCTGCATCTCGGCGCGGGCGCGGGCGGCGTCCGAGGTGTCCTCGAGCGCGGCGGTGCCGGACCCGGGCCGGCCGTACGCGTCGAGCGTCGCGCCGCACGCGTGGGCGCCGGCCTGCAGCGCGGCCGCGTCATCGGCCCGCCCGGCCTTCGCCGCCAGGTCGCGGAAGGCGACCAGGCGGCGGTAGGCCTCGCGGAGCGCCTCGCGCGTGTAGGTCATACGGCGGCCTCCACGCGGCGCACGTATTCGAGCAGGTCGGGCTTCGTCAGCCGGTAGCACGGGTGCCCGGGCGCGTCGGCGTTCAGGTCTACGGAGGGGAGCCGGCCGGAGCCGATCTCCTTGTAGGCCTTGGCCGTCGACACGCCCAGCAGGCGCGCCGCCACGGGCGCGCTGAACATGTCCTCCCTGGTCATGTCCAGCCGCGTCCGCACCAGGTCGCCCCACGGCGTCCTCATGCGCCCCCCTTTCCGCAGTCCACGCCCACCTGGGCGTACCTGCCGTCCGGGCCGCGGCGGTAGAACCGCACGTACTGCCGCGAGCCGACCACCTGGATCGCGCGGTCGAGCGCGTCCATCGCGGCGTCCCAGTCGGGGTCGTCCTTGATCTCGTACGTCCGCAGGCTCAGGATCTTCGCCGCGCTCAGGTGCCCGTTCTTATCCGCCTCGAAGCTCCGGCGCACCACCGTCGCGAGGTTGGCGTTGGCTCCCTCGCTCCACTTCGCGATGCACCTGAAGCACAGCTCCCGCGTCACGCGCACAGCCTCGGTGAAGGTGATCTGGTCGGCGCGGGCGCGCACCACCTTCATGCTGCCGTCGTAGCTGGTCAAGGTGACGTTGCCCTTCTCGCCGCCCAGGTCCGCGCCGAACTCCTGCGCGCTCAGCTCGCAGAACGCGGCGACCCTGTTCGCCGCCGTCGCGCGGAACGCCGCCACGCTCCGGCCCATCTCCTCGGCCCACTCGACCAGCACGCGCACCGTCTCGTCGCGCACCTTGTCCAGCTCCGACACGTTGGCCACGGGCACCAGGTGCCCGAGCCCGTTCTCCATGTACCCCGCCGGGATACTCTTCTGCTCGCTCATCTTCATCGTCTCCTTTCATCCTTCAGCGTTCATCCTTCTCCGTCACTCCGCCGCCGCGAACTGGTCCAGCGTCCGGAGCGCGTCCGCCACGCGGTCCCAGTTCATGTCCATCCGGCGCTTGTCCGCCAGGTGCCGCGCCGAGCGCAGCAGCCGGCATACGGCCCCGAAGCTCATGCCCTTGAGCTTAGCCTGCCACGCCTTGGCGTAGTCCTCGGGCAGCGTCTCCCCGATGCCGTGATGCTTCGCCGCCGCGACCACGTCGCGCCACGCCGGCCGCCCGCCGAACGCCTTGCGCACGAGGCCGCGCTCCAGCGTCTGCCGCAACACCGGCGCGAACTGCCCGCCGTTCATGCCGCGCGGCATGGCGTCAGTCCCGCACAGCACCACGCCGCAGCCACTCCTGTCGTGGATCTCGCGCAGGAACTCGATCTCGCGCACCGCCGCGCCGTGGCCGTGCGCCGTGAAGGCCTCGTGCACCTCGTCCGCGATCAGCAGCGTGTCGCGCGCCGCCTCCATGATCCGCCGCCGGTTCTCCCGGAACCCGGCCCCCGCCGCGAGCACGCCGTACGCCTGCGCGACCTCCTCGGCCAGCGCGCCCGTCCCGGCCGTCGCCGGAAAGCGAAACATGCGGTAGGCCTCGTTCTCGCGGCAGCACTGCTCCAGCGCCGTGGTCTTGCCGCACTGCGTCGGCCCCCAAACCATGCCCACCTCGCGCGCCGCGTAGGCCGCCGCGCACACCGCCCGGCACCCGGCCACCACGCTCGTCGCGATCACCGCCGGGCCGGCCAGCGCGTCCAGCGCCCGCTGGCACGCCGCCTCCACGCGGCCCATGTCGCCCGCCCAGTTGCCCTTCAGCGCGCGGCACAGGACGCTCCCGTCCAGCCCCGCCGCCCTCGCCGCAGCCCGCAGGCTCAGCCCGCGCCGCTGCGCCTCGCCCCAGTACCTCGCCACGCTCTCACCGTTCATCGCCTCGTCCCTCCTCGTTGTGGTGCAGGCGTCCCCGCCTGCGTTGTCCGTACGCCTCACGCGTACAAGTCCATCAGCTCCCCGGCGTCCGCCCTCGGCTCCGGCCACGCCTGCGCCGCCGCCCTCTCCATTTCCGCCCTGTCGCCTGGCGCCTCCTCCTTCGCGGCCCGCATCCGCCCCCGCCCGTCCGCGCTTCGCACCACGGTCAGCACGGCGGCGCGCGCCCTGGCCTTCGCCTCGCGTGCCTGGTCGCGGCTGTCGAACCAGCGCAGCGACCACGCCGGACCGGCCGCGTCCAGCACCGGCGCAGGCCCCATGCTCACCGCGGCCGGGTCAACCTGCAGGAAGTCAGGCCCGTGGGCCTGCTTGCCGCAGAGCCGCACGTCCGCGCCCCGCTCCGGGAAGCGCGGGTCGAACGCCACGCTCACCTTCGCCCTGTCCCACAGGTGCCCGTCTTTGACCGCGAAGGCGAAATCCCAGTCCACGCCCGCCGCGTTCGCCGCCCTCACCGTCACCATGCCGCCGCGCCTCACCGTGCGGTCCGCGATCACCGGCAGAGCCAGGCGCGCCAGGCCGGCGGACGGCACCCGGTGCGAGGCCGGCTCTTCGTCGGAAAACCGTTGGCAGGGCGTCCAGCCCCCGTACACGCCGCTCTTGATCGGCGTGCGGTTCGCGGCGTCCACCGCCTTATCGAGCCCGCCTAGGAACGCGGGGAGCGACGGGAACACGCCGCGCGGGTCGAGCCGTCCCTCGCGCGCGGCCTGCGCCTCCTTGCTCTCTTTCCACGTCTCTCCCCGGAACCGGCCGATATGACCGTCGGGCATCAGGCTCGCCTGGTCTGTCCACAGTTCGCCGAAAAAGCGCTCGACCAGCTTCTGCATCGCGCGGCCCTTGGCGCTTACGATTTCGGTGCCGCCGCGCCTGCACAGCTCCAGCGTGCGGCCAGCCTGCCAGCTTCCGCCCTCCAGCACCGTGCCGACCGGCACGCCGTGGGCCGTCCACGCCGCGTACAGGGCCGCGCACACGTCGCCCGCCGTGTAGCTGTCGCGCTCGCGCACCACGAAACTGTAATGCGGGCAGAACCCGCTGGCCGAATCCAGGCACGCGAGGAGCTGCCCGCGCACCAAACGGACTCCGAAGCGGTCGCTGCACTTGTCGCCGCCCCGCCTCCAGGGGACCACGAGAAGGAAGTTCGTGCTGCCGTCGTCCCAGCTCACCCGCTCCATGGGCCGGTAGCGCCGGTCGATCTCGCCCTCCGGGCACCGCAGGTAGCCGGGGCTGTACAGCCCGTTGTTCAGCCCGTCGCGGCTGTCGCGGTACCGGCCGACCACCGCCGGCGCGCTCACCTCGCGCACCGCCTCCAGCACCGGGCGCGGCAGCGCGCCCGGGTCGGCGCGCGGCTTCAGGATCTCCGCCCGCAGCGCCTCCGAGAGCCCGCTCCCCGCGTCCATCGCCGCCAGCCTGCACCCGCCCGCCGCGCTCACGCGCCGCCGCCCGATGTTCGCCCGGATCACGTACGCCCTCAGAATCTCCGCGTCCGCCGCGCTCACCTCGCAGCTCGGCGGCCGCCCGCAGCGCCCGTAGTCCTTCAGCGGCCGGCCCGCCCGCGCCCGCGCCTGCCACCTCTTGAACGTCGCCAGCGAGATCCCCGCCGCCTTCGCCGCGAAGCCCTCGCTCATGCCGTCAGCGACATACCCCTCGGCCACCGCCAGCGCCCCTTCCGCATCCGTCTTCCGCATCATCTCTTTGTCTCCCCTTAACTTGAGCGTTGAGAGTTGAACGTTGAACGTTGAGCGTTCGCTCCCTAAGCCTCCAGCGCCTCTTCGACCAACTGCGCGAGGAACCCGAGCCGCTTCGAGCCGAAGTGCTTCCGGAGTTCCTGCGCCATCGCCTTCCGCAGGGCGGTCTTCTTGCGCGCGTCCATCGCGTCCAGCGCGTGGCAGACGGAGTGCGCGAACTTCCTCGCCGCGTCCAGCGCGATCTCGTCCGCCTTGCCCGCGTCCTCCGCGTCCTTCCCGTCGGGCGCGGCCGGCGCGCCCCCCTTCAGCCACAGCACCAGGCTCCGCTCGCTCTTCCCGTGCACGATCTCGACGAGCCGCTCCCGCAGCGCCACCAGCGCCTCCGCGTCCTCCTCGTCCGGCAGCGCCTTCGGGTCCGGGTTCAGGCAGCGCAGCAGCGCCGAGGGCTCCGCCCCCAGCCCCGCGCACACCGTCTCCGCCGTCCCCTTCATCCTCATCGCCGTCTTGTAGTTCACGTCCGGCACGTTCGACGCGAGCCAGGCGCGCAAGCCGCCACCATAGCCGGGGTCGGTCGTCTTGGCACCGTTCTCACATGCGAGAACGGTGTCCAGCACCATCATCATCGCCCCGAACCGGATGATGTGCAGCGTGCCGTTGACCGCTGCCACGTAACCGGTTACGACCTCCTCCGCCGTCACGGCCGGCGGCGGCGCGCCTTCGCGGGCGGGCGCGCAGGCCCGCGTACCTAATCCGACGTCCTCGCCGCCGCGTCGGCCCAGGGGAACGCCGCCGGCGCGCTGACGTACCAGGCCCCGGCCCCGCTCCTGTTCACCGTCCGCCTCACCGCCCGCGTGCGCAGGTCGAACTCCTCCACCCGCCACACCCACGCCCCGGACCGCAGGAACACGGTCGCCCGCCTCGCCCTCGCCCTGCTCCGCGGGATGTGCGCATACACCGCGCTCCAGCTCCCGTCCGCGTTCTGGTGCCACCCGCCCAGCCTGCGCCACGGCGCCGCCCAGGCCTCCGCCCGGTACGCCGCACCCGGCCTCCTGTACTCCGTGATCGCGTCCATGTCCCCCTCCTTCCGTTGAGCGTTGCGCGCTGGGCGTTTCGCGTTGCGCGTTCCCCGATGCGAACTCCTCGCACACGCAGCAGAACGCCCCCTGGCTCTGCCCCTCCGGGTTCGCGCACCGCCCCTCCCGGTCCGCGTGCCTGCACGTCTCGCGGTCCGGGCACTTCGGCCCGACGCACCCGATGTTCCTGTAGTTCGACCCCGCCTTCCGGCACACCCCTTCCGCGCCCTCGTGGGCGCACCGCCCCCTGTTCGCACTCTTCTTCATTCCCTGTTCCCCTCCTCGACGCACCCCGCGCCCGACCCGTCCAAAACCTTCCCGCACCGCTCGCACACCGGGTCCGGGTACTCCCGCACCCACTCCACGCGGAGGCGCGCCTCGCTGAGGCCCCTCGCCCGCATGTACGCCACGAGCGCCAGCACGCAGGCCAGCGCCGCCAGCGCGAGCACCAGGCACCCGCCCGCCTCGCCGCTCCGGCCCTCCGGCTTCGCCCTCGTCAGCGCCGCCAGCGCCACCCACCCCGCCTTGCCCGTGATCCTCGCCACGTCCGCGCCGAAGTTGTTGGGCCGCCGCCAGACCTCGACGATCTCATGCCCCGTGCTCGTCACCGGCCCGCCGATCCGCAGGTTGAAATCCACCCTGTCGCCCGCCGCCAGCCTCGCGATCGGCGACGCCTTTTTGATCCGCACGCGCTCGCCGCGCACCCCAAACATCGTCAACTGCTCCAGTGTCATCGTCCGCCCCCTTTCACCATTCGATCAGTTGCCCCTCGTACAGCCCCGCGGCAAACTTGCCGCGGGACTCCAGCCACTCCACCAGCTCGCGGGCTCCGCCCTCGAACCCGTCCGCCACGGCCAGCGCGTCGAACGCCTCCCTCGACAGGTCGGCCCCGTCCAGCTCGGCCCGGCACGTCATCCGCCCGCGCAGCTCGCCGACCCCGATCTCGATCCGGCGCGCCCGCGTGCAGGTCGCCTCCCCGAACACGCCACCCGTTTCAGCGCCGGCCAGCCGCAGCGTGTCGCCCGCCGCCACGATGCTGCAGCGCCGCAGCGTCTGCCGCTTCAGGCCGCGCGCCACCAGGTCCGCCATCGGCCCCTCGAACGCCACCAGCCACGTCACCTGCCCGCCCACCCGCCTCATGACGCACCCCCTTCTAGGATCTTCCTTTTAGCCCCGGCCGCGTCCGCCTTCGCGATCAGGCCGCGCTGCACCAGCCGGTCAATCACCGCCGCCAGCTCGCGCCGCGACCGTCTCACGCGAAGCCTGGCCGCCTCCTCCTCCAGCGCCGCGATCCGCGCCCGCTGCTCGCGCACCGTCCGCTCCATCGCGAGCCCCTCCTTGCAGCGCTCGGCATACAGCGTCACTAGGTCGGCCTTGCCCATCCGCATCATCTGCCCGCGCCACTCCGGCCCGAACGGCTCATACTCCGGCGCGGCCGGCCCCTGGCCGCACCAGCCCGCCGAGTTCCACTCCTGGGCCAGCCGCTCGCGCGACCGGCCCGGCCCCGTCCGGTTCCCGCAGGCCGGACAGCGCAGCAGCTCGCCGCGCGGCCGACTGCCGACCGGTCCCACGCACGCCACCCACGCCGGCCGCCCTCCGCACTGGCACGCCCTCAGGGGATGCCGCCTCATGCCTCACCCGCCTTCCACCCGCACTTCGGGCACCGGATCGGCTCGGCCGACTGGGCCGCGATGGCGGCCGGGAGCCGGGTCATCGCGGCGTCGATCTCGGCGGTCAGCGCGTCCAGCGCCTCACTCATCAGGCACCAGGACAGCACCAGCGGCACCCGCGCCGTATGCGGATCACGCCATACGCCGCTGCACCAGTAGGCCGTGCGCAACGGCACCTCGGCGTCCTCCGTGAGGACGATGCACATCGCGCCGACCACAGGCGGCGCGTTCCGGTCCCCGCATTTCCGCATGATATTTCCGCTCATACCGCCTCCTTCATCACCGCGAACCCCATCGCCTTCAGCCGCCGCTCAAGCCGGCCGCTCTTGCGCCGCCCGTGGATCACGAGCGACAGGTGCCCGCGCGAGCACCCCAGCCGCCGGGCCATCTCGTTCAGCCCAACGGCCACCCTCACTTTCTTCTCAATCACCAGCGGTTCCAAATCAAGAATTCTTCGAGTTGCGAAGTTGCTGGATAGCGCGATAAGGAGCGGGCGGGGTGAGGGTCCGCAGTTTTTCAAGAGAATTTTTTCTTCGGATCGCTTTTTTTATTGACCAAAACGGCTAAGTATATTAACTTAGCCGCATGAAAACAACCAGCATCGGCGAAAGCCGGCACCACCGCCTGAGGGAGGCGTACCGGCGCGAACTCGGATCCCTCGGGCTGTTCATCGAGGGAAGCCTCTGCAAGGTCCGGCGTCCGGGACGCAAGCCGCCCGCGTGGCAGCTGACCTTCAAGCAGGCGGGCAAGACCCGCACGGTGTACGTGCCCGCCGAACTGGTCCCGGAGGTCCAACTGTGGGCAAAAGAATTCAAGCGGCTCAAGCGGCTGATCCGCAAAGTCACGACGCAGAACCTGGCCGTCATCCGCCGCCACACCGCCGTCCGCCGGGCCGAAAGCCGGGCCCGGCCCCTCAGTGCGAAGCGTTCGGGCGGCACCTGCGCCAGCTCGCCCGCCACTGCTTCCCGCTCCTGAACGCCTGGTTCGACAGGCTGCCGGATCCCCGCCGTCCGGACATGTGCGTCTATGACGCGCGCCACCTCTGGTGGCAGATGCTCCTGACCTTCCTGCTTCGCGGCGGATCCCGCAACGCCTTCGACGGCGACCGGAACACCGGCCAGATGCCGGCGAACGTCGCGCAGCTGTGCGGGCGAGTCTGGGATGAGGCGCGCCTGGGCGCCCGCCGGACCGTCACCTGTTCGGGGAACGCCGTGTACCATGCGTCGCGGGTCGCCGTGTGTGCCGTCGCCGAGATCCCCCTGCTCATGACGCGCCGGCTCATGCAGATGCGTCTGCTCGACGGCGGCCGGCTGTTCGGGCGGTGGTGGCTGATAGCCGTCGACGGAACCCTGCGCGATCGCGGGATCGACACGGAGGCTGGCGAGGCGCGCCACCGCTATGTCCTGGCCGCGTCCCTGGTCGGCCCCTTCGGGCTGTCGTTCCCGCTGATGTCCGAGTTCATGGACATGCGCGATCCGGTGCGCGACAAGGAGGACTGCGAGCTCAACGCCTTCGGCCGGCTCGCCTTGCGGCTGCGGGCCGCCTTCCCCCGCCTGCCAGTCTGCCTGCTGCTGGACGGCCTTTATCCGGTCAAGCCGGTCTTCGACACCTGTGCCGAGTACGGCTGGAAGTTCGTCGCCACGCTGAGGGAGGGGCGGCAGCCGCTGGCGTACGACGAGGCGGTGCAGACGATGATGATGAGCCCCTCCAACGTGCTGCGCGGCCAGCGCGAGGGAGAGGACGGGCCGGTCGACCAGACCCTGCGCTGGACCGAGGGCGTCCCCTTCGGCAGGCACGCGTTCGGCGTCCTGTTCAGCGGGGAGATCAGCCCGAAGGCGGCGACCCTGTGGGTCTGGGTGACCAACCTGCGCCTGAGCCATGATCGTGCCTACGCCATAGCCAACAACGGCGGCCGCGCCCGCAACAGCGTCGAGGGTGTTTTCAATGTCGAGAAGAACGGCGGGTTCGGGCTGGAACACACCTTCTGCGCCAACGAACGGGCGTCGCAGAACTACCACCTGATGATGCAGGCGGCCTTCATCCTTTGGCAACTGCTCGCCAAGGGCGTGCTGCGCCGCCTGACGCAGGCGTGCCGCAAAATAACCGACGTGAAGCTGGTCGAAATGCTGTGGAGATCCTTGCTGTTCGTCCCCGTCACTGACGACGCGCCGTCATTCGGGCAACTGCGCTTCTCCTCGGCCTGAGCGGGCGCGCAGCTGGTCCTCCCGAACGAACCCGCCCGCCTCCAACGACTAACTGCCGCCTGCCGTACCCCGGCCGGATGGCCACGCTGTGCCCTTTAGGCCGCCCCGCCCGTCCACATCGCGCTTCCCAGCATCCACCCCACTTTGATTTGGAACCGCCGGATCCTCAAGGGGCGGCTTGACGGTGTGTGCGGCAAGCCCTATTCTTATGCGCCTGCGGGGCTCCACGCAAGGGCCGCGTAGCCACTCAGGAAGGACGGCGCGATGCGATACGGCAGAGAGATGCCCGGGCACCCGTTCAACGCGCGCGCCCTGCTGACGCGCGCGCTGATCGTGGCCCAGCGGCGCCTCCTCGCCCGCGGCGCCCTCGCGCCGCTGCGGCCGGACTGCACCGGGCAGGCCGCCAGCGACGCCCTCAAGGCGCTGCTGCTGGCCGACGCGCCCGTCATGGCGGCCCGCTTCGGAACCGGCGAGCTGGAGGCCACGCTGCGCCACCTCGACCGCTGCGCCCCCGGTTCCGCCGCCCGTAAGACCCTGCGCCTGCTGGCCGGGCGCTGCGGCCCGTTCTGGTGGGACAACAGCATCCGCGCAGGGATCTGCTGGAACGCGGGCCTGTTCCCGTCCGACGACGCCACCCTCGACCGCTTCGGCGCGCGCATGCTGGCCGACTGCCGCGCCCTCGACCTGCTCGCGAGCTGGGTTCCCGGCGAAGCCCGGCTCAGGCCGCTCTTCTTCCCGCAGGCCCGCGTCGTCCCGCTCGACACGCTCGAGCCGTACGGCCTCGCCGAACCCTGGACGGCCGCGCTGGCCGGCCGGCGCGTCCTGGTCGTCCATCCCTTCGAGGCCACCCTCCGACAGCAGTACGCGCGCCGCGAACGGCTCTTCGCCAACCCCGCCGTCCTGCCGGAGTTCGAGCTGATGACCTACCGCGCCGTCCAGTCGATCGCGGGCAACCCCACGCCCTTCGCGACCTGGTTCGACGCCCTCGCGCGCATGTGCGACGACCTGGCCGCGCGAGACTTCGACATCGCCCTGATCGGCGCGGGCGCCTACGGCCTGCCGCTTGCCGCGCACGTCAAGCGGCTCGGCCGCAAGGCCGTCCACATGGGCGGCGCCACCCAGCTCCTGTTCGGCATCCGCGGCGCGCGCTGGGACCGCCTGCCGCGTTACGCCGAAACCCTCTACAACGAAGCGTGGACACGTCCTTTAGCCGAAGACCGCCCCCCTAACCACCAGACCGTCGAAGGCGGGACCTACTGGTGACCGGAACCCCCTCTATGACACCTTGCCCGGCCTTGCGCCGTAAACAGTGGCGCCACCTGCTGGCCCTGACCCTCGTCCATGCCGTCTCCGACACCTACGGCGGGATCATCGCACCGGTGCTCTCGCCGCTCAACGACCGATACCCCGGCATCGCGATCCCCACGCTGATCTTCATCGTCTCGCTGCTGGGCTTCTCCTCGAACATCTTCCAGATCCCGATCGGCCACCTGCGCGCGACGTGGAGTAGCCCGGCCCTGATCGGCTGCGGCGTGCTGCTCGCCGGCCTGACGGTCTTCATCGGCGTGCTGCCGCCCGAAGGCCCGGTGCTGCCGCTCATGTGCCTCCTGGCGGTAGCCGCCGGTTTCGGCATCGCCACCGTCCATCCGGAAGGGCTGCGCGCGGTCCACGGGCTCGACCAGATCCCCTCGGCCCTTTCGACCGCCGTCTTCATGGTCGCGGGGTTCCTCGGCTTCGCCAGCGGCGCGCTGCTCTCCTCGTGGATCACCCAGAACGGGGGGCTCCACAGCCTCGTCTGGCTCTACGCCGCCGCGCCGCTGGCCCTCCTGCCGCTCTTCTGCAGCGGCGTCCGGCTGCCCGTGGAGAAGGAGCAGGCGCGTCAGGCTCCGGCCGAGCCGGAGGAGCAGCCGTCTGGCCGGGGCGTGCCCGGCGTGCCCTTCCTGCCGCTCTTCCTGATGGCGGCGACCCTCGCCACCTGTTCGCAGATCCAGGCCACGCTCCTGCCCACCTACCTGCACCGTGAGGCGGGCTACTCGCTCGCCTTCAGCGGCCTCTCCTTCACCCTATTCGGCGTGGGCGGCGCGGTCGGCGCGATCACCTGGGGCGCGCTGGCGCCGCGCATCGGGCACCTGCGCGTCCTGCTCCTCTCCACCCTGCTCGGCGCGCCGCTGACCCTGCTCTACCTCTTCCTGGCGCCCCAGACAGCCTGGGCCGCCGCGCTCTTCGTGGTCACCGCCTTCATCGCCTACACCGGTTTCCCGCTCTGCATCACGCTGGCGCGCCACGCCGACACCCGGCTGCGTTTCGGACAGCGCATGGGGCTGATCAGCGGCGGCACCTGGGGCATCGCCGCGCTCGTGCTCTGGGGGCTCGGGCGCGTCGCCCCGCACACCGGCATGGGGCCGCTGCTCCACCTGGTCTGGCTCGGCTACCTTGCCGCGGCCCTGCTGCTGGCGGCTGAGCTGCGGCGGCGCCGCCGCGTCGGCCGATAAAATCAGGAAGGGCGGGCGCCTGACCGGCAACCCGCCCTGTGCTCCGCGCGTGCCCGCCCTGCGGCGCCGCACCCGCTGCTGAACCGTCCGCTTACTTCGCGGCCGCCTCAGGCGCCTCGGCAGCCGTCGCCGGCTGCGCGTTCAGCGACTCGACCCACTGCAACAGGCACATCTCCGAACCGTCGCTGCGGCGCTGCCCCAGCTTCAGGATACGGGTGTACCCGCCCGCGCGCCCGTCCAGCAACGGCACGACGCGGTCGAAGAGCCGCTGCACGGCCTCCGGGCTGCGCAGGCGCGACGCGGCCAGACGCCGCGCCGCCAGCGTGCCCTTGCGTGCGAGCGTCACGATCTTCTCGGCGTCGCGGCGGGCCTGCTTGGCTTTGGCCAGCGTGGTCTTGATGCTGCTCTGCAGGATCAGGTTCGCCACGAGGCTGCTCATGAGCGCCTTACGGTGCGACATGGAGCGGCCGAACTTCTTGGCAATTCTATGATGGCGCATGTGTGATCACCTCGAACGGGTTACGTGTTGGTCTCGAGCAGGTCGGGGTCAAACTTGTAGCCCAGATAGAGACCCAGCTCGGTCAGCTTGTCCTTGATCTCGTTGAGCGACTTCTTGCCGAAGTTACGGTACTTCAGCATGTCCGCCTCAGTCTTCATCGCCAGCTCGCCCACCGTCGTGATGTTGGCGTTGTTCAGGCAGTTGGCCGCGCGGACGCTCATCTCGATCTCATTGACACTCATGTTCAGGACGCGGCGCAGGCGGTCGCGCTCCTCGTCCACCTTCTTCTCGGCCTCCTCGAACTCCAGCACCTCCTCGCTGTAGTCCACGAAGACGTCGAGGTGGTGGCGCAGCACGGCGGCGGCGGTCTTGAGCGCCTCGTCCGGCGTGACGCGGCCGTCGGTCCAGACGTCGAGCACCAGCTTCTCGTAATCGGTGCGCTGGCCCACGCGGGTGTTCTCCACCAGGAAGTTCACGCGCGTCACCGGCGAGAAGATGCTGTCCACCGGGATACGCCCGATGACCTGCTCCTCGCCCTTGTTGCCCTCAGCGGGACAGAAGCCGCGCCCCGTGCGGATCTCCGCCTCGAGGTTGAGCACGCCGTCTGCGTCGAGCGTGGCGATGCGCTGCGTCGGGTTCAGCACCTCGACGGCGTTATCCTCGGCGAAATCACCGGCCGTCACCTCACAGGGCCCCTTGCGGTTCAGCTTGAGCCAGACCGTGTTGCGGCTGAAGCTCTTGAGCAGGACGCGCTTGAGGTTCAGGATGATGTCGGTCACGTCTTCGCTGACGCCCGGCAGGGCGCAGAACTCGTGACTCGCGCCCTCAACCTTCACGGACGAGATCGCCACGCCCTCGATCGACGAGAGCAGCACGCGGCGCAGCGAGTTGCCGACCGTGCGGGCATAGCCCACCTCGAACGGCTCGGCCGTGAAGCGCGCGTACGTGGCGTTCGCCGTGGTCTCATCCTTCTGCACGCGCCGGGGCATTTCAAAACGACTCAAACGAATCGGCATGTTACCGTCCTTTCAGGCCGCACGCCCCCCACCGTCAAACGGAGGGGGCGGTAGCCGTCAGCACTGAAGCGCTTAGCGCGAATACAACTCGACAATCGCCTGCTCGTCCACGATCGGCGCGATCTGCTCGCGCGTCGGGAGGCTCACCAGCTCGGCGCGGAAGGCCTTACGGTCCAGCGAGAGCCACGCGGGCATCTGCTGGGTCGTGGCGGCCTCCAGGCACCGCGTCGCCAGGTCACGGCTATGCGCCCGGTCGCGGACCTCGACCACATCGCCGACCGAAAGCACCATCGACGGGACTGCGGCCTTCTGGCCGTTGACCGCCACATGGCCGTGCAGCACGAACTGCCGGGCGGCGCGGCGCGAGGCCGCGAAACCCAGACGGTACACGAGGTTGTCCAGGCGCGTCTCCAGCATCTGCAGCAGGATCTCGCCCGTCACGCCCTTGCGGCGCAGCGCCTCACGGAAGAAGCGGCGGAACTGGACCTCCTGCATGCCGAACTGGCGGCGCAGGCACTGCTTCTGACGAAGCTGCTCGCCGTACTCAGACATCTTGCGGCCGCGGCGCGCGCCGTGCTGGCCCGGGGCCGGCGTGCCCTGCTCGATCGCGCACTTCGCCATATAGCAGCGCGCGCCCTTAAGAAACAGCTTCTGCCCCTCGCGACGGCAGAGCCGGCAAGCGGGACCTGTATATCTGCCCATGTTAGACTCTCCTCCGTTTGCGCGGACGGCAGCCGTTGTGGGGGATCGGCGTGCAGTCCTTGATCAGCGTGACGTGGATACCGGCCGACTGGATCGCACGGACCGCGGACTCGCGCCCGGCGCCCGCACCCTGGATCTTCACCTCGACCTCGTGCATCCCCTTAGAAACCGCCTGACGCGCGGCATCCTGCGCCACCATCGTGGCCGCGAACGCGGTGCATTTGCGCGACCCCTTGAAACCGGCCTTGCCGGCCGAACTCCAGGCGATCACCCCGCCCCGCGCGTCAGTGATCGACACCAACGTGTTGTTGAACGAGGACCGGATGTGGCAGATGCCCGCCGGGATCGACTTGCCCTTGCCCTTTTTCTTCGCGGCGTCCGCCGTCTTCGCGGTGTCGTCGCCGCCGGCCATCACGGCGGCCGCCTCGCTCAGCGCCGGCTGCGCGGGGGCAGCGGCCTGCTCCTCTTTTTGGACAGCTTCTTCGCTCATGCGTCTCAGCCTCGGGATATGGCGCACGTCACGCCGTCCTAGACCCGCCCTGCGGATCCGGACGCCGCCCTGAGTGCGCCGGGGTTGTATTAGGTCTTCGCCTTGATGGCCGCGCGCGCCGTCTTGTCACGCACCGCACCCACCGTCCGCTTGGCGCCCTTACGCGTCCTGGCGTTCGTGCGCGTCCGCTGGCCGCGCACCGGCAGGCCGCGCTTGTGGCGCAGCCCGCGATACGTGCCGATGCTGATCAGGCGGCGGATGTTCTGGGACACCTCTCGGCGCAGGTCACCCTCCACGCGATAGTTGTCCTGAATGAACGCGACGATCTGACGGATCTCGTCCGGCGTCAGGTCGTCCGCCTTCTTGGCCGGGTCGACCTTGCAGTGCTCGACCACATCGGTGGCCCGCTTGGGGCCGATCCCGTGAATGTACCGGAGCGCGTATTCAACACGCTTCTTGCCCGGAATATCCACACCCATCAATCTCGGCATGGCTATGCTCTCCTAACCCTGACGCTGCTTATGGCGGGGATTCGTACAAATGATGCGCACGACACCTTTGCGACGTACCACCCGGCAACGCTCACAAATGCGCCGCACTGAACTGCGAACTTTCATGGTCTTATTCCTTGTTCAAAAAAGGTTTTTCAGTTAACCAAAAGTCCGTCACCTTGTCCACACTAAAGTTTGGAAATTCTCTGCGCCAGCGTCAGAACTTCCGCCCCTTCCTCGAGCACGGCCACGGTGTGCTCAAAGTGCGCGGACGGTTTCCCGTCTCGCGTAACCACCGTCCACTTGTCGTCCAGCACGGCCACCTCCGGTCGCCCGAGGTTGACCATCGGCTCGATCGCCAAGGTCATCCCAGGCTTCAGGACCGGGCCGCACCCGGGCGCACCGTGGTTCGGAATCTGCGGATCCTCGTGGAGGTGACGCCCCACGCCGTGACCGACGAAATCCCTGACCACCGAACACCCCGCCGCCCCCACAACCTGCTCCACCGTATGCGAAACATCAGAAAGCCGCACCCCCGGCCTGACCGCGGCCACCGCCGCCGCCAGCGCCCGTCGCGCCGCCTCCACCAGCCGCACCACCTCGGGATCCGTCACGCCCACCATCACGGTGACGGCCGAATCCCCGTGGAACCCTTTGTAGTACACACCCACGTCCAGACTCACCACGTCCCCCGGCCGTACAACCCGCGGCCCGGGTATCCCGTGGATCACCTCGTCGTTGATGGAAATGCAAATCGCCGCCGGATACCCGCGGTATCCCAGGAAGGAGGGCTTGGCCCCCATCCCCGCGATCACGCGCCGCGTCAGCGCGTCCAGCTCACCCGTCGTCACGCCCGGACGCACCGCCTCCGACACACACTCCAGCACCTCGGCCGTCATCCGGCCGCTCTCGCGCATCGCCCCCAGCTCCGCCGCGCTCTTCAGGGGTATCCTCATGCCAGGGTTTGCCTGACCCGCACGACGATCTCGTCGATGGGACCTGTCGCATCCACCCGGCGCAAGTGATCGCGCGCACCGTAAAAATCAATCAGCGGCATCGTCTGCGTCCGGTACACCGCCAGCCGGTTGCGCACCGTCTCCGGGTTGTCGTCCTTCCGCACGACCAGCCCCGTCCCGCACACGTCGCAAAGCCCCTCGCGCGCCGGCGGGATGTTCGTCACATGGTACCCCGCCCCGCACGCCGGACAGCCCCGACGCCCCGCGATCCGCTCCACCAGCATCGCGTCCGGCACCTCCAGCAGCACCACCGGCCCGAACGACGCGCCGCAGGACGCCACCGTCGCGTCCAGCATCCCTGCCTGAGCCACCGTCCGCGGGAACCCGTCCAAAAGCAACGTGCACGCGCTATCCACGCCAACCGTCAGATCCCCGACCATCCGCGCGATCAGGCCGTCAGGCACCAGCTCGCCGCGCCGCATGTACCCGTCCGCCTCGACGCCCGCCGCCGTCTGGCGCCGCACCGCGTCACGAAGCAGATCCCCGCTCGACACATGACGAAGCAACGCATCCGACGCGGCCAGCCGACCGGCGATCGTCCCCTTGCCCGAACCGGGTGCGCCTAACAAAACGACAATTCTCATAGCAGTTTTGTAAAAATAGCAAAGGCCTTGCGCGGGCGCAACTGAGAAAAATGAAAGATTTTGCCGCCGCCGCCTGCCGCAGCGGGCCCCATTATGCTAAAGTATCTTTTTAACCTCAGTCCGGAGTCCCGCCATGCCCCTCTGCACACGCGCCCTTCTCCCCGCCCTGGCCCTGGCCGCCGCCACCCTGGCCCTGGCCCAGACCCCGGCAACGGCCCCGCTGCCCGCAGAGGCCGCCCGCCTGCGCACCACCCTGCACGCCGAACTCGCCCGGCAGGCCGAGGCCTATAACGCGGCCCTGCCGGCCCTCGCCGAGGACTACCTGCTCGCCCTCTTGCGCCTGCGCGCCCGCCTCAGCGCGGCCAAGGACGCCGCCGCCGTCGAGGCCGTCAAGAAGGAGGCCTCGCGCTTCTCGCTCGCGCTCGCCGCCGAGCCCGACCCGTTCGAGCCGGTGCCGGAACTCTGCAAGGAGCACCTCGTGTCGCTCGAGGCGCTGCGCCTCATCCAGGAGGAGTACGTCGGCCAGCGCACGGTGGCCGACCTCTCCCGCGCCGAAAAGGCCTGCGCGCTGGCCGCCCAGTACGCCGCCGCGCTCGACCGCCTCCAGAGCCAGCTCGCACGCGACGAGCAGGCCGAGGCCGCCGCCGCCGCCAAGAAGGAGGCCACCCGGGTCCGCGTCGTCCTCCAACGTAAGGACGCCGCCAACCGCCTGTTCGAGGAGGCGGGCGCGCGCTGCCGCCTCATGCCCC
>JAKJGY010000039.1 GCA_022704145.1 Verrucomicrobiota bacterium
CGCTGCCGCCGCGCGGCCGGGGACGGATCCGGCCGCGGGTGCTGGACCGCGAGAGCGTGCGCCGGATCCTGGAGGCCCACACGAACCTGAAGCGCCGCGCGCTGCTGGAGATGACCTACGGGTCGGGCCTGCGGGTTAGCGAGGTCTGCAGGCTCAAGGGATAAAACGCTATTCGTTCGGCGGGTGACAAAACCACACGTAAATGGCATACTACATTTTGAAAGGAGACCCGATATGCCAGTCATAGCACGATTTTACGGGATACTGATCAAGATGTATTTTCGCGAGCATGGAGTGCCCCATTTCCACGCCATCTATGGTGAGTTCAACGGCGTGTTTGAAGTGACGAGCATCGAAATGATTGAGGGTGACCTCCCGCCGAGGGCACAGCGCCTTGTTCGTGATTGGGCAGAGAAGTACAAGAACGAACTCCAGCATATGTGGGAAACGCAAGATTACAAGGCACTCCCTGGATTGGAATGAACCATGACAACAGCCACTAAGTACCCAAGAATCCAAAACGTCACGCCGCAATGCGGCAAGACGCTGCTTGTCACATTTGAAAACGGGGTCCGGAAGGTGTACGACTGTGGTCCCCTTCTCCAGCGAGACGTTTTTCGCGCGTTACAAGACGAGGCCGTCTTTCGATGTGCTCATGCCGATTCCCATGGCTACGGAGTCGTATGGAACGACGACATCGATCTTGCCGAGTCTGAAATCTGGATCAACGGACAAACCGCCGAACAACGCGGTGGAGGCGACGGGATACCGCCGCCTCACCGCTGACGTTGGAGTAAGAGAAAGACGAAGAAGATCAGAGATTGTCGGGGTCGGAATCGGTATCGGAATCGAATGGAAGCCGGATAGGTGACGGGAAAGTGAAGTTTGAATCTGCCGCTCGGGCATCGTGTCATGGAGCGCGTCGGCCAGGCGCAGCGCTTCCTTGAGTTACAGGCCGGACCGAGCGCCTGCGACAACGCGATGAAGACACCGGAACGCTAACTGGAGAGAATCGATACCGATTCCGATACCGACCCCGAGAAAACCATGGACTCCAACAACGGCGACGCACCGAAGGGGGTGTAACCTTTTGTCTGTAAATTCAATAAATGGGCCTGCGGCCCCCTTCCGGGTGGCGCGCTGACGTTGTCCGAAGAAAAAGGAAGGTTATGTCCACACTCGGTTTCACGCTATTCATATCGCTGTTCTTCGTCGTTGGGTTCGGCATTCTCGGCTGCGGCATACGCAGTCTGATCCTGTCCAACACGGCCAAGACATGGCCGACGGCTGAAGGGCGGGTCGAGACCTGCAAGGTCACAGAAGCAAGCGACTCAGACGGGACAACGTACAAAGTGGACGTGCAGTACAGCTACACGGTCGCAGGCACGAGGCACACCGGCGATCGGATCGCCTTCGGCTATTCCGGCAGCAGCGGACGAACGGCTCACCAGGAGATCGCAGACCGGCTTTCGGGAGCCAAGACGGTGCTCGTGCGATATGACCCCGCACTCCCATCGCGAGCGGTGCTGTCGTACGGACTCAACCGGTCGACGATCTTCCTGCTCGTGTTCGGAGCGACCTGGCTGCTGTTTGTGACGGGGTTCACGGCGCTGTGGATGACCAGCTCTTTGAGCGACACCGGCATTCTGAGTACGCTCGTGACCACGCGATGAACACGGCGCCCACCCCGCGCCGGCGGCTAGTCGGCGTCCTGCGACCTATCCTTCGCGCGGTTCCGCTCCTGTTGCTGGGAGGCTTCTACCTCTTCCTCGTGCTGGGCTGGGGTGCGTGGGTCTGACAGGCCCGACGTCACCCCGGGGGGGCGCCACGGAGTCGCCCTCGACCAGTGTGCACGGCAGCTTGATGAAGGCGGGGGCGGGCTGTTCGCGGCGGGGGGCGTCACCGGCGGTCACGCGCGCAAGGCGCGCCAGCTCCCGGCCCATCTCGACCAGCGGCAACGCCACCACCGTCGGGCTGCGGCGCAGGTAGCGCGAGTAGTCCTCATCGTTCTGGTCGAAGCAGACCAGCGACAGCTCGTGCGGCACGCGCGTCCGTGAGCGGCGCAGCCACTCGGACAGGGCGCGCGTGTGCTGACCCGAGCTGCCGAGGATCAGGGCGCTTGGCTGCTGCTCCCGCATATAGGCGTCCAGCAAGGGCACACTCTCCATCTGGGTATGGCATCCGGTATCAGCCACAGGCGAATAGGGCGTCCAGAGAAGCAGACGCTCGTCCGGCACGAGGCCGCACTCCCGTAGCGCCTGCAGGTATCCGTTACGGCGTTCATGCACCCAGATCGCGGGCACCTGGCTGAGCCACAAGCCGATACGGTGGCCGCGCTCAGCCAGATGCCGCACCGCCAGCGCCACCCCCTGCTCGCCGTCCTCCTGCACCAACGGCAGCCCCGACTCAAACAGGTGCGAGCCAGCCAGCAGACACGGGATGCCGAGCCCTTCGGCCGCACCCGCCTGCAGCGCATGGCGCGCGGTCGCGGGCATGACCACCAGCACATCCGCGCGTGCGCGCGCCAGACGTTGGGCCAGCGTCCGGATACAGGCGTTGTAGTCGCCGATCAGCTCGACGCTCAGCTCCTGCTCGAGCGCGGCCGAGTCCAGGCCCTGCAGAACGCCGCGCGTAAAGAAATCGACGCCGCCTGCGGCATGCAGATGGAGCAGTACCGCCACTCGTACGGCACCGCGCCGCGCCGTACGCTCGCGCGGTTTTCCGGGCAGCGCCGGCCCTGCCTGCGGCAGCCCGACACGCGGCCCCACAAAAGACCCCACGCCCGTCCTGCGCTCCACCCAGCCTGCGGCGCACAGCTCGTCGACCGCCTTGCGCACCGTGGTTCGGCTCAGTCCCGATTTCTCCATCAACTGAGCGTCAGAACAAAACGGCGTGCCTGCCTCCGCGCCGCACGCGCTCAGGTGGGCGATCAGCCGGTCGCGCAAGACCTGGTAGGCTTTGCGTGAGGGAAAAGGGCCAGAGATCGTAAATGACTTCATCGTCCGACCGTACCTTCAAACACGTAGAGCAGTGTCGCGCCGGGCGGCAGCCCGCGCGCGTCGGCGCCGGTCTCGGCGTTGACCGCGAACGCCGGCCCCGCGACAGCGGCCGGCAGCGCGACCGCCTCGACCTTGACCTGCTCCCGATCCAGATTATGGCTGCGCGGGTTGCCGGCCATACGGTGGAGCGTCACGGCACGCGCGGACTTGATCGGCAGCGACACCGTCACCGGCGTGAACCCGTCATCGCCCGCGAGCGGGTAGTTATCGATCTTGCGCGACAGCACGAACACGCACAGCCGGTCGCCGCGCCGTGTGGCGTAGCAGCTCGCGAGCGGCACATCGGCGGCAGCCTTACGCCGCTTGAAGGCCGGGATGTCCACAGCGGGAACAGACGATGCTTCGACCTTCAGCATGTCGCCTGTGGCCTGCGTATTGAAGAGCGCGAGGGTCATCCAGCACGGATAGGCCCAGCCGCCTTTCTCCAGCGAGGCGTGGGAGACCCAGTGAGAGCGGCCGTGGTAGAAGGTGAAGAAGTTCTGGATGTCGAAATCGTGGTACGCGCGGCCGAGGAAGGTGTCGAGCGTGGCCGTGCCTGCGGCGAGGCTCTTCATGGTCTCCTCCTGCGCGCGCACCTGCGCGGGCGTCATCCGGGCCTGGTTGTTGAGCCCGCTCAAGGCGTATCCCGGGCCGGCCTCGTAGGTGCCGAGGCGGTATTGGCCGCCGCCCGCCTGCCGCAGCGCGTCGCGCTTGGCCCGCAGCTCCGCCGCCTCGGGCAGGGCCGACTGCCCCGCCTGGATCAGCGCGTTGAAGAGGCTGCTGTCGTTGCCTTCCGCAGGCCCCTCGCCCTCGTCCCATCCGCCGTTGTAGCCGGCGCGCGTCACGAAGTGCGAGCGCGGCGACGTGGTCGCCGCCTTGACCCCGTACTCCTGCGGCCGCCAGCCGCCCAGCATGAAGCGCACCTTCCTGTCGAGACCCGCCGACTTCCAGTAGGGGCTGGCCTGGAGGCACTCAATCACATATTCCTGAAAGAGCCCGTACACCTCGCCCCGGTCGTATTTCCTGCCGGTCGCGCCGTCGGTCATGGCCTCGAAGACCCAGGGGCTGAACAGCCAGTTCCAGGTCTCGTTGCCGATCTCGAAGTCGATGCGCTCGAACGCCTCCGTCCACGGCTTGGCGCGGCCCTGCGCGACGCGCTTGTGCGCCCACGGCTTCCTGTCGGGCGTGTCTGTCGCCGGATCGTAGGGCGCGGCCAAGTACTCGACAAAACCCAGCCACTCCTCGGGCGTCATGTGGAACTCCACCTGCAGCCAGGGCAGCACGCCCGCCCGCTCCATCATGCCCAGCGTCTGCGGCAGCGTGTTGCCCTTCTCCACGCCGTTAATCGCGCCGGCCGGGTTGGTGAGCTGGCGCATATCGTAGGTGCTGGTGCCGGTCTTGATGAAGGCGTGCGTCCGCAGCGACGACATGCCCGAAGCTTTGAGAGCCGCGTACTCCTGCCGGAAGTAGTCGCTAAAGCCCGCGTCCTGGCGATAGACGCGGTAATTGTCCAGCCACAGCGTGCCGGGCCCGCTAAAACTCAGTGAGGTCTGCCCGATACCGCCCTCACCCTCGTAGAGCGTGTCCACGGTGAACGTCGCCGTGTGCTTCCGCCATTCCCGGCCGAGCGTGAAGGTCACGGGCTCGACTTTCCGCGCATACGGTCCGTTCAGCTTGAACGTCGCCGTCGGGGATTCCATCCCCTCCTGGCGCGCCCAGAACTCCACCACATAGGGCACGCCCGGCTTGAGCACCGGATACCACGTCTGGCCGGTCGGCCCGTGGTTGTATTTCTCGAAGGCCAGCCTGCCGCCCGCGCCGAGCGTGAACTTGGCGCAGGCCTCGCCGCCGCCCTCCACCGGCGAGCCGGCCGTATGCGGCTCAAGCGTCCAGGCGACGGCCTGATCCTCATCCGCAAAGACCGGCATCTCGGCCGGCATGGCCGCCTTGTTCTGATGCGAGCCCCACACGCGGTTCGAATGGTAGACGTTGCGCGAGAAGCGCAGGAAGGTCTTGTCCACGACCACCCAGTCGCCCTTGCGCAGCGCCTGCTCCGGACTCTTCGCGGGGCCGCCCGCCAGCCGCAATGCGAAGCCGCGGTGCCGCGCCGGGTCATAGTCGGACTTATACACGCGGTAGCCCGCAATACCGGCTGACGGCGAGGGCGACCATTCGAGCGAGGCGCTGCCCGTGGCCGGGTCATACGACGCCTTCAGGCCGCGCGGCGGCTGCGGCGCCGCGCCGACCGCCGAGCCTTTCGCCGGCTTGAAGGCGCTGAGCGCCTCCTCCTTCGGCTGTCCCGCGGGCTTGCCCGCCGCCGTCCGTAAGACGCTCGCCACGGCGACCTTCTCCGACTCCGCGCCGTCCGCCGCCACCGCCGTCACCGCAAACCAGTACGGCACGCCGCCCCGGTTCCAGTCATCGAAGCGGTACACGAACCGGTTTGACCCCGCAGACACGAGCTTGCCCTCGCCGGTCGCGCCGAACCACCCGCTCATGGCCGAACCGCCCTCCGGGACGCGGTCGCGCCGTACCAGCCTGACCCTGCCGCCGATGATCCGGTAGACGCGCACCTCCGCACCGTCGTAAAAGCCCTCACGCAGCCCGTCATAAGCGGTCAGCGCCGACGCGCCGACCGCCACGCGGTCCGGCGCGTCCTCCTCGGCGAAGAAGCGCGTGCGGTAGACACAGGGCTCGAACGCCGCGCTGACCAGCGCGTTGCCGAAC
Source organism: Verrucomicrobiota bacterium (assembly GCA_022704145.1). Taxonomy (GTDB): domain Bacteria; phylum Verrucomicrobiota; class Kiritimatiellia; order RFP12; family UBA1067; genus JAKJGY01. Next base: position 5,766 of record JAKJGY010000039.1, read on the forward strand.
GAACCGATCGTCGCCGTGAAGGGCTCGACCGCCTCGTTGACCACCTCGCCCGTCACCGCGAACGCCGCCGGCCGCCTGTACTTCGCCGAGTCCGCGTCCAGCGCCAACACCTGCGCGGCCAGCCCTACGAGACCGACCGACATCACACTTCTCGTCATACTCACGTCCTTCTCACTGCACACGGATAACGGTCCCCGTGCGACGCTTGCGAACGACCACGGTGTTCGCGTCCGGATAGCTGACCGTCACGTCGGCCGGCCAGTTAGCGAACTCGCCGCTCACGCCGCCCGCCGCCGACAGGATCGTCACCGGCTCGTCGCCCAACTCACCCGCGACCGTCAGCCCGGCGCCATCAAGCACGACCGCGCTGTTGACCACCACCGCACCCAGCGCCGGTTCTGCCGCCAGCGTGCCGCCGCTGACGGTCAGCGGACCCAGCGCCGCACCCGAGGCCGCGAGCGTGCCGCCCGCGAAGACCCGCACCGTGTTGGTCACGGCGATGCCCGCATCCAGTTTCAGCGTTCCTGCGTTGGTGACCGCCACCGGCCCCGTGCCGAGGTTGCCGAAGCGTGTGAGCGCGCCCACGGAAGCGTTGGTCGAGACGCCGAGGAGGTTGAAGCTGCTCGTCAGGATCTCGTAGTCGTTGAGCACGCGCACAACCGTCACCGCACGAAAGGTCGTGCCGGTGATCGCTTGGCCGACCGCCAGCGCGCCAGCCACCGGCTCGTTGAACGTGACCACGCTACTGCCGTTTCCGGTGTTCGACGTGTACGCCGTGAGCCCGCTCCGCGCGGACGCTTGCACGGAGGACACGCGCAGCGTCCCGCCCTCGATCGCTGTTCCGCCGGTGTAGGTGCTGACGCCCGTCAGTTGCAGCGTGCCTGCGCCTGTCTTGCGCAGCGCGCCCCCCGCTGGGCTGCCGGGGATGAGCGCGGCATCGACCACCATCTCCGGAACGCCGTCCGCTAGCGTCACTGAATCGGCGATGTCAAACGTGCGCGTGCCGCCGTCCAGCTCGATATTATAGGCACCGGTGTTGAACCGTTCGAAGCGCGACTGTGCCACGGCCGACGCCTCATACCGCACGTCGGTCTGAAGGTTGATCGTGCCTGTGGCCGTTGAGGAATGATTGATATAGCCGCCATTGAATATCACTCCGGTGCCGGGGCGATCAAACGTGAGCGTGTAGTTCTGGAGATAGAGCGTCCCGCCGGTGAGCGTGAGCAAGCCGCTGAAGGTCTGGCCGCGCGGCGCCAGCAGGCCGCCGTCCTCAAGGGTGACCGCCGACAGCGGGTTGATCTGGTTGTCCCGGTTGAAGTTGACCGAGCCACTGTAGCGGATCAGGAGCGGCCCGGGTACCGCAAACCCCCCGCTTTTGCTCAGCGCGAGCCCGCCGCCTTGGACAACCGTGGTGCCGGTGTAGGTGTTGCCCAGGCCACCGGACAGTTCGACCGAGCTGATGCCCGCCTTGACCACGTCGCACGCGCCCGTGATCGGAAGCGCCAGCACGAGCGCGCCGGAGTGCCCCGAGTCGCTGCTGTTGAGGTAGAGCGTGTCCGCGGCCGTCGTCAGCACCCCGTTCGTCACGATCTGGTGCGCGCCGGAATTGCCCGCCCGATACGAGAGCCCGCCCGAGGCGACGCTCAGGAGACGGCCGCCCAGATCGAGCCGGGTGGCGCCGGTGTTGAACCAGCCGAGCGAGCGGAGCGTCAGGTCCGCGCCGAGCGCGCCGGTGAGCGCCACAGACGTGTTGTCGCCGATCCGCAGGTCGGTCGTGGAACCATAGAGTCCGCCCCACGAGGACACGTCCGTCGCGGCGGCCGTCGGCGGCACCTGCTTCAGGGTGTTGTTGTCTGTGCCGTCGCAGGTCATGAAACCACCTCGGCTTGAGGACAGCCAGGGCAGCAGCGTGTCCGTCGCGAGCCCGTTCGGCACGCGAAGGTTCAGGATGTTGTTCCCGGACGTTCCCACGGCGACCATCGCCATGCCGCGCCCGGTGCTGCCGCGCGTCAGGCCTGCGGTCTCATCGCCGAGCGTCAGCACGCCGCCCGCCGTGCCCGACCCACCGAGCACGCCCCAGGTCTCGACGTCGACGCGCCCCATCGTCTCGGCGCTGTTCGCGACCGGCCGGTAATCGAACGAGCCCCGGCTCAGCGTCAGCGTCGCGTCGTCTGCGAGCTTGTCGTTCGCTCCCCCTGCCGCCGACACGCGCAGCGCGCCCATGCCGAACTCGTTGCCGCCGTAACCGGTCGCCGTAGCCGTCACCACCCGGCCGAGGCAGTTGAGCGTCTTCACGCCCTTGAACGAGCCGGCCGCACTGATCGCCAAAGTCCCGACCCGAACCGTCGCCACCCCCGTGTAGGCGCTGCTGTCAGACTGGATCTCAAGGATTCCCACCCCCACCTTCTCAAGCGGCGCGGTGCCGACAAGCGCCACATTGGGCAACAGCCGCATCCCGCGCGTGGTGTCCTGCGACACCAGGTTGACGACCGCGCCACCCGCTACGGGTGTCAGCGTTCGCGGTGCCGCCGCCGTCAGGTCGAACATCCGGTTATAGTCCGTCGTCGCGTTCAGACAGGCCGACAGGCCGGAGAAGGTCCAGCCCGACTCAAGTATCACCGCCGCATTGACGCCCGGCCCGTTGTTCGTGTAGGAGCCCAAGTGCGCAAACGCACCGTCCAGATAGGTCGTGTAGACACCGGGCACTGGCGCCGTCGCCCAATTCTTGAGCGTACCGTTCCACACACCCGATAACCCGTTGGTCGAGAGCGGCAACGGCGAGCCGTCCGCAATGTCCGCCGCGCCGCCGCCCCAGTAGAGGTCCTGGCCCCGCCCTGCCGCAGCCGCGAAGGCCAAGGCTGTCGTCGCCAACATGCGGGCCGCCTGTCTCGTTGTGACACTCATGAGTCCCTCCTCGTTTCGCTCAGCTCATCATCACATACCGGTATCTGATCTCATCCAGCTCTACGGTTGACAAATTATCCGATACTTGAAATATTGTCAATGCTTCATATGAATGATTCCGATACCGGTTCCTGATAGACCAACAGGAGGTTTGCCTATGACCTTACGTGTCCGCCGTCTGCTTGCGCTCGCCTTGCTGGCCTCCGCCCAGGCAGAACCTGCCAGGGCGTACTCCTATGCGGCCCTTGATCCCGCTTCGGGCGACCTGACCGTCTTGGACGGCGGCGGCGAGTACCTCGCGTTCAGCTACTACGACTGGGGCCCGGGGTGGACCGGTGTGAAGCGCAAGAAGAGCGTGACCGAAGCGGCCGGCACGGCGGCGTTCGCCTTCGATAACGTGATCGAGAAGACCCGGATCTCGTTCACCGTCCGGGGCGCGTGGTCGGCGTCCGGGCCACAGGCGTACCGTTTCGAGGCGACGCTCACACCGGGCGGCGACTCGGAACTCGTCATGGCCCAGTTCGGCCTCAACGCGGGCGCGGCCTTTGCGGGCGGCTCGTTGACCGTCACGCGGGCCGACGGCTCGACCTCCGTCCACAAGCTGCCGCTTGGGCGCGGCGATCTCGGCGATGCCGTCGCAAAGCTGGAACTGACCGACTGTGCGGGCACCAAGTCCGCGCTCGCTTTCGAAAAGCCTGCCGCCGTGACCTGCGACGGCCAGGCGCGACTCGTCCTTGCCCGCGACGCGATCAAGGCCGGCCGTGAGGAGCGGCTGGCCTTCACGCTGACGCTCCCTCGTCCCGCCACCTTCGTGCCCGGCCTGGCGGCCGGCGCGAAGCTCTGCGACCTGAGCCGCTGGTACCCGTTCCACGCGCCCAGCCCGATCCCGGCCGCGAGCGAGTGGCGGCTGACAGAGTGGCTGGAGGCGCCTGCCGGCAAGCACGGCCGCATCGCGCGCGACGGCGAGCGGCTGGTGTACAACGGCAAGCCCATCAAGCTCTGGGGCATCAACAACTCCTACGGCGCCTGCGCGCCGGAACAGGATCTCGCCGACCGGCGCGCCGATTTCTACGCGGCCCTGGGCGTCAACGCCGTGCGCCTGCACAAGTACGCCGACGGCGCGGGTTGGGCCGGCATCCTCTCGAAGGAGAGCGCGACGTCCTTCGACCCGAAGGGCCTGGAGAACATGGACTACTACGTGGCGGCGCTCAAGCGGCGCGGCATCTACGTCAAGCTCTCGCCTGTCTTCATCGTCAACGTCGGCCCTGCCGACCGGGCCCGCCTCCCCTACGCCGACGAGTTGGAGTCACAGAAGGACGGCTGGCTCGACCCCAAGCACGGCAGCCTCTACATCGCGACCGAGCTGCAGGACCTGCTGATCGAGCAGGTGGTGAGCCTGCTCAAGCACACCAACCCGCACACGGGGCTGCGCTATGCGGACGACCCGGCCGTCGCCTACGTCGAGCTGTACAACGAGGACAGCGCGCTCTTCGGCGGCGTCACCGGCGTGATGGCGAAGTCGCCGACCCTGCGCGCCCGCGCCGGCCTGCTCTTCGCGCAGTGGCTGAAGAAGAAGTACGGCGCCGAGCCGGCCTTCCTCGCGGCCTGGGGCAAAGAGGCGCTCAACTGCAGCATCCTCTCCAACCAGCGGCTGCCGACGGACGAGAGCTGGGCCGCCGACCGCATCTACCCTGCGGGCAACCCCTGGTTCTTTGACCCCGCGAACCTCGAGACGTCGCAGCGGCCGTTCAAGCGCCGCCTGCTCGACACCATGGCCTTTCTCTACGAGCTGCAGAACGCGGTCTACGCGCGCTACGCGAAAGCGCTCCGCGATGCGGGCTACGCCGGCGAGCTGGTCGCCTCCAACTGGCAGGCCGGCCGCATGATGAGCCACTTCTACAACCTGCACTCCGACGCGCTCCTCGGCACGGTCGACCGCCACAACTATTTCGGCGGCGGCAGCCGGGGCCTCGGCGCGTTTAACGCCGCCTCCATGCTCGCGCGGCCGGGCTCCGGTACGCTTTCCTCCTCGCTCCAGCAGGTCGAGGGCCGCCCCTTCATGCTTTCCGAATGGATTCACGTCTCGCCGAATGAATGGGGCGTCGAAGGCCCCGCGCTCATCGGCGCCTATGGCATGGGCCTGCAAGGGTGGGATGTCTCCTTCCCGTTCCAAAATCGCGACGACGGCACCTTCAGCGCGGCCGTCGGCGGCGAGCCGTGGGACGCGACCGCGCCGAATTTCCTCGGCGTCTTTCCGGCGGTCTCGCGCCAGGTACTGCGCGGCGACGTGGCCGAGGCGCCCGTCGCGCACACGCGCACGGTGCACCTGCCCTCGCTCGACGCGGCTCAGATCGGCTTCGAGGAGCAGGTCCAGCAGGCGTGGGACGTCAAGAGCTTCACCAGCGACGTCTTTCCCGCCGAGGCGCTCGCGGTCGCGGGCGGCCGCGTGCGCTTCACCGACGCGTTCGAACCTACGCCGGCCTTAGACCTGAGCGCGCACCGCCAGGGGGGCCGCTTGCTCTCGTCGACCGGCCAGCTTCAGTGGCAGCCGGGACGGAGCGCGCAGGACGGCTTCATCGCGATCAACACGCCGGGCACACAGGCGGCCGTGGGTTTCGCCGAAGGCCAGACGCTCACGCTCACGGATTGCACCATCAGCCCGAGGAGCCGCTACGGCGCGATCTATCTCAGCGCCCGCTCGCCGTCGGGAGCGCTCAAGAGCGACCAGGCCGTGCTCGTCACAGCCATCGCCCGCGCGCGCAACAAGGGCATGATCGTGCTCGACGACGCCTACCTGATGAGCCGCGGCGAAATCCGCAACCACCGCCCGGCCGGGCCGGTCGTGATGGAGCCGGTCGTCGCGGAGATCGCCCTGAAACGCGGCGGCGCGCCGACACTCCACATCCTCGACCACGGCGGCGTCAAGACCGGCAAGACCATACCCGTCGTGAACGGCCGCTTCACGCTCGACACCGGCCGCGACGCCACGCCCTACTACCTGCTGGAGTACTGACGGCCCGGGGCCACGCGGAACCGTTACGTCAAGCGGCGCAACGTGATTTCAGTAAGAAGGGCACTGGTATCTGGGCAAGGAAAGAGTGATCATCGGATATGAGTAAACACTGCAAAGCGGGGGGCCAAGGGTCTCTCTGGATCAAGGCGGCGGGCCTTGCGCTTGTGCTGTCGTTTCTGACGGCGGAGGCGCAGGGCGTCGGCGAGACGCGGGTCGCCAGGTGGAAGGGTGACGTCACGGCCGCTTTCCTGCTGCTGTTCGACGACAGTTGGCCGAGCCACTTCCAAGTCGCCGCCCCGGCGCTCGCCGAGCGCGGCCTGACCGGGACGTTCTACATCAACCCCGGTAAAGGCGAGTACCGCGCCTTCTCGAACCAGTGGGAGCACACCGTCTGGAAAATGGGCATGGTCTACGGCAACCACACCTACGCCCACGAGAGCGTGACGAACGCGGCGCAGGCCGAGCAGGTCATCAAAGCCTGCAACGACGAGATCCTGCGCATGGTGCCGGGCCGCGTCCCGCGCCTGCTCTCCTATGGGCAGCCCGGCGTCAAGGAGTGGCTCGTCTCCTCGAACGATCTGCAGGCCATTCTCGCGAAGCACAATCTGGTCGACCGGCCGCCGTTCAAGGATCACGGCGCGGTCTACCACTGGCAGACGACGGCGCAGATGCTCGCCTTAGCCGATCGGGCGATCGACTCGCAGGGTCTCGAGTATCTGATCGTGCATGGCGTGGAGCGTATCAAGCCCGAGTGGAAGTACCAAGACTTCTGGGCGCTGAAGCAGGCCGTCTTCTTCCCGCTGCTCGACGGGCTGAAGGAGCGCCGCGACCAAGGCAAGCTGTGGATCACCGACCCCGTCTCCGCTCACAAGTATGAGACCGAGCGCGCCAGCGCCAAGGTCACCGTGCTGGGCGCGACCCGGCAGGAAATCCGCCTGACCCTGACTTGCGACGCGGACCTGCGGCTCTACGACGAGCCGCTGACCCTCGTCACGCGCGTGCCGGAGGACTGGCGTTCATGCGATCTGAAGCGAACCGGCACGAACCTTACGTTGGCCGTCTCGCAGGGGCATGTCCGCTATGACGCCGTGCCGGACGGCCAGCCGCTTACGCTCCGCAGGCTGGACTGAGACAGGCGCTCCGCCCGCTTCAGTCCAGCGTATGCACGAGGAGGCCGGAGCGCAGCTTCGGCTCGAACCAGGTGCTCTTAGGCGGCATGATCTGTCCGGCGTCGGCGATGTCCATCATCTGCTCGACCGTCGTCGGGTACATCGAGAAGGCGACGGCGTCGCGTCCGCTGTCCACCCGCCTGACCAGCTCGGCCGTGCCGCGGATGCCGCCGACGAACGAGATGCGCGCGCTCGTGCGCGGGTCATCGACGCCGAGCACCGGCGCAAGCAGCCAGTCCTGCAGCACGCTCACGTCGAGGCGCCCCACGGGATCGGCCTCAAACGCCTCCCACGCCAGCCGGTACCAGGCGCCGCCGAGATACATCCGCACCTCGCGCGGGCCGGAGGGCTCGGCACCCTCGGCGAGGCGGGTCTGGAAGCGCGCCCGCACGCGCTCCAGGAACGCCTCGGGGGTCAGCCCGTTGAGATCTGCGACGCACCGGTTATACGGCAGGATGCGCAACTGGGAGGCGGGGAAGAGCACGGCGAGGAACCAGTTATACTCCTCCTCGCCCGTGTGCGCGGGGTTGGCCGCGCGGCGCTGGCCGCCCGCGCGGAAGGCGGCCGCGGCGCGATGGTGCCCGTCCGCCACGTACGCCAGCGGCACCTGACGGAAGGCCTCGACCCACGGGGCGGCCTCGCCCTCGACCCGCCAGACCGTGTGGCGGACGCCGTCGGCGGCGGTGAAATCGTAGAGCGGCGCGCCAGCCTGCGTCTGGGCCACGCGCGCGTCCAGCTCGGCGCGGTCGCGATAGGTGAGGAACACCGGGCCCGAGTTGGCGTTCAGCTCAAGGCAGTGGCGCGTGCGGTCGTCCTCCTTGTCCTTGCGCGTCTTCTCGTGCTTGCGGATCACGTCCGCCGCATAGTCGTCGATCTGGCAGCAGGCCACCACACCGGTCTGGCTGTGCGTGCCCATCACCTGCCGGTAGACATAGAGGCGCTCGCCCGCCTCGCGCAACAGCACCCCGCGCGTCTGGAGGTCGCGGAACGCGCGCACGCCCTGCGCGTAGACGGCGTCATCATGGATGTCGACGCTGTCGGGCAGGTCGATCTCGGGGCGGGACACGTGCAGGAAGCTGTCCGGATTACCTGCGGCGAGCGCGCGCGCCTCGGCGGTGTCCACCACGTCATAAGGGACAGCGGCCAGCGCGGCGGCCTTCTCAGCGACAGGACGCACGGCGGCGAAGGGTTTAATGCGCATAGGGAAGATCTCCTGTGGGAGGGCGGCTTTCCGCCCGGTAAAAGGAAGACGCAAAGGCGGCCGGGGTGGCCACGCTTTGCGTCCGTTCCCGACGTGCTGGGCGCGGGCTTAGAACCCGATGTTCAGCAGCGGGCAGAACGGCAGCTCCGAGCCGCGGATGATGTTGATCAGCCCGAGCTGGTAACCGTACAGCGTCTCGGAACGGTTGATCAGGCCGACCTGGAAGCCCTTGGCGTAATCCGCCAGGTTCACCAGACCGACCTGGAAGCCGAACACGGTCTGGGACTCATTCCAGAGGCCGGTCTGCAGGCCGCACACGTCACAACGCCCGGCCGTGTTATACAGTCCGATCTGCCAGCCGGAGAGTTCGTCCTTAACATCGTTACGGAGCAGGTTGATCTGGATGCCGTTGTAGTACTGCGACCGCCCGATCAGGCCGAGGTCCATGCCGCTGACCTGCTCGCACTGCCCGGAGGGGAGCGTCAGGCGCAGCCCCACGACGTCAACATCCTCGACGTCGTTGAACGCGAACCAGACCGGCCAGCGGACCTTCTCCGCCGCGTGGGCGCCGAACGCCATCAAGCCCGCCAGAACCAAACCGAACGCCATCTTCTTCATCGTAACCTCGCATCCATTGAGTGACGGTTTCCGCTTTGCGGTAGAAACCCGTTTCGGACCCATGATTGAGGACTACTATACCGAATCCCCCCGGCTTACGCAAACAAGAGAATCTTGATTTTCAAAAAAATGGGGCGCGTTAATTTTGATACCGCAGCTTAGCGTCACCCTGTTATACTTCTCAAACCTTCTCCGCTGCCTCGGCTTCGGCTCGGGCAGGTTGGTCGCGGAAGCGGAGGTGCGGTCTGCTTCCGGTTCGGCCAAGAGGCTCGCGGCCCTATGAGTGGGGTGACGCGGACGGCGGGAGCCGGGCGAATGTGTCACATGACCCTGACCCTACCAGAGGCCTGCACGGCCGAGACGATCGCGCCGCTCTGGCGCGCCTCGTTTGACGAGGTGGCGCGCCTCGGCTCCGGCGACACGCTGACCCTCGACGCGGATCAGACCCAGGCCTGCGACGGCGCGGGCGAGGCGCTGATCGTCGCGCTGTACCGCCAGGCGGCCTCCCAGGGCTTCGCGATCGCCAGCCGCGACCGCGGCGGCGTGGTCGCCCGTACCCTGCGGCTTTTCGACCCCGCCACCTTCCGTGCCGCCCCCGAGGAGGAGCGGGTCACGCACACCCCAGAACAGCTCGGCCGCGCCGCCGTCCGGACCGCCCGCGACGCCTGCGACCAACTGGCGTTCCTGGGCGAGGCGACCGTCGCGGGGCTCTCCCTGCTGCTGCGTCCCGGGCGCCTGCGCCTGCGCGACACCGCCCTGCATTTCGAGCGCGCGGGCATCGACGCCCTGCCGATCACCCTGCTGATCGGCTTCCTGATCGGCCTGATCCTAGCCTTCCTCTCGGCCGCCTCGCTGCAGCAGTTCGGCGTGGAGGTCTACGTGGCCGACCTGATCGCCATCGGCCTCTTCCGCGAGCTGGGGCCGATCATCACCGCCATCATCCTGGCCGGACGGACCGGCTCGGCTTTCGCCGCCGAACTCGGCACGATGCGGGTCAACGAGGAGATCGACGCGCTCGTCACCTTCGGCATCCCGCCGGTCGTCTTCCTGGCCCTGCCGCGCGTCATCGCGGCCACGCTCGTGATGCCGATCCTCAGCACCTTCGCCGTGGTCGCCGGCCTCCTCGGCGGCCTCGTCGTGCTCCTCGGCATGAACGTGCCCGCCGTCACCTACTGGAACCACGTCATCGCCTCAGCCACGCTCGGCAACATCCTCCTCGGCCTTATGAAGGCCGCCGTGTTCGGCCTGCTGGTCGGCCTCGTGGGCTGCTCCCACGGCCTGCAGGCCGAGCGCAGCCCGGATGCCGTTGGCCGCTCCGCCACCGCCGCCGTGGTCGGCAGCCTGATCCTGATCACCTTGTTCGACGGCGTCTTCGCCGTCCTGTTCTATATCCTGGGTGTCTGACCATGCCTGAACCCACCGTCATCGAGGTCGAAGGTGTGGACGCCGGCTACGACGGCCGCGTCCTGCTCCACGACCTGAACTTCAGCGTGCGGCGCGGCGAGACGTTTGTGATCCTCGGCGGCTCGGGCTGCGGCAAGAGCACGTTGCTGAAGCACCTGATCGGGCTGAACCCGCCGTTGCGCGGCGAGATCCGGATTCTGGGCGACCGTATCGCGGGCGGCCCGGCCGAGGAGCGCGCGCGCGCCCTGCGGCATTTCGGCGTGGCCTACCAGAGCGGCGCGCTCTTCGGCTCCATGACCCTGCTCGAGAACGTGCGGCTGCCGCTTGAGCTGTTCACCGACCTGCCGCGCGACGCCCGCGACCTGGTCGCCGCGATGAAGCTCGACCTTGTCGGCCTGCGCCCTTACGCCTCCTATTTCCCCTCCGACATCAGCGGCGGCATGCGCAAGCGCGCCGCCATCGCGCGCGCCCTCTCCCTCGACCCGGCCGTCCTCTTCCTGGACGAGCCCTCGGCCGGGCTCGACCCCGTCACCTCGGCCGGGCTCGACCGGCTGATCCTGCGCCTGCGCGATACGCACGGCATCACTTTCGTGATCGTCACCCATGAGCTGGCGAGCCTCTTCGCCGTCGCCGACCGCTGTATCCTGCTCGACAAAGTCCGCCGCGGCATCCTGGCGCAAGGCGCGCCAGCCGAGCTGCGTGACCGCCCGCCCCACCCCGACGTCCGCGCCTTCTTCAACCGCGAGACGCCTGAAGGCTCCTGGAGTCCGAACGTATGAACGAAAACCACGCCAACTACGCGAAGATCGGGTTCTTCGTGCTCGCCGGGTTCGCGCTGCTCCTGACCGTCATCGCCATCGCCGGGGCGCGCGTCTTCAGCAAGGAGCGGGTCGAGGCCGAGACCTACTTCTCCGAGTCCGTCGCCGGCCTGGACGTCGGCTCGCCAGTCACCTATCGCGGCGTCAAGGTCGGCGAGGTCGCGCGCATCGGCTTCGTCTATAACGAGTACGGCGTGTTCACCAACCGCCTGGTCTCGCTGAACAGCGCCGACCAGATCCTCGTGATCATGGCGCTCGACCCCAAGAAGTTCCGCCCCATGCAAAACCAGCAGTCGTCCGACTTCCTCGCGCGCCTCGTCCGCGACGGCCTGCGCGTCAAGGTCGCCGCACTCGGCGTCACCGGCCTTTCCTACCTCGAGCTGGACTATTTCCCTGACCCTGAGGGTGTTCCCGCCCCCTCTCCGGCCTGGACGCCCCACACGCCCTACATCCCCTCCACGCCCAGCACCATGTTCGCGCTGAAGAAGGCGGTGGACGATACCTTCGTGAAGATCAGCCGTATCAATATCCAGGCGCTCGGCGACGAAATGCTCGCCACCCTCTACCTGCTCCAGAGCAAGCTGCTCAATGCGGATATCGGCGCCCTCGCCGCAGAGGCCACCGCCCTGCTCGGCGAGCTGCGCGAGACCAACCGTTCGATCCAAGCCCTGACCGCCTCGCCCGACGTCCAGCGCCTCCCCGCCGACCTCGCCGCCACCCTCGGCAGCGCACGCCGTACCGCCGCCACCCTCGAAAGTCAGGTCGGGCCGCTCACAGACTCGTTCCGCGCCGCCTCCGACCGCGCCGCGCGCCTCGCCGACACCCTCGGCGGCATCGCCACGCAGACCGGCGCCGAGCTGGAGCAGACCGCCGCCGCCCTCAACCGTACCGCACACACGCTCAACCGCACCGCAGCCTCCCAGCAAGGCTCGGTCGAGGAGCTGATCCTGAACCTGCGCGCCGCCTCGGCCGGCCTCGACCAGCTCGTCGGCGAGCTGCGCGCCAACCCTGCCGCGCTGCTCTTCGCACCGCCGCCGCCCCCCCTGCCGGAAACCCGCAGCCCTTCCGACCGCTAAACCCGCCCCGGAGAAACGCCCGATGAACGCCCTGAACGTATCCCGCACCCTGGCCCTCTCGCTCGCCCTCCTCGCCGCCGGCTGCCTCCACGCGCCGCGCGCCCAGCAGCAGGCCGCCGCCCAGCGCCGCACCTTCGCCCCGCAGGCCGTGCCCGGCGCGCGCCTCGCCGAGGCGCCGCGCTTCGCCGCCGTCAAGCTGCGCGGCTTCCGCTGCCTCCCGCCCTTCGACTCCCGCCCGCTCATCGTGCGCCGGCCCGGCGGAGAGGTCGCCGCCGACTTCTACAACTCCTGGGTCGCCGCGCCCCACGACCTCCTCCGCGCCCAGACCGCCCGCCACCTCGAGCGCACCGGTCTCTTCACCGCCCTCTACGACGCCGCCTCCGGCACCCTCCCGCCGCTCGGCCTCGAAGGCGTCGTCGGCGAGCTGGCCCTCGACTACACCGGCGCACGCCCCGCCGCCGCCCTCACGCTCCGCCTCCTCGTGCTGGACGAGCGCGCCCCGGATTTCGCCGTGCTCTTCTCCTGCGAGCGCAGCGCCCGCGTGCCTTTCGACCCCGGCCCGGCCGACGCCGGCGTCCGCGCCCTCAACGAGGCCCTCTCGAACGTCCTCGAGGCGCTCGGCCGCGACCTGGCCGACGCCCCCCTGCCCCAGCCCCCGCACGGATCCGCGCTCCCTCACGCCACCCCCCGCCACCCATGAGAGAGAAACGCTACAAGGTCGCCGTCTTCGTCGAGACCTCGCGCGGCTACGGCCGGGCGCTCTGCGAAGGCATCGCGGATTTCGCCCAGGCCAACGGCCACTGGGTCTTCGAGGGCGGCGGCGAGGCCTGGCCCGAACAGTTGCGCGACCTGGCGCCCGACACCGACGGCGTGATCGCGCGCATCCCCAACGCACGCATGGCCCGCAGCCTGACGCGCCTGCGCGTACCGGTGGTCGACCTCTACCGCTGGCGCGATTACACCGACGTCACCTCCGTCGACGCCGACCATGCCGCGATCGGCCGCCTGGCCGCCTCCTGGTTCCTGGAGCGCCGCTTCCGTAACTTCGCGTTCTGCGGCTACACCGGCGCGCCGTTCTCCGACAGCCGCGGCGCCGCGTTCCAGCAGGCGGTCGAGGCCGCCGGACACGGCTGCTCTGCCTATCGCGAGGCCGCCTACGACTCGGACTACCTCGGCCGCATGATCCTCCAGGCCGAGTGCTATGGCGAGCCCCCGGACCACAGCCGCCTCGCGGCGTGGCTCAAAACGCTCGCCCGCCCCACCGCCATCTTCTGCTGCCACGACATCCGCGCCTACCAGGTGATCGCCCTCTGTAAGGAGCTGGGCCTCCACGTCCCGAGCGAGGTCGCCGTGATGGGCGTGGACAACGACCGCCTGCTCTGCGGGTTCTCCGACCCCATGCTCACCAGCGTCGACCCGGACGCGCAGCGCATCGGCTGGACCGGCGCCCAGCACCTCTTCGAACGCATGACCGGCCAGGCCCTGCCCGACCGGCACACGCTCGTCCCGCCCAGGCGGATCGTCGAGCGGGCCTCGACCGAGACCGACCCGGTCGAGCCCGCCTGGCTCTCGGACGCGCTGCGCTTCATCCGCCGCGAGATACCGGCCGGCGTCAACGCGGAGGAGGTCATCCGCTTTGTCGGACGCTCCCACACCCAGGTCGAGCGCGCGTTCGTCCGCAACCTCGGCAACACCGTCCACCAGGAGATCAACCGCCTGCGCATGCGCGAGGCCTGCCGCCTGCTCGCCGAGACCGCCACCCCGGCCACCGCCATCAGCGCGAGCGTCGGCTTCTCCTCGGCCCAATACTTCAACCGCCTCTTCCGACAGCAGTTCGCCCTCACCCCGGGCCAGTACCGCCTCCAGCACCAAGGCCAACCGACACCGCCCCCGCGCGCTCAATAAAACCCGCCGCTTTGGCTTGCGAGCTGCGCCCGCCCTGCTATTATCATTAGCGAATTGAACTCGGTAACCCTTATGCGTGACTCCCTGCGCGCCCTGCTGGCGGGCGCCCTGCTCTTCGCTGCCACCGCCGGCCGGCCCGCCACCGAGCCGCTCGCGCCCGCGCTCTCCGCCGCGCTGCGCCGTGCGGACGCCGCAGGCTGCCGCCGCGCGCTGGACACCCTCCTCGACACCGCCGAGAGCCTCGCGGGCACGGGCGGTTTCGAGGCCCGCTGGCCCGCCCTGCGGCAGTCCCGCGGCTACACGCTGGCCCTGGCCCAGGCCGAGCTGCTGCGCGTCACCGGCGAGGACGCCGTCGGCCGCCTCCTCTCGACGCCCGACGGCGTCGCGTTCCTCGCCGCCCTCCTCGCCGACCGCGACTGGCTGGAGTCCTACCTCGCCAGCGGACCCGTGCCCGAGAACACCCCCGACGGCCTCGCCACGCTGCGCGACCTCTGGCTCGCCGACCGCACGCCCGCCCTGCCGCTGCACCGCCGCCTCGCCACCGCAGTCGCCCTCACCTTCCACACCGAGCCGATGCGCCGCCGCCTGCTGGGCGTGACCGAACGCGACCGGACCCCCCTGACCCCCCTCGCCCGCTACACCTTCTTCAAGAACAGCCAGCGCGCCGGCCTGCTGCGCCCGAGCTTCGACAGCCTGGCCGTCTGGGAGCTGCGCTGGGTGGTCGGCGCGCCCGTCGAGAACGAGGCCCTCGCCTGGCTCCAGCGCAACGTCAACCTGCCCGTCGACCGGTTCGACGGCGCCTGCTGGATCCCGCGCTACCGCGGGGTGAACGACTTCGGCAACACCATCCAGGGGCCGCTCTTCTACGCGCCCTCGCGCGGCCTCCACAACTGGGCCGAGGACGTCGCCAAGCACGGCGGCGTCTGCGGCTCGCTCTCGACCTTCGGGGCCTTCAACGCCATCGCCCGCGGCCTCCCCGCCATGCCCAAGGGCCAGCCCGGACACTGCGCCTACGCCTTCCGCGTGGCGCCGGGCGAGTGGGTCCCGGCCTTCGGCGGCCCGGACGGCGGCGCCGCCTACCATTTCTGGAAGGACACCTTCAGCTCGGTGTGGCTGGCGGACGCGGCCTTCAGCGACGACGCCCGCATGCGCGAGTCGCAGCGCCTGGCCTGGGCCGCACGCCGCGCGCACGCCCGCGGCGACGCGGCCGGCGCCCGCGCGGCCTACCGGCTCGCCACAGCCGCGCAGCCGCTCAACTGGGCCGTCTGGCTGGAACGCCTCGACGCCTGTCTCGCCGACCGCGTCGCGCTGGCCAAACCCGAGTGGCAGGGCCTCGCGGACGAGCTGCTCACCGGCATGGCCAAACACCCCGCCCCGCTGTGCGAGCTGCTGGCGCAGTTCGACGAGAAGGCCCTGTGGCCGCTCCTCGACCCGGCCGAACGCCGCGCGCTCTTCCTGCGCACCCACGAGACCGTGGCCGCCAACCACCGCCCCGGCTGGACCCCGTGGAACATGCCCGAGGCGCTCCTCCCGCGCCAGCTCAAGGCCCTCGGCGCCGAGGCCGAGGCGGGCGCCTTCTTCGGCGCGGCCCTCTCCGCCTACTGCCGCCACCCGCACGAGTACTTCCTCGGCCAGATGATCGACTGGGGCTCGAAGAACCTCACCCGTACGCCCGCCGGCCGCGACGCCTTCTTCGCCGCGCTCACCGCCGCCCTGACCGACGGCCAGTCGCTCGACGACAAGCTGCGCCGCACCACGCTCAACAGCGCGATCCGCGCCACCGAAGAGGCCCGCAGCCTCGACGGCTTCCACCTGCTGAGCGAGGCCGCCGCCGCGTACGCCTCCGCCGAGGGCGCGCTGCTCCTCGAGGTTCCCGAAGGCGGCACGCTCGTCAGCGCCGACGGCCTGCTCTACCTCAGCGGCCACGACGGCTGGGACCAGCCCGCCAGCCACCGCGGCGTGCTGCGCGAGAGCGGCGGCTTCTTCCACGGCCAGCCCGCCGAACAGGCCCGCGACAAGCCCGCCTGGGCCGTGGTCCAGCTCCGCGCCCCGCGCCGCCTCACCGGCCTGGCCATCGCCAACCGCCTGAGCAACCAGCAGCGCTGCACCGCCCTGCGGGTCTACTCCAGCACGGACGAGCGCACCTGGCTCCCGCTCGCCGAGACCGACACGTTCAAGCAGCAGTGGCGCGTGGACCTGCGCGGCAAGAACGTCCGCGCACAGTGGATCAAGGTCGAGAACGCCACCCCCGGTAGCGACGCCTTCCACCTGCGCAACATCTGCGTCTACGGGGAGGACGCGCCATGAGAGACCCCCGCGCCCGCGCCGCCCTCACCCTCGCGCTCGCCGCCCTCGCGGCGCCGCTCCTGGCCGAGCTGGCCTGGCAGACCGACTTCGCCGCCGCCGCCCGCACCGCCAAGGAGAGCGGCACCGACCTCTTCGTGTTCGTCGGCGGCAGCGACTGGTGCGCGCCCGCGCGCGCCTTCAAGCGCGAGGTCCTGAAAGCCCCGGCGGTCGAGGCCGCGCTGGGCAAGGCCTTCGTCTGCGTGGCGCTCGACCGCCCCGACCGCGCCTCGCCCGAGCAGAAGGCCGCCGCCGCCCAGCGTGAGAAGGGCTTCGAGGCCGCCGTCCACAACTACCCCGGGGTCGTGCTGCTCGACGCCGAAGGCCGCTGCTACCTCAAGCTGGAGGCGCCGCAGGGCGGCGCCGAGGCCCTGCTCGCGGCCGTGCGCCAGGCCCGCGCCCTCAAGGCGCGCCGCGACGCCGCCCTCGAGCGCGCCGCCAAACTGTCCGGCGCGGCGCGCGCCCAGGCCCTCGGCGCCGCGCTCGAAGGGCTGGGCGAGTACGCCCTGCGCGACGGCCGCCACAGCCACCGCGCCCTGTTCGACGAGCTTAAGCGGCTCGACCCGCAGGACGCCGCCGGCACGCAGCGCCGCCTCACCTTCAACCCGGACGCGCTCGCCGAACGCGACCTCTGGCCCCTACTCAACGCGAAGCGCTACGATGAGGCCCTGGCGCGGGTCGACCAGGAACTCCAGGACCCGCGCAACAACGCGCGGGTGCGCCAGCATCTGCTGGGCCTGCGCTTCCATGTGTTCCAGGCGCAGGACCGGCTCACCGAAGCCCTCCAGGCCCTCAAGCAGCTCGTGCAGGCCGACCCGTCCAGCGAGCTGGCCGCGCTCGCGCGCAGCTACGCCGACTACCTGACGCTCCCCGTGACCCTCGCCGGGCCGTCCTGGAAACCCGAGCACCTGCGCCCGCATTTCGCCGACTGGCGCCTCGACGCCACCGCCCTGATACGCGCGCCCGGCCGCTACGAGATCGCCTTCCGCCGCACCGACGGCGAAGACCTCTCCGTGCGCGACGTCGCGCTGCTGGCCGGCACGCGCGAACTCGCGCGCGCCGCCGTGCCCGCAGGCCGCGACAGGCGCGTGGAGCTGGAGGTCAAGACCCTCCCCGCCGGCCAGAGGCTCTGGCTGGCGATCGCGGCCAAAGGCCACGGCTGGTTCTCCAGCCGCGGCGAGATCGAGATCCGTAAGCTCTGAGCCTCGCGCGCGCGCCGCTACAGCAGCGACGCGCCCGAGCTGGCGTTGCCCACCACACTCGCATAACGCCGCAGCCAGCCGGTGGTCGCGCGCGGCCGCCACGCCGGCGCGGCGGCCCGGCGGCGGGCGATCTCCGCCTCGTCCAGCTCCGCCTCCAGCGAGCGGCTCAGCAGGTCGATCCGGATGCGGTCGCCGTCCTTGAGCAGGCCGATCAGGCCGCCCTCGGCCGCCTCTGGCGAGACATGGCCGATACAGGCGCCGCGCGTGCCCCCCGAGAAGCGGCCGTCCGTGATCAGCGCCACCGACTCGCCCAGCCCCGCGCCCATGATGTACGAGGTCGGGGCGAGCATCTCCTGCATGCCCGGCCCGCCGCGCGGCCCCTCATAGCGGATCACCACCACATGGCCGGCCCTGACCTTGCCGGCCAGGATGCCGTCGCACGCCTCCTCCTGCGAGTCGAAACAGACCGCCGTGCCCTCGAACCGGTACATGGACGGGGCGACGCCCGCCTTCTTGACCACCGCGCCCTGCTCCGCGAGGTTGCCGCGCAGGATGGTGAGCCCCCCGTCCTTCGAGTAGGCGTTGTCGAGCGTGCGGATGACGCGCTCGTCCTTGACCGTCGCAGCGGCGATGTTCTCGCCGAGCGTCTTGCCGTTGACGTTGCGGCAGGTGAGGTCGAGCAGGCCCGGGATATCCGCGATGCGCTTCAGGATGGCGTGGATGCCGCCGGCGGCGTCGACGTCCTCCATATGGTACGAGCACGAAGGCGCCACCTTGCAGACGTTCGGGCACCTCTGCGACACGGCGTTGATCCGGTCGAGGTCGTACGCGAGGCCGGCCTCGCGGGCGATCGCGAGCGTATGCAGGACCGTGTTGGTGCTGCCGCCCATGGCCATGTCGAGCGCGAACGCGTTATCGACCGAGGCGACCGTCACCAGCTCGCGCGGGCAGGGCCCGCCCGCGCGGGCCATCTCGACCACGCGCAAGGCCGCCTGACGCCAGAGGTCACGGCGCGCGGGGTCCTCCGCCAGGATCGAGCCGTTTCCGGGCAGGGCCAGGCCGATCGCCTCGCACAGGCAGTTCATCGAGTTGGCGGTGAACATCCCCGAACACGAGCCGCAGCCGGGGCAGGCCTCCTCTTCGACACGCTGGAGCTGCTCCTCCGTGATCGCGCCGTTCTTGTACTGCGCCACGCCTTCAAACACCGAGATCAGATCGACCGGCTTGCCGTCGAGCTTGCCCGCGCGCATCGGGCCGCCGCTGGCGAACACCGTGGGGATGTTCGCACGGATCGCGCCCAGGATCATCCCCGGCGTGATCTTGTCACAGTTCGGCAGGCAGATCATCGCGTCGAAGCAGTGCGCCTGCACCATCGACTCCACGCAGTCGGCGATCAGCTCCCGGCTCGGCAGGGAGTACTTCATGCCCGCATGCCCCATGGCGATGCCGTCGCAGATGCCGATCGTGTTGAACTCGAACGGCACGCCCCCCGCCTCACGGATACACTGCTTCACCCACTCCGAGACCCGGCTCAGGTGGCAGTGGCCGGGGATGATGTCGGTGTACGAGTTGCAGACGGCGATAAACGGCTTCGCGAAGTCGCCGCTTTTCACGCCGGTCGCACGAAAGAGGCTGCGATGCGGGGCGCGCTGGAAACCGGCCTTGACCTGGTCGCTCTTCATACCTTGCTCCTTAACTTGAGAACCGGACGGGGACGATCCTCTCCGCCTCACGCCCCGCCCCACCTCTGAGGGAACGGGCCGGACGGCCCCGTCACACACGCGGCAAGAATCGCAAAGCGACGCGCGGGGGTCAAGCGGAGAGTGCGCCGCCCCGCGCGGCGGCACGACGTCACGGCGTCACGGCGGGGCCGCTGGCCCGCTTCGCCAATATCTTCCGCCCGCGCCCGTTCATGGGCCCATGAAAACGATTGCGGCGATCACGGCGGCGGGGCTGGCGGCGGGGCTGGCCTGCGCGCAGGGCCCGGCAGGGCGGGCGGGACTTCCCGAAGGCGTCCGGGCGCTGCGCGACCTGGCGTACGTCGAAAACGGTCACGAGCGCCAGAAGCTGGACCTGTATCTCCCCGCGAAAGCGGAGGGGCCGCTGCCGCTGCTCATCTGGATCCACGGCGGAGGCTGGCAGAACGGGAGCAAGGAGGGCTGCCCGCCCGCGCGCCAGGGCTATCTCGAGCGCGGCTACGCGGTGGCGAGCCTCAACTACCGCCTGAGCGGCCACGCCGCCTTCCCCGCGCAGATCGAGGACTGTAAGGCCGCCCTCCGCTGGCTGCGCGCGCATGCGCAGGAATATGGCCTCGACCCCGAACGCTTCGGCGTGTGGGGCAGCTCCGCGGGCGGGCACCTCGTGGCGCTGCTCGGCACGAGCGGCGCCGAGAAGAGCCTCGACGTCGGCGCCCACCTCGACGTGTCCAGCCGCGTTCAGGCCGTCTGCGACTACTACGGGCCGACCGACCTGACGCGCATGGACGAGAACACCGCGCCGGGCGCGCGCATGCGGCATAACGCCCCCGACTCGCCCGAGTCCAAGCTGCTGGGCGGCCCGGTGCAGGAGAACAAGGATAAAGCGGCGCGCGCCAGCCCGCTCACCTTCGTTTCGGCCGGCATGCCGCCCTTCCTGATCGTGCACGGCGACGCCGACCCCGTGGTGGCGTTCAGCCAGAGCGAGCTGCTCTTCGACGCGCTCAAGCAGGCGGGCGGCAGCGTTCATCTGCATCGCATCAAGGGCGCCGGTCACGGCCAGGGTTTCGGCGGGGCGGAGATCGGCGAAATGGTTGCGGCCTTCTTCGACCGCACGCTGAAGCCGCCGGCCGGCCGGCCGGCCGCGCCGGAGGCCCTCCGCACCGAGAGCGCCGCCGTCGGCCCGGTCGGCAAGGAAGGCGAGCGGGGGCGCTCGCCCCGGCCAAGGCCAGCACGCGCAACCGCAGGGGCGTAAGCGACTCGCCTTCACGGTACGCTCCACGGCCATCCACGGCGCACCCCCGTTTCGGTGCTTGAC
>JAKJGY010000220.1 GCA_022704145.1 Verrucomicrobiota bacterium
GCTGTAGCCGCCGTCACGGTAGCGGTTGAGCAGCGCGCGCAGCTCACTGACCACCGCCGGGTTGGCGGCGCTGACGTCGCGTGTCTCGGCGGGGTCGTCCCGCGTGTTGTAGAGCTGCGGCCGATACTCGTCGGCGCGCGCCTTGCGCGCCCCGGGCTTGACCTCGTCCACCGGCTCGCCCTCAATCCATTTCCAAGGCCCCTTGCGGATCGCGAAAGTTCCATCCGCGCTATGTACGATCAGATGGTCGCGGGCCGGCCGTTCCGGCTCGCCCGTGAGCGCGGGCAGGAAGCTCACGCTGTCCTCGGCGCCGCCGGCGGGAGCGGGAAGCGCATCCCCCACGATCGCGGCCGCCGTCGCCAGCACATCCGCGAGGCTGATCATCTGCGCGCAGCTCGAACCCGCCCGCGCCCGGCCCGGCCAGCGCACGATAAAGGGGACCTTGAAACCGCCCTCCCAGACGTTGTGCTTACCGCCCCGCAGCGCGCCGTTGACCCGCAGCCCGGCCTTGTAGGCGAGCGTCTGGGGCGTGTCCTCACGCTCGGGCTTGAAGACGCCGCCGTTGTCACTCGTGAACAGGACCAGCGTGTCCTGCGCCACGCCCAGCCGGTCGAGCGCGTCGAGGAGTCCGCCGACGCTGCGGTCCAGCTCGCCGATCCAGTCGCCATACGGCCCCGCCGCGCTCTTCCCCGCCAGATCCTTGTCGGGCGTGACGGGGTTGTGGACCGCGACCGGCGTGAAGTAGAGGAAGAACGGCCTGTCCTTGGGCTGACGCTCCAGCCAACGCACGGCGCGGTCGGTGAGGGTCGCCATCACGCGCTCGTTCTTGCGGCGCGGCGCGTCCAGCTCAAGGATCGTGGCGCGCCCGTTCTCCGTGTCCTCCGGCCCGTAACCCGCCTGGAAGTTATCCAGGTCGGGCACGCTCGCGAGCTTCATGTTCTCGGGTATCCTGCCGGAACGCAAACCGTAGACGTACCGGTTCTCGATGAAGACGCCGGTGAGGTCACCGTGGTTGCTCGGCACGCCGAAATGATAGTCGAAGCCCACATCGAGCGGGCCGGGCGACAGCTCGGCCGTGTAGTCGGTACGCCACTTGGGCGAATCGTCCGCAGTGCCGTAGCCGAGATGCCACTTGCCCACAGCGGCGGTGGCGTAGCCGTGCCGCTTGAGCAGCGAGGCCAGCGTCAGCCGGTTGGTCTCGATGTGCAGCGGGGAGAAGGTGCCGAGCACCTCATGCGTGAGCGACGTCCGCCAGCAGTAGCGCCCGGTCATCAGCGAGTAGCGCGTGGGCGAACAGACGGACGAGGTCGTGTTCGCGTCCGTGAAGCGCCTTCCCTCACGCGCGAGGCGGTCGATGCCGGGTGTCCGCACGAGCGCGGGATCGGCCCCGTAACTGCCGCAGGAGCCGTACCCGAAGTCATCCGCCAGGATCACCACGATATTCGGCGCACGCTCCGCCGCCTCCGCCCAAGCCGCCACGCTGGCCGCAGCCAGCGCCACCCGAAGTCCGAGCCACACCCGCCTACCACACTTCCCGCGCATGCCACCCTCTTCCCGTATGAGGCCCCTCAGGTTTTTGAGCGAACCATGAATTCACAGTATACCCCATGTGCGGCATGGGGTACACTGTGAACTGTCATGCGGCTCCTGCTCCATAACATCCAGTACGGGACAGGTCGGCTGCGGCGTTTCGCCTGGCTCGAGACGCTGTTCCGGACCACCACGCACTTCCCGAATATCACCCGGTTCGTCCGCCACATGGATCCCGATATCCTGGGGCTGGTCGAGGTCGATTCGGGCTCCTATCGCGCGCGCCGCAAAAATCAGGCCGAGGAACTCGCCCGCGATCTTGACCTTTTCCACTGTCACCGCATCAAATACCCCGACGACGGCCTCGGCCGCCGTGTGCCGGTCCTCAACAAGCAGGCCAACGCCGTGCTCGCGCGCGAGCCGATCCTGCGCACCGCCTTCCATGACTTCGCGTCGGGGTTCAAGAGCCTGGCCATCGAGGTCGAGTTCGAGCGCGTCACCTTCTTCCTGGTGCACCTCGCCCTCGGGCTGCGGGCGCGCCACCGGCAGCTCCTCGAATTACACGACCTGCTCGCCGCCTGTGACAAGCCCCGCCTGGTGGCGGGCGACTTCAACACGCTCGCGGGCGTCTGGGAGATGCGCATGTTCCTGCGCGCCACCGGCCTGCTGAGCGCGAACACGCGCCACACCCCCACCTTCCCGAGCTGGGCGCCCTGCCGCGAGCTGGACTTCATCTGCCACGACCCGTCGATCATCCCGACACGCTTCAAGATCCCGCAGGTCCGGCTTTCGGACCATCTGCCGCTGATGTTCGACTTCGAGCTGGCCGGCATGCCGCCGGCCCGCCTCGCCGACGACAGCCACTGACCCGGCGGGGC
Source organism: Verrucomicrobiota bacterium (assembly GCA_022704145.1). Lineage (GTDB taxonomy): Bacteria > Verrucomicrobiota > Kiritimatiellia > RFP12 > UBA1067 > JAKJGY01. Next base: position 2,409 of record JAKJGY010000220.1, read on the forward strand.
CGCCTCACGGGTCGGTCAGGTTCGGCGACCAGCCGCCCTCCAGCAGCTCCGGCGTCTTCCCGTCCGCCGGAAGGCTCGCGCGCACGGCCTCGGCCAGGCGCGCCGCAAGCTCGGCGACCGTCCCCGCATGGCCGTCCGCGCCCGCGAGATTCCTCAGCTCGCGCGGATCCGCCTCGTGATCATAGAGTTCGCGCCCCGCCCCACCGCCGTTCCACTCGGTGTAACGCCAGCGCGAGGTACGCAGGCTGTAGCCGAAAAACCGCTTCGGGCCGTTGCCGCGCGTCACCTGTGTCAGGGCCCAGCCGCGGCCGGACGCGGAGGTGTCGCGCAACAGCGGCACGAGGCTCTGCCCCTGAAGGGTGGCGGGCGCCTTGACTCCCGCCAGCTCGGCCAGTGTGGGATAGAGGTCCACCTGGCTGACCGGCGCACGCGCCACCGCCCCCGGCCGCGCCACACCCGGAGCGACGATCAGCAGCGGCACGCGCGCGCTCTCCTCGAACAGGCTCATCTTCTGCCACAGCCCGTGCTCGCCCATGTGGTAGCCGTGGTCGCTGGTGAAGACAATCACCGTACTCTCCGCCAGGCCCAGCCGCTCGAGGGCCCCGACCACGCGCCCTACCTGCGCGTCCATAAAGCTGACACTCGCGTAGTACGCCTGCACGCACTGCCGCCGCAACTCGTCCGTGAGCTTGTCCTGCTCCTTCTTGTAGCTGCCCAGCGCGGCTGCGGGCAGGTCGGCCTGATCCTCCGCCACGCCGGTGACGAGCGGCATGTTCTCCTTGTCGTACCAGCCGAAGTACGGCTCTTTCGGCGCGACGTACGGCGTGTGCGGACGGTAGAAGCCGACCGCGAGGAAGAACGGCCGGCCCTTCTGCCTCGCGCAGCGTTCCAGCACCCACTCGGCGTCGGCGGCGAGCAGCCCGTCCGTGTGGTGCTCGTCGCTCTTGGGCGAGGCGTACCAGCTCAGCGTGCCGCCGAACTGGCCGGGCGTGAGCGTGAAGATAAACGGCTCCTCCTCCAGCCGGTCGACTCCTGCGGGGTTCAGCTCCAGCTCCCACGAGGCCGGGTCGTCGTGCCCGTTGGTGCCGATCGCCCGCGGCACGCCGTAGTGGTACAGCTTCCCGATGCGCCCCGCGAAATACCCCGCCTGGCGGAAGGCCTGCGGCAGAGGAACGTGCGAAGGGACCGTCTGCCGAAAGAGCTGCTCGTTACGGAGGATGCCGCTGCTGTTCGGATAGAGGCCTGTCAGAAACGAGTTGCGGCTCGGCCCGCAAAGCGGGAACGTGCAGTAGGCGCGGTCAAAGCGCACGCCGCGGGCGGCCAGCCGGTCGATGTTCGGCGTGCGTGCGCGCGGGTCGCCGTAGGCCCCGAGGAAACAGTTGAGGTCATCCGAGACCAGAAACAGCACGTTCGTTCGCGGCGCCGCGGCCAGAGCCAGAGCCGAGGCCGCCCACACCGCCACACAGCAGACCATTAACCGCACCATACCCGCCCCCTCCCACACCGCGCCTGCGCGTCCCGTTCGCCTCACTTCTTTTTGGCAGGCCGCCAGACCGGCTGCCACTCGGCCGACTCGCTGCGCGCCGTGCTCAGGTAATCGCCGATTTTCCGTGCGATCTCCGGGTTCCGCGCGGCGACATCGTTGGTCTCGGCCACATCGTTCTGCTGGTCATAGAGCCGGACCGGCGCGTCAGGCGCGCCGTTGCGGATCCCTTTCCAGCGCCCGTCATGGAGCGCCGCCTGACGGAACCCGCCCTCGTGGAACTCCCAGTACAGGAACGCATGCCGCGCCTGCACGCCCTGGCCGGTCAGCTCCGGCACGAAGCTCAGGCTGTCGCGCCCCTCGGGCTGCGCCACGCCCGCCAGCTCCGCCGCCGTGGCCAGCCAGTCACCGAAATAGCCGACATGCCCGCTCACCGCACCCGCACGCACCCGGCCCGGCCACCACGCGACACACGGCACGCGGATGCCGCCGTCGGTGAGGCTGCGCTTGATGCCCGTGAACGGGCCGGAGGGGTTGAAGCGCGTGAGGTTGTGGCGGCTCTCGTTGTGCGGGCCGTTGTCGCTGGTGAAGATCACCAGCGTGTCCTCCGCAAGCCCCAACGCCCTCAGCTCGTCCAGCAGCCGCCCCACATACCCGTCCATGCGCGTGATCATCGCGGCGTGGCCCTTGTCCGGATTCGGCCACGCCTTGTCCGCGTACGGCCCGTAGTCCGGCACCTCCGCGCCGTCGCCCAGCGCGCCGCTCCGCTCGTTGTTGGCATGCGGGACAACCATGCTCCAGAACAGAAAGAACGGCCGGCCCTTTTGCCCGCGCACGAACTTGAGCGCCTCGTCGGCGAACAGGTCGTCGGCGTACACCTTGGCCTCGGTCGCATAGCCCGCGCCGTCCCCGCCGACCGGCACCACCCTGTTGGGCAACGCCACCCGCTCCTCGTTACGCCACAGGAAGTCGGGGAAGTGGTTGTGCGCGTGCCGCTGGTTGAGGAATCCGAAGAACGAGTCGAAGCCCTGCTTGCACGGATGCCCGCTGGCGGCCTCGCCGACATCGCCGAGGCCCCACTTGCCGACCAGCGCGGTGACGTACCCGGCGCGCTTGAGCACCTGCGCTACGGTCTCGTCGCCCTCCTTGAGCGCCTGCGCCGCCGGGTTGTGCGCCCCGGCGTTGCCGCGCACGCGCGTCCGGCCGTGGTGCTGTCCGGTCATCAGCACGCTCCGCGAGGGCGCGCAGACGGTCGCGCCCGCGTAGAAGTGCGTGAAGCGCATCCCCTCAGCCGCCATGCGGTCGAGGCGCGGCGTCGCGATCACCTCCTGCCCGTAACAGCCGAGTTCGCCGTAACCGAGGTCGTCGGCGAGGATGAAGATCAGGTTGGGCTTCACGGCCGCACCGGAGGCGACGGCCGCCGCCAGGCCCGCCAGCGCGACGGCCGACAGCACGCTTCGAGGAGCAATCGTACGCATCATTCCACTTCCTTCGTTTTCAGGAGCCTGCCGAGTTCCGCGACCACCTCCGGCTGCGAGGCGGCGAGGTTACGGCCTTCATGCGGATCCGCGAGCAGGTCGAACAGCTCCGCGGCCGGCGCGCCGCCGGCACGGGCCGCGCCCTGTCCGGAATAGACAATCAGCCGCCAACGGTCGTCACGGAGCGTCTGCTGGCCGCCGGACCAGAACCCGCGCGCAGGTTTGGCCGAGGGTGCGGCCGGGTCGTCCAGATACGGCCGCAGGCTCCGGCCGTCCACCCCCGGCGGCGGCGGAAGCCCGCAGAGGTCGGCCAGCGTCGGGTAGAGGTCCACGCTCTCGACCGTCGCCGCGCAGGCCGCGCCGGGCCGCGCCAGGCCGGGCACGCGGATCATGAGCGGCGAACGCAAGACCTGCTCGTAGAGGCAGTGTTTTCCCCAGATCGCATGCTCGCCCAGCAGGAACCCGTGGTCGCTCCAGACCACGACCAGCGTGGAGTCGGCCAGGCCCGAACGCTCCAGCGCCTCCAGCACCCGCCCGACCTGCGCGTCCACATAGCTGGTGGCCGCCGCGTAGGCGTGCCGGATCTGGCGCGCGTAAGCCGCGTCGCGCGCCGGGTCGAGGCCGCCATGCGCATAGTTGCCACGGAACTCGCCGCTCGCATGCCAGCCGAACTCCGGCTTGTCGCTCACCGCAGGCGCCGGGATGGCTGACGGGTCTTGAACCTCATACCAGCGCTTGGGCGCCGCGAACGGCAGGTGCGGCTTGAAGAACCCGACCGCGAAGAACCAGGGCCGCTCGGAGG
>JAKJGY010000221.1 GCA_022704145.1 Verrucomicrobiota bacterium
GCCTCCTCCGGGGCGAACTCGGCCGCCAGGTCGGGCTCCAGCGGGGCGGCTTCGGATGCTGAAGGCTGTACCGATGCTGAAGGCTGTACGGACTCCGGTCGGGCGTCCGTCCGCATCGGGGCCTCCTCCGCCTCGGCGGCGGGGGGGCGCAGGTCGGCGGGGTCGAAGAAGCGCACCGGCCCCTTCGACGCCTCCAGCGCCCGGTCTGTCAGCACACGGACGGCGCGCTCGTCTCGGACGCCCGTCATCTTCAGCTTCTCCGCCACCCACCGGCGCACGCGGTCGCCACGGGACGCGCTCTCCAGCCCGCCCTCGGTGTAGTAGGCCACCCCCTCCTCGAACCAGCGGCGCAGCGCGGCGTCCTTGGCGGCGGCCGTCTCGGGGGTGTCGTCGGCGCTGCGCTTCAGCGCCTCAAGCTCGGCCGAGGCCGCGTCGCCAAGCTCACGCCGCGCGCCCGCCTCGACGAGCGCCATGCGGGTCGCGGCGTCGGCGGAGTCGTACATCCGCGTGAAGATGTCGCGCCCCGCCCCGGCCGCCGCCACATGCTTGGTCTCGTGGCTGGCGGCGCGGAAGATGTTCTCCATCGTCTGCGCCACACGGTTCTGGTCCGCGCGCCCTCCGAGCGGGATGTTGTCGAGCACGAAGATGGTGCGGCGGGACTTGGTGCCGTCGGGATTCGTGACGGTGATGTGGAACCCCTCGGGCGTCACCCCGTCGGCGTACTTGGCGGCATACTGGCGCTTGGCGCTGTCGGCCTGCGCCGGGTCTGCGGCGAACGCCTGCCCGAGATAGTCGATGACGGCGGCGTCGCTGTCGAGGATGACATACTCGCCCTCCACCCCCGCGTTTTCGACAACCCGCTTAAGCGCCTTACGCTTGGCGGCGTTCACCGTCGCGCGCCCCTGCGCCTCAACGTCCGAGGCGTCGGCGAAGCGGAAGGCGGCCTCCAGCGCCTCGCGAGTGTTCCCGGTGAGCGGCGCCTCGTAGGTGCGGCCCGTCTCGTTGTTGCGCACCCCGACGCGCTGCGTCCTCTCGTCCACCGAGACGGTGACGTTCGCCGCCTTGTCGGTGTAGGACCAGAGCCCGTCGCCAGAACTGACGAACTGCTCGTCCGAAGGGCGAACGAAACGGCTTGCGGCCTTGCCCCCCTCCAGCGGCGCAGCGGCGTCCATCCACTCCGCCGACCGCTTGGCGTCGGCGGCTATCTTCGCCGAACGGGCGCTCATCCGGTCGAGTATCCCGCCCGCCTCTGCGGGGCTCAGGCCCGCCACATACTCGTAGACGGCGCGCCTGTCGCCGTCCCGCGTCACCTGCTTGAGCTGCTCCGGGGTCAGAAGGGCGGAGAGCCGGTCGCCGGCGGCCTTCTCCGCCCGCCCCTGCGCGTTGCCCCGCGCGAGGGAGGCCGCCCCCTGCCCGGCCTGAAGCAGCAGCATGGAGAGCAGCAGGTCGGGGGCGTTGTCACGGAAGTCCTCGTAGCCCTTGCGCAGCCGCTCGGGCAAAGCCATCCCACGGTACTCGGGCGTCAGGCCGAAGCCGGCGTCGATCATCTGCGTCGCCCCCTCCTCCACCACCTCCGTCGGATACCCCTGAATCTGCGTGTATTTGGCCAGCGCGTCGAAGTTCTTGAGGAACCGGCGCACCCCTGGGGCGGCCTCCAGCGCCTTGGCGGACGCCTTATCGAGGCCCGTCAGTTTGGCGAGCGGCTTGCCGACAAGGGAGAGCGCCTTACCGAGTCCCACCTCGACGGCCGTCTCAAGCGCCGCGCCGGCCATAGCAGGCCCCTCCGCCTCTCCGGCGGACAGCCCGCGCCGCGTCTCGACGGGAAGGCCGGTGGCGGGATCGACCTCAAAGTCGTTCTCACGGAGGTCGGCGTAACGGCGGTCGTAGGACGCCAGCAGGGGGAACGCGAGGCCGAGAGGCCCGGCCAGCTTGGCGCCGACGGAGTACTGCCCGATCAGCGGCAACTGGCGGATGCCGCCGCCGAGGAAGCTGAAGCCGAGCCCCTTCTCGCCCTCCTTCAGCGCCACGGCCGCACGGCGCTTCACGTCGGCGCGCTTCGCCAGCTCCTCGTCGGCCGCCCACTTGGCTGCGGCGTGAAGGAAATTGGACATGGGTAACGTCTTGCCGGACGCCTTGTAACGCCTCGCCTCCTCCGCCGCGCTCGCGCGGATCGCCTGGGGGTCGAGGCCGGCCGCCGCAAGCTGGCGGTCGATCTGGAAATCGTTGGCGGTGTCAAACGTATAGGTCTTCCGTACAGACGCCGGAATGTTGACCGGCAGCGTCGGCGACGGCAGGTATGTTCCGGGGGCAGGCGTCTCCGGGTAACTCCATTCGCCCTTCGACACATCCGCCAGCGCCGCGTTCTGCTCCTTGAGGCGGACATCGCCCCCGAAGACGGTGGAGGCCGCGAGACGCCCGACGCCACCGGCGACCGTGGCCCCGACGCCTGTCGCCGCCTCGCTTTCGAGCTTCTGGCGGTCGAGCGGGCCGATAGGCTCGGTCGGGACGGTGACGGGCTTTTGCCACGACGCCTGTTCGGACCGGGGGAGGGGGGCCTCCAAAAGCATGGCGATCCTGCGCCCCTCCTCGCTGTCGGCTTTGAAACGCCTGACAGCGCCAACCTCTTCATCGCCCCCCACGTTGGCACCGGCCCGAAGGCCGAGTGTGCGCGTCGTGTCCTGTGTCATGGATGCCTCTCTTTCGGGTTACTACAGCCTCTCCTGCACGTATTCCATCGTCGCGGGATCAAGATAGATCAGCGTCCGGGTGCCGTCGGGCTCCGTCACGACCCGGTGCTTCTGAGGGACCGACCTCCCGCCCTCGGCGAATGCGGCCATCTCCTCGGCCGACAGGGTTGTGACGGACGGGGCGGCGGCTTCGGACGCCTCTCCCTGTCCCTCGGGGGCGGCTGCGGGCCTCGCCCCGCTCGCGGCGTCCTGTATCATCCGCCTGCCCTCGGCCGCCAGCCTCGCGATGCCCGCCCGCTTTTCGAGATAGGCGTCAACGGCCGGCTGGTCCTTCGGCTTCAGCGCCTTGCCGTCGGGGCCGATGAGCGACTTCACCCGCAGATTCGCGGGGTCCATGTCGAACGCCTTAAGCTCCCTGGCGGCCTGTCCAGCAAGCGCCGAGCCTCCACGGATCATATCGGACGCGGTTGGAATGGCGCGCTTCTTGCGCTCGAACGCCGCCCGCGCCTTCTCCTTGTCGATAGCGGCGGTCACACCGGCGTTCCCGATGTAGAAGGCTTTGAACGCCTCGGCCGTCTTGCCGCCGAGGGTGGATTCGATCATCCCGTACATCGTCCCCGGATTCATACGCCGCTCTGTCACAGTGCCGTCGGGTCCGCGCACCTGCATGACTCCGATCCCGCTGGCGGGATCGACATAACCGCCGACCACCGCGTTCTCCTTATCGCCGACCGACTCCTGCAACAGTCTGACGGCCGCCGCCGGGGCCGTGCCTCCGTTACGCATGGCGGACAGGAAGAATCCCGAGAACGCGCTCTTGGCCATCGTCTCCCGGTTCGCCCGCTGCATGTCCTCCTCATCCGCCGCCGCCATGTACTGCCTGAGCGTCGCCCGCTTCAGTTGGGTCTCCGCGTCAGACTGCTCAAGCTCGGACTGGGCGAGGGTGGCGCTGAGGGCCGACTTGAACCTGTCGAGCGCGGCGCCGTGCTCGAACTGGCGCGTCTGCTCCGCCATCTTCGCCCGGTCAAGCTCCACCCCAGTGTCGAACTGGCGCGTCTGCTCCGCCATCTTCGCCCGGTCAAGCTCCACCCCAGTGTCGAACTGGCGGGACCTCTCAGCCATCCCGATATCGAACCGCCTCGCGCCCTCTCTGAGTTCGCGGCCGCGCAGGGCGGTTGACATGTCAGCCTGCATCTTCAGCCGCTCCTGATCGCTGATCACCTCTATCGCCTGGTCGCCGACGCCCCTGAAAGCCATACCCCGCCCCCTTCCTTATGCGAACAGCGCCGCCAGCGCGTTGCTCGTCCCGCCCTGTAGCAGGCCGAGGATGGAGCTGGCCTGCGTGCTGTAATACTCGGCCGCCGTCTGCTGGGCCTGCGCCAGCGTGGCGTACGCCCCCGTCAGGGCGCTTCCCGCCGACACCCTCGCCCCCGCCGCCCCGGTGACGGCGCCGGATGCGGATGTCACCGTCCCGGCCCCGCCGAGGGCGAGCTGGGCGCCCGCCTCCGTAACGCCCGCAGCGCCCTGCCTGAGCTGGCCGGCCGCCGCCTCAAGACTGCCGCGCTGCTGCTCCACCCCGGCGGCCTTGCCGGTCACGTCCGCCGCCGCCGTCGTCGCCCCGAGAGCCTGCTGTGTGAACGTCGCGCCCATATTAGTCGCATTGAGCGCCATTTGCAAGCCCGCCGTGAGGGCCGAGCCCTGCTCGCGGATGCCGAGCATCCTCGCGCGCGTCTTCACCCCCGACAGGAGGGCCTGCTCGTAGATCTTCGCCTTCTCCAGCGCCGCGCCGAAAGCCGCGCTCCCCGGAGATACGCCCATGCCGGTCAGGGTGCGCACCATCTGCCCGCGCGTGTTGTCAATGCTCCGCTGGGCGTCCGAGGCGGCGAAACTGACCAGCGCGTCTGGCGACAGGCTGGCGTAATACCTGTTCCACTCCCCGGCGAGGCCCGTGGCGTTCGGGTTGAGGTTCAGGATGTCGGCGCCTGTCTGTAGCCACGGCGCGGCGCGCCCCGTGAGGTCGGTCGCCATCACGCGCAGCCCGGAGGCGTCGCCCCGCAGGGCGGCCGTGTCCTGCGCCATCCCCCCGGAGATCGCCGAGACGTTCCCGGCCGCCGTCCGCATGGCGTCGGCGTCGCTGTTCATTATGCCGATGCGGGCCGCGTTCTGCGTCTGCACGGCGCGGGCGTTCGACAGCGCGCCCTGCGACGCCGCCAGCGCGGCGTCGGCGGCGGCCGTGCCGCCCCCGGCCGCCTGCACGCCGGACTGCGCCGCCCCGACCGAGGCGCCGACGGAGCCGTCCGCCCTGCCGAGGTACGACTGCACGAGCCCCGCCCCCTGCCGCTGCTGCTGCTCGAACGTCGCCTTGTTCTTGGCGTTGATTGAAGCCATAATCCCGAACGGGTCGGTGTAGCTGATTCCGATCATGTCACCCTCCAGCCTCCAGCCTCTCAAGCCGGACGTTGAGCGCCGCCAGGACGGACGCCAGTTTCGTGATGTTAGCGTCGAGCTTGCGCAGCACGTCGCGCGCCTGCGGGTCGGAGACCGTCTCCACCGGGACGCGCCCGTGGGGGAGCCTCACCGTAACGATATTGCTCATACAGCCAGCCCTCCCATCGACGTTCCGAAAGCGATCATGGTGACGGGCGCGGACGCCAGCACCTCGACCTCGAAATACTTCTCTTTGCGCGCGGTGGGAAGCCGCCGGGCCTCCTGGTCGTAGACGGTGACGCTCTGCGTGGGCATCGTCGGGGCGGCGGCCGCCGGGGACGACCAGGCGTAGATATTGAGCGTCACCGGATACCTGTCGGCGTACACCCTGGCCGCCACGGGGTCGAAGGGGGAACTGGAGACGTACCGCTTGCTGCGCCAGCGCATCATCTTATTCTCAGACGCCCCCTCCCACACGTACACCGCGTCCGTGTCCTGCTCGAAGGCCATATAGACCGTCAGGGCGGATGACACGCCGAAGGTGTAGGCGGGCGCGGCGCTGAGCAGCGTCCCGCCCGTGGCCGCGCTGTACCATCCGACGAACCTGTGGCCCCCGCTCGGGACGGCGGTCACAGTCAGGGAGGTGCCCGGACGGTAGTCGTACGCGACGCCCCCGGCGCCGTTCGCGCCCTCCGGGTGGAAGAAGCAGCCGCCCTGCGTGGCGTCGGACCCCGAGCGGTACTCGGCACGCACCCTGACGGGCGCCGTGGAGTAGTAGATGGCCTTGAACTTCAGGACGCCTGCGACCGGCACGGCCACAGCGGGGGTCGTGGCGATGTCCTCATACGTGCCCTCCACCCACTCCTCGCCGACCAGCGTGACAGTCTTGCGCTGCCACTTCATAAACACGCCGCCGGCGGCGGGGAGTGTCATCAGCCCCCCGACGCCGACGCCCGTGACGCTGTAGAACTTGTCGCTGGCGTTCCCCGAAGTCGGCG
>JAKJGY010000040.1 GCA_022704145.1 Verrucomicrobiota bacterium
CCCACCGCCAACGCCCGGTAACGCCCCCCCGCCAAGGCCGCCTCGCACCGTTCGGACAACGCCGCCACAATCGCCTCCTGATAGGCCGCCGCCACCTCCGCGACACCGGCCTCACCCTGCGGCGGAGCGGCGCGCACATGATACAGCAGCGCCGTCTTCAAGCCGCTGAAACTCACGCACAGGTCGGCCCTCAGCCCCCCCAGCGCGGCCGCCCCAGGCCGCAGTCGCCCTTTCGGAAACACGACCGCGTCGCGGCGCGCCGCCTGCCGCGCCGCCCGGTCGATCGCCGGCCCACCGGGATACCCCAGGCCCAAAACCTGCGCCGCCTTGTCGAACGCCTCACCCGCCGCGTCGTCCACCGTCTGCCCCAGCACCCGGTAAAGCCCCGGCCCGGCCAACTCCACCCAGCAGGTGTGCCCCCCCGAAACCACCAGCGCCAGCAGCGGGTACACCTCCGCGCAGGCCGCCGCCCCTAACCCCAGGAACACCGAGTGGATGTGCGCCTCAAGATGGTTCACGCCCGCCAGAGGCCGGCCCAGCCGCAACGCCAGGCCCTTGGCGGCGTTCAGCCCGACAATCAGCGAACTCGCCAGTCCCGGGCCGTAGGTGACCGCCACCGCGTCGATCCGCCCCCACGCGTCCGCAGGCGGCTCCTCCGCCGCACCCCCGCCGAAAGCGCACGAGACCGCCTCGCGGATCACCCCGGCGATCTTCTCGACATGGCTGCGCGAGGCGATCTCCGGCACCACGCCCCCATACGGCTGGTGCAGCGCGACCTGGCTGTAAACCACGTTCGACAGCACCTCGCGCCCCCCCCTGACCACCGCCGCGGCCGTCTCGTCACACGAGGTCTCGATACCTAGGATTGTCCGACCGTCCATACCCCTCCCGTTCAGCCCCGGTTCACGATCCGCGCGCCCTTCAGGATCTCGACCGCACGCTCAAGCTGCGCGTCCCTCACGCCCTGCATCAGGCTCTGCGCCCCGCCGCCCGACGCGCCGGGCACCTCCTCATAAAGCCGCTTCATCTGCGCCTGCCGCCACTCGGCACGTGTCATCGGCACCGCCACGTCGGGCATGATGCCGGCCCCGTGGATCATCTTGCCGTCCGGCGTGTGATAGTAGGCCGTGGTCAGGCGCACCGCGCACTCCGGACGCAACGCCAGCTTGATCACGTTCTGCACCGAAGCCTTGCCGTACGTCCGCTCGCCCACCACCACCGCCCGCTTGTGCGCCTGCAGCGCCCCCACCAGCACCTCCGACGCGCTCGCGCTGCCGCCGTTCACCAGGACCGCCAAAGGGATCTTCGTGTCCCTGACCTCACACGCCCCCGCAACAAAGCGCTGCACCGGATTGACGCCCTCCCGCCCCCGCACCGTCACGATCTCCTTGCCGCGCGGCAGCACCCGCTCCGCCACCCCCACCGCCGCCTCCAGCAGCCCGCCCGGATTGTCGCGCAGGTCGACCACCAGCCCCGTGATCCGCTCGCGCCCCAGCGAGGCCAGCGCCTTCGAGAAATCCGGCACCGCCTGCTCGTTGAACTGCGTGATCCGCACGTAGCCGATGCCGTCGCCCAGCGACCTCACACCCTTCACCGACGCGACCTTGATCTCGTCGCGGACCAGCGCCACCTCGACCTTCTCGCCGTCAGGCTTCTCGACCGTGACCTTCACAGGCGTGCCCTTCTCGCCCCGCATCGCCTTGATCGCCTCGTCGACCGTCGCCCCCTCCAGCCGCCGGCCGTCCACCTCCGTGATCGTGTCGCCGGCATGGATGCCCGCCTTGAACGCGGGCGAGTCCTCGACCGGCGCGATCACCCTGACGCCGCCGCCCTCGACGCCCACACTGACACCGATGCCGCCGAACACGCCCTTGGTCTCCTCCTCCAGCGCCGCCAACGGCTGCGGCGGCAGGAACGAGCTGTTCGGATCGAGCCGGCCGAGCATGCCGTCGACCGCACCGTACACCACATCCCGAAACGGACGCTCCTCGACGTAATAGCGCCTGACCAGCAGCAGCGCCTCCGTCAGCACCGCCAGCTCGTCGTACTCGTCCCCCGCCGCGCCCGGCACCGTCGCCGCGCCCGGCACCGTCGCCGCGCCCGACGCCGTCCGCTCCGCCGCGCCCGCGCCGCCGGCCGGGCCCCCCGCGCTGAGGCAGCCGCCCAAACACGCCGCCGCCGCCGCGCCCGCGCACAGCCGCCAGAGATCCCGTACCCCAACGCTCATGACCGCACCCCCGCCACGCCTCACCAGAACTTCCACCAGGCCTTCTTCGCCTTCTCTTCCTTGCCGTCCTTGTCTCCGGCCTTGGCCCCCTCCGACTCGCTGTAGAGCGCCTTCAGCCGCTGCGAGGCCGAGATGTCCGGATCCAGAAGGCTGTTCCGCTCCGCCACCTCGAGGCTGTCCGGCAGCGACCAGAACACCGTGCGGATGAACGCGTCCCGCGTCGACCGGTGCACGACCGTCACCTCACCCTCAGGCGAGATGTCGAACTTCGGCGGCTCCCGTCGCAGGAACGTGCCCAGATCCACGGCGTCCCACACCCGCCCCGACGGCTCGTCCGTCGCCCGCAGGAACAGGCGGTCGTTCTGGTTCCTGTGCCAGTAGACCAGCTTGAACTGCCGCTTGGTGTTCGCGCGGCTGACGAACATCTGCACGCCCTCCGTGACCGGCAGCCCCGGCACGATATCGAAGCTCCGCTTGGCCGACAGGTAACGCACGCCGCCATGCACCAGCACCAGACGCGCGATATACCGCCCCTCACGCGTCAGCCCGAACCACTTGTCCAGCTCCACCTTCTGCTGGAAGCTCTGCCCCGGGTTGAGCCGCAGCTCACGCACCATCGGCGCCCGGTTGAACGGCTCCAGCTCGTCGAAGCGGCTGCCCGACGAGATCTCCACAAACAGGGAAGCCGACGCCCCCGCGCCACTGATCTCGATCCGGTCGCGCGTCGCGTTCAGGCACTCCATCTGCACGAGCACCGGCTCGCCCACCACATACACGCTGTACGCCAACGTCAGCGACACGTCAACCTGCTGCGCCCGCACCCCAAGCGCCATCCAGGCCACGGCCCCGAACCCTACACACCGCCTGAGTCTCGCATCCATCGTCCGTTCCTATCCGTTAGAGCCCATGACCGCCACACTATAGCAGAAACGGACGGCCCTGTCATGCCACGTCCACACGCAGCCCGTCATAGCTCAGCCGCACCTCCGGCGGCAGCCGCGCCTCCAGCTCCGCGTGGTCCACCTCATGGCACAGATGGATCAGGTACGACCGCCGCGCGCCGATGCGCGCCAGCAGCGCCAGGCTCTCCCCCACCGAGATGTGCGACGGGTGCGGCCGCTCCCGCAGCGCGTCCAGGATCATCACGTCCACACCCCTCAGCCGCTCCACCGTCGCGTCCGGCATCACATGGCAGTCGGGCACGTACCCCACCCGCACCCCGCCCCGCTCCAGCAGATACCCCGTCATCCGCCGCCCATGACGCACATCAAGCGGCTCGAGCCGCACGTCACCCACCTCGAAAGCCCCCTCCACCTCGATGAAGTCCACCAGCGGCCGGTACAGCCCCTTCGGACAGGGCCGGTTGCCGATATAGTGAAACACCCGCCTCACGTCCGCCAGCGTCTCCGCGTCCCCGTAAGCCGGGATCACGCACCCCTGCAGGGTGTTGAACCGCCGGATGTCGTCGAACCCGAAAATGTGGTCGGCATGCGCATGGGTGAAGACCACCGCGTCCACACGCGCGACCCCGAAGTCCAACGCCTGCTGCCGGAAGTCCGGCGGCGTGTCGATCACGAACGCCGTCCGCCCGGCTGTCACATACAGGCTCGTGCGCCGCCGGACGTTACGCGGGTCGCGCGACGTGCACACCGCACAGCGGCACCCGATCATCGGCACGCCGACCGACGTGCCCGTGCCTAAAAATGTGAGTTCCATAACCATCGACACCTCATCCGCGCGCCTGCCCCGCACATCCGCACTCCGCCAGACTGTCGCCCTTAAGGATGACACACCCCCGCCACAGGATCAAGCACGGGGCCCGCCCCCCTCAGGGCAAACGTATCTTAAATCGAACGTATTGTGTGGCATCGGGGATGGTGAAACGGATCCCGCCGTCCGTTCTTTACCGCGTCCTGTCCGAACCCCGCATCCTGCTGTCACACGTCCTGCAGTTTGCGAAGGATGTGCCGGGCCAGCACGTCTTTGCTTTCCCGGTGACGCGGGATCGGCTGGCAGTTGCCCGTACGGGGGTTCTTGTACCAATCATGGCAGCCCGGTGGCGGATAAACACGCATCCGTCTTTCTCCAGCCGTTGGATGAGGTCAGGCCGTTTCATGCGAACTGCAATTCCGCAACATGGCGGACATGGGGAATGGTGCCGCTGGAGAGTTCCTTGTAAATGTCCTTCAGGTTCTCCTTCAGCTCATCCAGAGACTCCCCCTGAGTCATGTAATCAGGGTACTCCTCAAGATGCCCCAGCCACATCTCATCCTCTTGCCAATAGACATACCGCATCGAATTCATGGGGGTTATGATAGACCGATTCGCGTCCGGTTTCAACCGGCCTTTCGGGCGGGCAACACGCTACCCTCGCCTCTTTCCCCTCTTTTCCGCCGGCAGCAGCGGCGCGGTGATCGACTCGTACAGCGCGAACAGGAACTCCACGCGCTGGCGGTCGGACGTGAAGGGCGCGGCGCGGTAGCAGCGGTCCACCGCGCGGTCGAGATGCCGATGCGCGTCAACGAGCGGCGGCGGCATCAGCAATGCATCGTACAAGTCCGCCAGCGTACAGGTCGGATACTTCGCCCGTGCGGCCAGCACCTCCCGCGCGGCGGCTTCCACGGCCGCGATCTTCTTCGCGTCGCCCTTCAGGTAGGCGGTCATAAGTTGTGCCGCCGTCATGGTGGAGACCTCCGCCTCACCGCCCTCATGGTACGACGTCCAATAGCTTCGCGCCGCCGCCTCCCGGATGCAGAGGCCGTCGGCGTACGGCAACGTCTGGATGTATTCGGGCGCGTCGAGCCGCGGCCACGGGAAATTGTTGTAGACAGCGGGCGCGTAACTGAAGCGCGACTCGAGCCTGCCGCTGACCGCGCGCACCCACGCCATGTGCATGGTCGAGGAGAGCACGCCGAAGTGGAAGAGCGTGCCGCCCTCGATGAGCTGCAGCTTGTTGCTGGCGACCACGGTTGCGGGCAGGAACGCGATCGGGATGAAACGCCGCGCCTCCGACGAGACTTCGGGAACCGCCAGATAGTCGCCCTCCGGCTGCCGGTCCTGCGTGAAGAGCGTGGGATGATTCGCGAACTGTCGCACGCTGTCGGTCGGGCTCTTGAGGCGGCTCTCTCGCACCCGCGCCACTCGCTCCGCAACCAGCGGCAACCCCCGCAGCTCGAGCGGCGTGATGCCCTTCAGCCAGAGGCACCAACGCGCGCCGCCGTTCAACATCTCCTCGCCGCCGATGAACGGACGCAGCCATTTCTGCGCGTCCGGCTCCCGCTCCAACAGTTCGGCGCGCTCCTTCCCTGTTAAGATCAGATGTCCGCCGTCGGTCGGCTGGCTTCCTTTCTTCATCTGCGGCAGGCCGTCCGGCGCGGACGTACGCGACGGCAAAACCGTCGTCCCGCCCTCGATGAGATAGGGGCTGATGCCGCTCACTTCAATAACCGTCGGCGTCTCGCCATCGGCATAATCGTAAAGCCGCTTCGCCGGCGCGTCACCGACGCCGAAGCCGATGATGACCACGTGCACATGAGCCTTGCCCCGCGCCTCGCTCTGCCACGGGAAGGTGCGGTGCGCGAAGTGGATGCGGACGCCTAGCCCGTTCAGGCATCCCCACAGGATGCCGACCTGCTCGCCCTGCGTGATCGAGTTTGTCGAGACAAAGCCGACACGCGTCTGCGTCCCCTGGATGAACTCGGCCGCAAGCTTGTACCAGCACGTCACATAGTCGAGACGGCCGAAACGTCCGCTCGCGCCCCAGACGGCAACCATGTCTTCCTGTTGCTCGGCGTTCCGCCACTGGTGGCCGACGAACGGCGGGTTGCCCAAAATGTAAGAGCACTCGGCGGGATTCAGGACGTGGCGCCAGTTGAGGCGCAGGGCGTTGTCGTGGACGATGCGGGCGGACTTCTTAAGCGGCAGGCGCATGAAGTACTGGCCGAACCTCTCGGCCAGCAGAAGGTTCATCTGATGGTCCATCAGCCACAGCGCCGTCTCCGCGATGCGCGCGGGCCACTCCTCGATCTCGATGCCGAACATCTGATCCACGTCCACGCGCGAGAGCAGCGCGATGTCGGTCACGGTCTGCCCACGGTACCCCAGCGCGTCAAGCACCTCCAGCTCCAGCAGGCGCAGCTCGCGGTAGGTGATGACCAGGAAGTTGCCGCAGCCGCAGGCGGGGTCGAAGAATTTGAGCGTGCCGAGCTTCCGGTGGAACGCCGGCAACCTGCGGTGATCGTGTTTGAGCCCTTCAAACTCGGCCCGCAGGTCATCGAGGAACAAGGCTTGAACCAGCTTGAGGATGTCGCGTTCGGACGTGTAGTGCGCCCCGATCTGGCGGCGCTCCGCAGGCTGCATGACCGACTGGAAGAGCGAGCCGAACACGGCGGGCGAAATGCGGCTCCAGTCAAAGCCGGTACAGCTCACCAGCGCCTCGCGCATCTTCGCGTTCATGTCGGCCAGCGGCAGCGTCTCGGAGAACAGGCCGCCGTTGACATAGGGCATGCCCAGCAGGCGCTCGTCGAGGTTCTTCTGGCGCTGTTCGCGCGGCGTGTCCAGCACCTGGAAGAGCCGCGCGAGGTTCATGCCGAGGTCGGAGCCGTCCGGCCGCGTCTGGTTCTCGATGTACTCCGTGAAGGCGTTCGGGTCGAAAATGCCGGTGTCTTCGGAGAACAGGCAGAAGAGCACGCGCACCAGGAAGCGCTCAAGCGCGTGGCCGGTGTAGCCGCCGGCCGCCAGGGCGTCGTGCAGCCGCCCCATGACCTCGGCCGCCTTGATGTTGATCGGGTCTTCCTGTTCGAACGTGCGGACCTTGTAGCCAGGGATAAACCCGAACAGCCGGACGTGGCGGTGGAGGTCTTTGACGCGGATCTCGACGCGCTGCACGTGCAGCCCGCAGAAGAGCGGCAGGTCGCGCACGTCCTCCGGCTCCAGGTCGTAGAGCGCGAGGCGGTCGAAGTCGGTGACGATCACGTAGCGCGGGATCTCGTCGTGACGGCCCTCGGTCGCCAGCGACCGCAGGTACTCGAACGCCTGCGACTCGGCGCGGTCCAGGCTCTTGCCCCGGCTCTTGTGCTCGACCAGCAGGCGCCCCTTCCAGAACAGGTCGATATAGCCGTACTGGCCACCCAGCTTGCGGACCGGCTCCTCGAAGGTGGCGACGCTGCGGCGCGGGATGCCGAACACGTTGAAGAACGCGTCCCAGAAAGATTTGGCCTCGGCCCCCTCGCGGGTCTCCCCGGCCCATTCGCGCGAGAACTGGACCGCCCGCTGCCTGATCTCGTTCCACCCTAACTGCATCACTCATCCCCTTAAGCGACCACCCACGGACCATCCGGTAACGCCCGGCGCTTAATCCCCCCCCAACTTTTCAACCGAGATCTTATCAAAGCCGCGACGCATGTTCAAGAATGCGCCAGTGATGCACCTCTGTTATGGGCGAGGGAAACTGGAAACTCGAAACTGGCCGGTGCGCGGTGCAGACCTTGAGCTGAGGCGAGGGAGTCCGTGGCGTGGGGACCGGCTCACGGACAAGATACCCGTGCCACGCAAGACCGGGCCGCCTTCGCTACGGAATCGAGTGCCGCCCCACCCGGTAGCCGGCGGAGCGGGGACTCACCGCAGCACGAGGGAGCGGTCCGCGATCAGCACCGGCGCGTCGTAGAGCGGCACGTCGCGGAAAACCGTGAACGCGCCGGCCTGCACCGCACACGTGGGCGGCAGCTCGTACACCCGGCCTGAGACCAGGTCGACCCACACCGGATCGCGCAGCGCGAGCCCGCGCACCGTCACCTGCGCAGGCCGCGTGTCCCACGCGTCGCCGGGCGTCCCGGAGCTGTCCCAAAGCGCCACCAGACACTGGCCGGAATCCCGGTTACGGTACGCGAAGGCCGATACGCCCCGGTCGTACATCACCGACACGGCCGGCTCCCTGACCCGCTCCAGCGTGCTGTCAAAGACCGCCACCAAATTCTGCACCGCGTAGTAGGCGAGCTTGATGCCGTCCACCTTCTTATCCGCCGTCGCGTGCAGCAGGCCCTTGCGGTTGATCTCGCGCCCGACGTGGTTAAAATCGCAGATGGTGAAGATCGCCGACTCCACGTCGTGCCCGAGGTCGCCGAGCATCCGCCGCAGGTTCCACTTGGCCTGGCTGGCCTCCGTCCACGGGTGGTTGGATAGCGCGAATTTCGTCGCGGTCTCGGACGGGCAGCCGTTCTCGCCCTGCCGCATCCGCGCCGTGGCGGAGTAGTTGGACAGCGTCTCCTTCAGCGCCTCGACGTTGGCGTAGGAGCGGTCGGGATTGAACTCGTAACCGTGGTAGATGAACCAGTGGAACAGGCCGACCTTCCCCTGCTCGTCCAGCGCTTTCAGGCACTGGTCGAACAGCTTGGGGCTGGAACTTGCCAGGGAGAGCCCCGCGATCCGCGCGTCCGGGATCACACGCTTGATGATCTCCGCCGTACGGACGTTGAAACGCGCGATATCCTTGGGCGTATGCGACTTGTTGATGTCCGGCTCATTCCACATGGCCCAGTCGCGCACCTTTCCCTTGTAGCGCGTGGCCATCGCCTCGACCCAGCGGTCAAAACCGGCCAGCCCCTCCTCGGACGTCGGGAACCCGCCCGCCAGATCCTTACCTCCGCCACCTTCGTAAAGGGGGTTCCCGTAACTGGTCTCGAGCAGGATGTTCAGGCCGCGGCCGTGCGCGTCATCGATAATCCTGTCCAGCCAGGCGAAGTCCAACGTGCCCTTGACCTGCTCGGTCTTGGCCCAGCCGCCCTGCAGGCGGATGGTCTTGATGCCGAGCGGCACGATGTACGCCTTGTACTCCTCGTAGTCGGCGTAGTCGCGGCAAAGCGTCTCGCAGCCCAGCGTCCAGTTCGACCCGGCGATCTCGTCCGCGCCCCGCGGCCGGATCGTCCCGATCTGCCGCAGCGCGGGCTTCAGCCCTGTCCGCGCCCGCTCCGGCGAGGTGTCGAGCGCCGGACCTGCCCACACCCCTACGGCTGCGACACAGCCGCAGACCAGCCCCGCACACGCTCTCAGCGTCACCATATCGCCCTCCCCCTCTTCAGCGCCCCAAGGCCGTTCGCTGCGCTCAGTTGATCTTCAGCAAAGTCCCGTAGTACGGGGAGAGGTAGCCGTCAGGGTTCTGCGACACGCGCCGCCCCTCATACCGGATCTGCGCAAGCTGCTGCGGCGTGAGCAGCGGCTGCGTGCGCAGCGTGCCCGTCGCCAGCGTCCCGGTCAGCGTCAGCAGGCCGTCCCAGGCCGTGCCCGTCTGCGCCGTAAAGGCCAGCGGCCCGCCCTCCAGGTTGACCGTCCCGCCCGGCGCCCTGACGCTCAGCGACGCGAACGAGTTGGTCGTCCCCGCAGTGTCCAGCGTGCCGCCCGCGAGCGTCACCGCGGCCGCAGCGTGCAACGCCTGGTTCACGCCCAGCCGCAGCGTGCCGTTGCTGACCACCACCCCGCCGTCGAGGAAGTTCCGCTGCGTCAGGCTGAGCGTGCCCGCCCCGTCCTTCACCAGCGCCAGGTTGCCCGCCAGCACGCCGCCGAAACTCAGCGACGCCGTCTGCCGGACTGTGAGTGTCGCGGCCGCTTCCGCGCTGTTGGTGACCATCGCGTTGCCGCCGCTGTTGCCGCCGCTGATCAGCCCGGCGACCGTCTGGTCGAAGCCGTTGAGGTCGAACGCCGCATACTCGGCGTTGTTGGCCGCCACCCAGTGGACGTTGAGCGTCGTCACAGGCGGCAGCGCGTTCGCGACACCCGCGAACAGCGTGCCGCGCACGACCTCCGTATGCCCGCGATAGGCGTTGGTGGAGGTCAGCATTACGCCGCGCGTCCGGCTGTTCGGGCCGGAACTGGCCTTCAGCGCATAGACTGCGGAGTCGCGGATCACGCCGCTCAGGATCAGGTGACCGCCGTCCTGCGCGCCGACGCGCGCCTCGCTGTTCGCCAAGACCACCGGCCCGGCCCACTCCGCCGTCGCGTTGACGCCCGCCTGAAAAGCGCCGCGGTTCAACTGCGGCGCGCCGGGCGGCGCATCACCATCCGTAATGCCCTTGCCGCCGACCGTCACCTGTTCCCCGACGATCACGAGTCCGTCGGCAAGTTCAAGCTGACAGCTTGTGCCGATGGTCACGCCACCCGCCTCCGTACCGAGCGCGTGGTTGTTCATCAGCCGCAGCACGCCGGCCGACACGCTGCTCGCGCCCTCAAAGGCGTTCGAGGCCGTCACCGTGACGACGCCCGGCCCCCACTTTGAGAGCCCCCCGACGCCGGCCAGCGGTTTCGAGAGCGTCATGACCGCCGTCCCGACCGCCGCCTCGAAAGCCCCTCCGCCCGCATTCAGCGTCGCGCCGCGGTTGCTGGGCCCGAACACGAAGTTGGTCGCAACGCTCAGCGCACCGCCGTCGAAGACGAGCTGGTTGGCCACAGGCGACGCCGGATACGGGCCCAGGAAATCCTCGTGCGGCACGCGCAGCCGGCCGCCCAGCAGATAGGTGCGGCCCGAGTAGCCGGCCGGCTGGTTCAGCGTGAACGTCCCGCCGCCCGCCTTACTGAAGTCGCTGCCGGAGAGGATCTGCCCGTCGAAGGCGGTGGACTGGTTGCCGCGCACGCGCAGGTGGACCGCCACCCCGCTGCTGTTCGTGGCCGTGATGCTGTTCGTGCCGACCAGCCCGCCGAAGCTGACCACCGTGTTCGTGCCCAGGGAGAGCACGCCCATCGGCCCGTCGCCGGTGTTGAACGTCGTGTCCTGTAGCGAGAAGGGCGCGCCGACCACCAGCATGCCCTCGCGCACGACGGTCTGACCGGAATAATCGTTGATGGGGGCCGCGAGGGAGAGCGTGTTCGCCCCCGTCTTCAGGAGGCTGAGGTTCCCGTTGAGGACGCCCGAGAAGGTGTAGGCCGAGCCGCGCGTGCATACCGTCAGCGTCGAGACGGCCGAGGTCGAGGAGTTGCTGATGCGGCGCGACATATAGGTCCCGTCCTGCGTGATGCCCGCTACGGTCTGGTTGCAGCCGTTCAGGTCGAACAGCGCATAACCGATGTTATTCACATTACCGAGCCGTATCACCGTGTTCGTCGGAAGCCGGTCGTCGCCTCCGTGCAGCCGCACCGTGCCGACCACGAGCTTGGTCTCGCCCTTATACGCGTTGGTGCTGGCGATGACCAGCGGCCCGCCGTTGTCCGCGCAGCGCACCGCCAAGTTGTACGTGTTGGCGCCGTCCTGGATCACGCCGGTCACGACCAGCGTCGTGTTGGTCGGCGTCACGCCGAGGCGCGAGTCATTGCTTCCCAGAATGATCGGGCCGCCCCAGGTGTTGCTGCCCGCGTAGACCTGCAGGGCGCCGTTGTTGTTGCCGCCGTTACCGTTGATCGTCACGGCCTCGTCCGCGACATGCACATTGTCCAGCTCCAGGCGATTGGTACTGACAACCGTCGTGCCGCCGGCGGCCGAGCCGAGGCCGCGGGCATGCGAGAGCCGCACGATCCCGCTGTTGATCGCGGTCACCCCCTCGTAGGTGTTGTCGCCGGTCAGGACCAGGTAGTTCGCGCCGGTCTTGGTGATACCGCCCGCGCCGCTGACCACGCCGTTGAGGAAGAGGCTGCCGGAGGCAGCGTTGAAGGTGCGTGTCGCGTCAAGCGCCAGGTCGAGATTGAGCCGGTGGCTGTCGTTATCGTTGTTCGTGACGTTGCCGCCCAGCGCGAGCCGGTTGCCCGAGAGCGAGAACAGGGCCGCGCCGCTATTGAATGTCAGCGCCGAGACCAGCGTGTCCGCCGCCAGGTCGTTCACGTTGGTACAGTTCACGGTGCCAGCGAACACCAGCGCGTCGCCGGAGACCGGCGCGGTGCCGCCCCAGTTGCCCGCCGTGCTCCAGGCGGTGTCACCGCCGGCGCCGTTCCAGGTCCGGGTGTCGGCGCCGGCCGTCAGGCCGCACGCGCATAATACGATCAAGAATAAGCGGGTTCTGTACATAGTCTGCACTCCTGTCCATCTGGCGCTATTGCGCTTTAATTTCGATTCAATAGTTCTTGAGTATACTACCGCCGCCCGGTTACTGCGAGCAGCAAAACTCATTTCCAAATTATTGCTGCTCACAAGACGATACGCGATGAACGCCGGCTAGGCATCCGGCGTCACTCTACCGTCCGCGAGAGTCACTGTGCGGTCGCAGCGCGCGGCCAGCGTGAGGTTGTGGGTGGTCAGCACCAACGCCACCCCGTCGCGGCGTACCGCATTCAAGAACAGCTCGAAGACGGCGTCGCCGGTCTGCCGGTCGAGGTTGCCGGTCGGCTCGTCCGCAATCAGCACGCGCGGCCGCGCGATGAGCGCCCGGCCGATCGCCACACGCTGCATCTGCCCGCCCGACAGCTCCCTGGGCAGGTGCGTCGCGCGTTCAGACAGCCCGACGGCCTCCAAGACGCGGGTCAGTTCGCCGGAGTCCGCAGTCCTTCCCAAGAACAGCAGCGGCAGCGCCACATTCTCCGCGACGGTCAGTGTCGGGATCAGGTGGAACTGCTGGAACACATAGCCTAGCGTGCCGCGCCGGATGTTGACCAGCTCGCGTTCCGCAAGGCCGTCCACGCGGCGGCCGTCGATGGTCAGCGTGCCGGCCGTTGGCGCGTCCAGCGCCGAGAGCAGATTGATGAGCGTGGTCTTACCTGATCCGGAGGGGCCTAGCACGCAGACCGACTCGCCCGCCCGAACGTCGATGTCCACGCCGTCGAGCGCCTTGACGGTCTCGCTGCCGCGCCGGTAGTAGCGGCAGAGGCCGCGTCCGGAAATGATGAGGTTGTTTGTCATCTATTCATTACTCCTTATGGCCTCGACCGGCCGCAGCGACGCCGCGCGCCTTGCGGGCCACACGCCAGCCAACAGACCAAGGGCCAACGCGCCCGTGATCGCACCGCACAACAGCCCCGGCGTGATGCGGACCAGGCTCTGCGAGACCCCGATGTTCAGCAGATGCCGCAACGCCGCGTCGGTCACCCCGCTTCCGACCGCCGCCAAGAGACAGCCCGCCGCCGCGCCCGCCAGACAGAGCAGCAGCGTCTCCGTCCAAACCAGCCGGAAGACCTGCGCGCCTGAGGCGCCGACAGCCTTCATAATCCCGATCTCGCCGATGCGCTCGTAGACGCTCATCAGGATAGCGTTGATCACGCCGATGACGGCGACGATCACGGCGATCACCGCCACCGCCGCCACCATTGTCTGCGCCGTACCGACGAGCGAGACCAGCGCCCCTTTCACCTGTTCCAGGCTCACGACCTGCACCTCGGGGATCTTGAGCCAGCGACCCTCGAACTCGCGCATGCGGATGCCGTTGAACTCCCTGAGCTTGATGCCGATGATCGTGAGCATCTCCTCGCGCCCGAACAGCCGCTGCGCTGTTCTGAGCGGCAGGAATACGGTGCCGTCATCCTGCGAGCCGCTGCGTTCGAGAACGCCCACGACCTGGAACGCGTGCAGCTCGGCGTCAATCTTGCCGTTAGGCGTCACCGACATATAGAAGGTGTCGCCGACCTTGCGCTGCTCGTACTCGGCGGCTTCGAACCCCATGACCAGCTCGTTCGTTGCGGACGGGGCGAACCAACGTCCGCCGTCGTAACCGGCCCCCCGCTTAAAGGTCAGCCAGGGCTTCATCACCTGAAACGAGGCCACGTCCACGCCGGAGACGATGGAGAACGACGAGGCCGACGGCGCCTCGTCGCTGATCGACGAACCCTGCTTCTCGGCGATCCCGATGAAGATCGGCGTGATCGCCTCGATGTCCGGATCGCTTTTCATCTGAGCATGCGCCTCCTCCGGAAGATAGAGCAGACCGGTGCCGCCCTTGAGCATCATGGTCGCGGCCTCGTACGGACAGCCCTTGGCCATGACCATGATCTGAAACCCGAGCTGCTCGATACTGCCAGCGATGGCGCGCTTATAACCGAGGTTGAAACCGCCGAGACTGACCGCGACCGCGACGGCCAGGGCCACGCCGCCCGCCGTCAACAGTGTGCGCACAGGCCTGCGAGTCAGGTTTTTCCATGCGAATTCCTGATAATTCATGATGATGCCCTTTCTTGTCCGGAGTGCCTCCAGAAGGTCGGTGGCGTGCCTTACCGTTTCGGCGTGAAGGTCACGCGGGTGCCGATGAAGACCGGCGTGTCGCCCTGGCGGATGACCTCGCCCTCGACCTCGGCCCGGTTGCCGATGTTCATGGGTAGCTTCGGCAGGTAGTCGCTGAGTTCGACCTTGAGCGAACGCCCCTGTCCGTCATTCAGGATGAACCAGCAGCCCGCGACGGGGCACTGCCGTTCGATGGTTCCGCTCAGACGTACCGTCTGACGGGCGAATGCCACCGGTTGCTCTGTCAGTTGCGCAAGGGTCACCTGCGGCGCGCCGGTGAACGGCTCGCCGAAATGGGCGCCGCCGCCTTTCCTCCCGCATCCCGCCGCCATCAACACGGCCGCCGCCGCGCCGACCCCGATGATCGCTTTCATGTTACGTTTCATGTTTCCCTCCATCTCCTGGTCCGTGACAATCAGTTACTGGCCGGCCGTTTCTTCGCCGCTTCGGCGCGTTCGTAAAACGGCTCGTGCCGCCTGTCGAAGGCGAAGAAGTCCAGCAGAATGAGATTCTTGCGGAGCCCGCGGAGCGTCGCGTCCCAGTCCGGACGCGCGACCTCCGGAAGCGCGACGGGACGGCGCAGCGCGGCGATCCGGTCGGCGGCGTTACCGGGGTCGGCCGTCGCGTAGTAGTCATGCTTGTAGAAGTCCGCCAGCGAGAGGCCCGCAAACTGCTCGCGCGTCTCTTTGGCCCGCAGCGCCGCCCCGCCCGGACTCTCCAGCCGCTGGAAGACCAGCTTCGAGATGACGGCCGATGCGGGATCGACCGCAACGAAGACCTGTATGACACCGCCGCGTCCCGGCACGTTGACACCATGCACATAACCGATCCGCGTCTCGCCCTTGAACACCGAATACAGCGTGTAGGGCGTGTCGAAAGCCTCGTAGAGCGGATCCAGTTCGCCGCCTACGCGCGCCTTGAGCGCCTCGTACAACGCCGGCCCGTCTGGGAATTTGGGCAGTTCCCGCACATCTTCGCGGTACGACGTCATCTCGGGATAAAGCGCCTTCAGGTCGCGCGCCGGGTTGCTGAGCGTGCAGCCGATGGCCGCGCGCACGAGCATCGGGGCGGCCGCAACTGCCGCCGTCAGCAGGACTCTCACGCATCGTTTCATCGTCTTGACTCCCCATTCATATTTCGTCGTTCTCTCACCAATACCGATAGTACTGCACCATGAACACCGTATGGCCCGGCCCGTCCGAGGCGCGGGTCTGACGTTCGGCCCCCAACGCGATCCAGTGCAGGCTCGCGTTGCCAACATCGTTGCGCAGGTAATACGTGAGCACGCCGGCAACCCGCTCGTCCACCGCATTTTCCGCCCCCGTGCCGACATCCTGCCAGAGTTGGCGGTACTGGGCCGCCGCCCCCCAGCGCCGGCTCGGATGTAGCCAGTCAGCCTGGCCGAGACCGGAGAGCACGGCGTCCTCCTCATCCTCGCCCGCCGCGAGTTCAGCCAGCAGCGAAACCGGGCCCGCGACCGAGTCGAACCGCTTGCGGGCGTCTGCCCCGGCCCGCCAAGTCCGGATCACGGGGTCACCGCCTGTCCGGCCCATCACCGCATCGCTACGCATGACGGCATGGCCGTCCACGCGCTCGCCTGCCGCGAAGCTCACGCCGCCCTCCCACCCGTGCCGGAACAGCCAGCCGTTATTCAGCCCGACCCTCGCCACAGCCATACCGGTCTGGCCCTTCAGCTCGTGGTCCGGACCCGCGCCCAGCAGGTAACCGACGGAGTAGTCCAAACTGTCGTTGAGCGCGCCGAACACCACAGCCTGCCAGTCACGCTCGGCGCCAAAGACCTGCTCGTTCGAGAGCTGCAGCAGCGTGCCGTGCGTGTCCGTCTGCTGGTTGAGCCCGAACGGCTGGTAGAAATAGCCCGCCCGCAGATTGAAGCACCCCGGCTCGCCGAACAGATTGTAAATGTCCGCGTATGCGTTGTGCGTCTCGTATTTCCAAGGGGAGGCGCCGCGCCCCATCGGATCAGCGAAGGTGTCTAGCGACCGATCACGATAGACCAGCCGCCCCTGATAGTCCAACGAAGCGAGCGTGCGCGTCGCGGTCGAGAACCGTTTCTGGATCTCGAACCCGGCCGACACCCGCGACATGATGCCGCCCGGATCGTCTAAGTTGTCGCGTCCCACCCCGAAAAGCAGATAGGCCTCTTTGCGGAAGAGCAGGTTGTCAGACCAGTCCTGTGCGGCGAACGTGACCGCGCTCGAGGGCTCCTGCGGCACCGGCAGCGGCTCCACCCCCGCAAAAGGATCCTCACCCGCCCGTGCGAAGAGGCTCGCCGTCAGTGCGAGGCTGACACCGACACCCCGTGCGCATCTCTGCCTTGTTGTTCCGCCTTTCACCTCTGCGCTCCCCTTTCAGAATCTGACCAGCAGTTCCTTGATCTCTTCGATCTTCTGGTCCCGCTCGACCTTGTCGGCGAAGGACTCCGCCACGCATGCGTCAAGATGCCGTTTGAGGATGTTGACCTCGACAGCCTTAACGGCGTAGCGGATCGCGCGTAACTGCTGCAGGATGTCCACGCAGTAACGCCGCTCGCCGATCATCCGCTTGACCCCTTCAAGCTGCCCGAGCGCACGGTTCACGCGAGCCAGCTCGCCGACATGGTCAGGAAATGACTTCTCCTGACATTGGCACGCCGTCTTCTCACTATGGTCCAGTCCGTTCATCCGCTTCATGGGTTACCCTCCTTGGGCTTTCAATACCTGCATCATATACTATGGGGGGGTATATTGCAAGCCTCCCTTTCAACTTTTTTATGACGACCCAACGATCAGCACGCGCAGCTCCGTCAAGATGAGAAGTTCCAATTGAGAAACCCTGCTCATGGGTGCCGCGGCGGAATTGCCGCGCCTCCTACGCAGACAGCGCCTAAACGGCTGCGGCGCCCGCGCCATGCCAACCCGCGCACATGACATCCCGCAGTAATTTCAGTTCACGTCTGTCCGCACATCGTGTAATCTATCCTTTGTGTAATGGAAAGAAGGCAGGTCTCCATGAAAGTCTCGACAAAAGGTCACTACGGTCTGCGCTCGCTCGTCGATATCGCACGGCACCAGGTTCTCGGCCCGGTCGCGCTGAGCGACATCGCGCGGCGCCAGGATATCTCGGTGAAGTACCTCTGGCAGGTGGTCAACCCGCTTCGGACGTCCGGCGTGCTGAAGGTCACGCGCGGCACCAAGGGCGGCTACGCGCTCGCGCGCGCGCCGGAAACCATCAACATGCTGGACGTCTGGACTACCCTTGAGGGGCCTGTCGCGATCCTCCGCTGCCTGACCGACGAGGTCGCCTGTGCGCGGAGCGGCACCTGCCCCGCCCGCACGGTCTGGGACGACGTCAACCAGGCCATCCGGCAGTCGCTGGAGAAGATCACGCTCGCCCAGGTTCTGAGCCAGTGCCACGAGGAGGCGCCGACCGCCCGCTGAGGCGGCGTCCCGCCTCTCCCGCCCCGACCAGGAGGAAGGGTTCCGACGATGCCGTTACGTTATCTGACCGCCGGTGAGTCTCACGGACCTGCCCTGACCGCCATCCTCGAAGGGCTGCCGGCCGGCATGCCGCTGGACGAGGCCAAGATCGCCGCCGACCTGGCCCGCCGCCAGGCAGGCGCCGGCTCGGGCGACCGTATGGCGATCGAGAAAGACCGGGCGCTCATCCTCTCCGGCGTGATGGAGGGCGTGACGACCGGTGCGCCCGTCGCGCTTCAGATCGTCAACGCCGACCATGCGAACTGGAAGGGCCGCGCCGTGCCTGCCTATACCACGCCGCGTCCCGGCCACGCCGACCTGGCCTCCGCCGTCAAGTACGGCTACGACGACGTACGTCCCTCGCTCGAGCGCGCGTCCGCACGCGAGACGGCCGCGCGTGTCGCTGTCGGCGCGGTCTGCCGCACCTACCTGGAGACCTTCGGCATTTCAGTCGCAGGCTATGTGACCGTGCTCGGCGAGACCGAGGCCCGGCTGGACGGCCTGCCGCTGGCGGAGCGCGTCGCACGCGCCCGGCGCTCGGAGGTGCAGTGCCCCGACCCTGACGCCGCCGCACAGATGGCCCGTGCGATCGAGGCGGCCAAGTCGGCCGGCGAGACCCTCGGCGGCGTGCTCGAGATCGTCGCGACCGGCGTGCCGGCCGGCCTCGGCTCGCATGTCAACTGGGACCGGCGCCTCGACGCGCGTCTGGCGCATGCGGTCCTCAGCATGAACGCCATCAAGGGCGTGGAGATCGGCGACGCCTTCGCCAACGCGCGGCGCACCGGAACTCGCGCGCACGACGCCATCCTCCCCGGAGCGGACGGCCTCACCCGTCGGACGAACGCCTGCGGCGGCGTCGAGGGCGGCATCTCCAACGGCCAGCCCGTCTGGCTGCGGGCCGCGATGAAGCCCATCCCGACCACACGCAAAGGGCAGGACACCGTCGACCTCGCCACCGGCGAGCCGGCCCTGACCTATTATGAGCGCTCCGACGTCTGCCCCGTACCCCGTGCGGTGGTTGTGCTCGAATCCGTGGTGGCCTTCACCCTCGCCGACGCGCTGCTCGAGAAACTGGGCGGCGACAGCATCCGCGAGATGCGCGCCCGCTTCGACACGCTCCGTCGCGCGACCCTCGAAGACGTGCGCATGAGCGGCAAGCCCCATGTCTTCTGGCCATAGCCGCCCAAGCCCAAGCCCGCGCCCCCGCTACCGTGTGCCGCGCGCCAGCCTCAGTCCGAGGCAGTTGTTGCGGTTGCCTGGAGCGTACCAGTTACGGTAAGCCGCCCGACAGACGTCGGCGTCGGCGTTCCAGCTCCCGCCCCGCAGCACCCGGTACGCACCGGATACCGGCCCCTGTGGGTCGGTCACGCTGTTGGGCTGATAGTCGCCATACCTGTCCTGACACCACTCCCAGACGTTCCCGTGCAGGTCGAAAAGGCCCCAGGCGTTGGCCTGTTTCTGCGCCACCGGATGCGTCATCCGCCCGCTGTTGCCCTGATACCACCCGGCCCGCTCAAGCTCACCCGCAAATGCGGCCGAGGTCCCGGCGCGGCAGGCGTACTCCCATTCCGCCTCGGTGGGCAGCCGGAACGGACCGGCGGCCGACACCCCATCCGCCATCCGCACATTCAGCCGCGCGATAAAAGCCTCACAGTCTTTCCAGCTCACCGTATCGACGGGCAACTCCGCACCCGGGAAGTGGCTCGGGTTAGAACCCATGACGGCCTCCCACTGACGCTGGGTCACCTCCGTCTTGCCGAGCCAGAAACCGTGCGTCAGCGTCACACGGTGCTGCTGCTCGTTCTTGATGCGCCCACGTTCACCGGAGGGACTGCCCCTGTTATAGCATCCGGACGGACACCAGACCAGTTCGAAGGCAACCCCGTTGTCCAGCGTGACCGTCGCGGTATCGCCCGCGACCGGCTCGACGTGAATCTGCGACGTCCGCTCGCGCACCGCCCTCAGCAGTGCTCGGAACTCCTCGGCCTCCCCGCCACCCAGCCGGGCGACCTCCAGGCCCTCGGCCCCCGCCGCCAGCGCGGCAGAGTCCGCCAACAGCCCCCGCGCAGCATCTCCCCGCGCCTTCTGGCCTTCACGTTCAAGCACAGCCAACTGGGCCTGCGCCCGCAGACGCCACGCCTCAAAGGCCGCCCGAGCGGCCCTGTCGCGCACCTGCTCCTCCGCTGCGTAACGTTCGGACGCCAGTCGCGCGGTCTCCTTGGCCTGCGCCTGCCGCGCAACCCGCTGCGCCTCATAAAGCCCGGCCTTGGCCTGCTGGTAGGCGCGGCAAGCCTCCTCCGGCGGCGTCCCGCCAGCGTCGCCCACCGCACGCAACCGCACAACCTCCTGCCACGTCGCGCCACCGTGAAGAGCCAGCAGCTCGGCATCCATGCTCGCTAAAATCTCCCCGAAACTGGCGCGCGCCAGCCGCAACGCCTCCCGCGCCTCCTGCTCAGCCGCCGCGCGTTGCGCCTCCTCGGCCGCCGCACGTTCCGTCGCGACCCGCCGCGCCTCCGCCTCCTGTGCCGCGCGCTCATCCGCCACGCGCCGCGCCTCCTCGGCCGCCGCACGCTCCGTCGCGATCCGCCGCGCCTCCGCCTCCTGTGCCGCGCGCTCATCCGCCACGCGCCGCGCCTCCTCGGCCGCCGCACGTTCCGTCGCGATCCGCCGCGCCTCCGCCTCCTGTGCCGCGCGCTTATCCGCCGCGCGCCGCGCCTCCTCGGCCGCCGCACGCTCCGTCGCGACCCGCCGCGCCTCCACCTCCTGTGCCGCGCGCTCATCCGCCGCGCGCCGCGCCGCGGCGGACAGCGCGGCTTGGGGCGTCTCGACACGGCCGCCGCGCGCCGCGAACCAGACGCCGACCGCGGCCAGCACCGCCAAAGCCGCAGCAAGCGCCGCAACATACCCTGTCGTCCTTAAGCGCGGGAAAGGCCGAGCCCCGAGTGCCGTAAGGGCCGCAGCCAGCTCCGCGGCGCTCGCGAAGCGCGCCGCGGGCTCGGCCTCGAGGCAGCGGTCGATGATCGCATCCCACGCCGGATCGAGACCCGGGACGACCTGCGAGGCGGCTTTGGCACGGCCGCGCAGACGCGTTCCCGTGAGCATCCGATAGAGCATGACGCCCAGCGAATAGAGGTCGCTGCGCGCGTCCACCGGACGCCCCTCCTCCTGCTCAGGGCTCATATAGCCGTATGTTCCCAGAAGGGCGCCCGTGCTGCTCCGCTCGGAACGCCGTTTCTCCACATACGTGTCCTGGTCGCCCAGCGAGAGCGACCGCTCCACGCTTCGCGCCACAAGGGTGCGAAGCGCCTCTTCGCCCGCGACGTGCGCCAGGCCGAAATCGCAGATCTTCACATGGGCCGAGTCCAGCTCGCGCGAGGTCAGCAGGACATTGGCGGGCTTGAGATCCCGGTGCACGACCCCCTGGCCATGCGCATACGCCAGCCCCTCGCAAAGTTCGAGCGCCAGCCGTCGCGCCGTTTCGGGCGCCAGCCTGCCCTCGACCGCCAGCGCCTCATCAAGGTCGTAGGGCTCGCCGGTGCTATCGGCGGACACATAGTCCATGGCCAGATAGTACCGGCCGTCCTCAACATCCGAGTAGTGGATCTGCACGAGGCGCGGATGGTGCAGCCGCGCCATCGTCTGCAGCTCCGTGCGGAACCGGTCAACAAAACCGGGCCGGGCGGCAAACTCAGCGGGCAAGATCTTGAGCGCATACTCGGACTTCTGCAGCTCATGTCGCGCCAGATAGACCTGGCCCATACCGCCCCGGCCGAGCAGGCGCACCACGCGGTACCGTCCCAACCGTGTGCCGGCGGCCAACTCCGCACGTCCGGCCGGCGTCCGCCCCGCAGACCGTGTATCCGTCATGTCGCCGTCCATCGTGCCTCCGCTGCAAGGGGGGGGCGGTCAGCCGCCGAACAGCTCCCGATACCGCGGCGCCCAATACGACAGCAGCAGGTCGGCGCCGGCGCGGTCCAGCGCCATCAGCGACTCCCGCGCCATGGCGTGGAGGTCGCCCCAGCCGCGTTCGGCCGCCGCGATCAGCATGCTGTACTCGCCGCTCACGTTATAGGCCGCCACCGGCAGATCGGTACGCGCGCGCAGCTCGGCCAGCACGTCGAGATAGAACAGCGCCGGCTTGACCATCAGGAGGTCGGCGCCTTCCGCCTCGTCAAAGTCAGACTCGCGCAACGCCGCGCGCGGGTTGGCGGCCGAGGCCTGGTATCCCTTACGGTCCCCCGCAGAAGGCGCCGAGTTCTCCGCATCGCGGAACGGCCCGTAGAGCGACGAGGCGAACTTGGTGGAGTAGGCCATCAGCAGCGTCTGGTCGAGCGCGTTCTCGTCCAGCGCGGAGCGGATCGTGGCCACCTGCCCGTCCATCATCGCGCTCGGCGCCACCACGTCGGCCCCGGCGGCGGCATGCGAGACCGCCACGCGTGACAGCAGGCCGATCGCCGCGTCGTTATCGATCTCCCCGCGCGCGTCCAGCGGGCCGCAGTGGCCGTGCGAGGTGTAGGCGCAGAGGCAGACGTCGGTCATCACGACCAGCTCAGGGTATGCGCGTTTGAGCGCGGGCACGGCGCGCTGCACCACTCCCCGCTCATCCCACGCCCCGCTTCCGCCGGCGTCGCGCGCGCCCTCCGCCTGGCCGAACAGCAGCACCCCCCCGACACCCTGCGCGACCACAGGCTCCAGGTCGCGCACCAGCTCGTCCACGCTCAGCCTGGACTGTCCAGGCATCGACGGGATCGGCTCGCGCCGCCCCTCGCCCGCGACCACAAAGACCGGCCAGACGAATTTCGACGGCGGCGGCGGCGGCGCGTCGAACAGACGGCGTATGGCGGCCGTACGGCGCAAGCGCCGCAATCTCACAGCGGGAAAGCCCATGCGCACCTCAATCCGGAATAAAGAGCTTCTGCCCGACCCGCAACATCGAGGCGTCGGTCAGCTTGTTGGCCTTCATGATCGCGTCCACGCTCTTGCCGTAGCCCCGCGCGATCACCGAGAGCGACTGGCCCTTCTCGACCGTATGCTCATACCCGGCGGCCGCTCGTGCCGCACCGGCCGCGCCGGCCGCGCCTGAAGCGCGCGCCGGGGCCGCGGCGCGCGCGTCGGCCTGCTGGCGTGCGGCCAGCCGCTCCACCCGGGCCGCCAGGTCATCGGTGATCTCCTTGCGCAAGGCCTCGCGCTCCGCGCGCGCGAGCTGCAGGTCGCGCCGCAGCGCGACAATCTCCTCCTGCGTCGCCACGCCGGCGCCCACACGCGCCTCCAGCCGCGCCAGACGGCCCTCCTGCGCCTCAAGCGTGCGCATCACCCCCGCCATCTGCTGCGAGAGCTGGCCGACATCGGCCGAGACCTGGTCGGTCGTGGACGAGATGCGGGCCAAGGCCGGGTCGCGCTGCTGAGGCGCCTCAAAAATGGTGCCCTCGAACATCGGCCCCGCGCAGCCCGCCATCAGAAGGGCCGCTCCCGCAAACATCACGCTCACTCTCATCCGCCACCCCCGCCCCTTCAGCCGCAAGGCACCAGGTAAAAGACCAGCCACAGCAACGCCGCAGCACCCAGGAACAGCAGGAACCCGTGGCGTCGCGCCTCGCTCGCGTCGTCAGCCGCGGTGCGTCGCAACTGACGCATCCCGCCGGCGGCGATATAGTGCAGCAGCTTGCCGCGCCCGCGTTCCCGCACCGCACGCTTTCGCGAACCGAACAAGGCTTGCCCGCCGCGCACCTCCTCGCGTACGTCCAGACGCCAGGCCGCATAGGTGCGCGGCGACTGCCGCGCGACCAGCACGCCGCCCGTCCCCGCCCTTAGCACCGGCTGTCCTTTTCGCGTCACCGCGTCCCCTCCGGACCCGTTACGGCACCACGATGCTCTGCCCCGCACGGATGCGACCGTCCGGGTCGATCCGCGCGCGATTGGCGTCGCGTATCCGTTTCCAATGCGCCGAGTCCCCGTAAAACTTCTCGGCCACGCGGAAGAGCGTGTCGCCGGGCTGCACCACATACGTCCTCTGCTCGCCTGCCGGACGGGCCGCGCGCTCCTTCTCCTTCGCGGCCTTCTCACGACCCAGCAGCTCCTGGAGCGAAGCCGGCAACCTCTCGGCCTTGTCCGGTTCGGCACGCACCGGCGGCGGGGGAGGCGGCGGCACAACAGGCTGCGGGGCGGGCTGCGGGGCTGGGGTTTCCGTCTGGCGCTTGACGGCCGCCGGGGCGGCAGGCGCGGGCGCGGGCGTGCCGGACACCCTGCGCTGGACAGCCTTCAGCACCTCGTCGGCGGAGGGTGCCGCGGCCGCCGGTGCGGGCGCAGGGGCCGGCACCGCCGCGCCGCGGGCCAGCGCCGCCGCCTCGGCACGCAACGCGCGCGCCGCAGCGGCGTCGAGCGTGCTTGCCGCGGAGGCGGCAGACGCGGCCGGCGCGGCCGCCGCCTCCGCCACCCGGCGCCGTAACGGCTCGGCCGGCGCCGTCGCCACATCCGAAACCCGCATCTTCACCAGAATCTCACGCAGCCGGGCGTTCTCGCCGCGCAACGCCTCCAGCTCGCGCGCCTCCTTCTCGCGCTGCTCGGCCACTGCGGCGCGCTCGGCCTCGAAGCCGGTGATCAGCCGGTTGAGCCGGTCGGTCTCCTTGAGCAGGTGCGCCTGGGAGATCCCCTGGACCGAGTCCCCGACCTTACGCAGGATCTGCGGGGCGAGAAGCTGCTCCGCGATCCGTATCCGCTCGTTGGCCAACGTGCTCTTCTCGCTCTTCGGGCGCAGATACAGATACTGCTTGTAGTGATAGATCGCGCCGACGTAGTCCTCCTGGAAATCGTGCAGCAGCGTGGCCAACTGGAAGTGCGCCGAGAACGAGCGGGGCTCCTCGATCAGAACCTCATGATAGAGCCTGATGGCCTCTTTCAGGTCACCGCTCTGCTCGGCCGTGCGCGCTTTGCGATGCAGCGCCGTGTCGCGCTCACGAGCCTCCTGAGAGGCCGTGCCCGCCCCTGAACATCCCGCCAGCCACACCAGCAGCGCCAGCGCCGACATGATACGAACCGCTTGGCTCATCCGGCAAAACCTCTGCGAAGCGTCCTACTTTTTTGCATTTTTCGGTTGGTTTACGCGTAGCGCTCGCCTATCATCTTACGCGTCTCCAGTTCCGGCGGCGCGGCCCCTCAAAACAGCCGCAACCCCGAAACAAGCAACAGCGGACTATTTTACCGAACTACCGGCGAATGGCCACCGAAAACGAGAACTTTATTTGGGCGCCCGCAAGGGCCTGCCTCGGCCCGGAGGGGCGGCTCAGCGTCATCATGCCCGCCTACGGCCTGGAGCCGGTCATCGAGCGCAACATCGAGACGGTCTGCGCCCTCCTGCGGGGACAGATCGCGTTCGAGGTCCTGCCCGTGGATGACGGCAGCCGCGACGGCACCGCCGCCGCCATCCGGCGCGCCGCCAGCCGCGACCCGGAGCATGTGCGGCCGGTCTATGTCGCGGTCAACGCAGGCAAGGGCAACGCGCTGCGCCAAGGGTTCGCCGCCGCGCGCGGCTCCCACGTCCTGCTGCTGGACGCCGACCTCGACCTCTCGCCCTCCCGCATCTCGACCTTCTTCCGGATCATGGAGGAGCGCCGCGCCGCCATCATCATCGGCTCCAAACGCCACCCGGACTCGGTGATCGACTACCCCTGGCACCGCCGCCTCGCCAGCGGCGTCTACTATACCCTGGTCCGCCTGCTCGTGGGCCTGCCCGTCTCCGACACGCAGACCGGCATGAAGCTCTTCACGCGGGAAGCCCTCGGCTGGGCGTTCGACCGGATGCTGGTCAAGACCTTCGCCTTCGACCTCGAGGTGCTCTCCATCGCGCATGCCAAAGGCTTCACCGTGGCCGAGGCGCCGGTCGAGATGCACTTCGGACAGAAGCTCGGCTGCCTCTCCTGGCGCAACGTCCGCCAGGTGATGCACGACACGCTGGCGATCTTCTACCGCCTGCGTGTGCTGCGCTATTACGACTCCGTCGAGGTGGCGCCCCCGCCCGCCAAACCCCTGCTGGTCTCCGTGGTGATCGCCTGCCCGGCCCGCAGCGCTTACCTCGACGAGTGCCTCGCGGCCCTCGCCCTCCAGACCTATCCGCACTTCGAGGTGCTCGTGCTGCCCGACGCTCCCGTCGCTCTCGGCACCCACCCCTTCACCTGTCGCACCCTCCCCACCGGCAAGACCCGCCCCGCCGAGAAGCGGAACCTCGGCATCGAGGCCGCCCGCGGCGAAGTCGTGGCCTTCCTGGACGACGACGCCTACCCCGCCGCCAACTGGCTCGAACAGGCGGTCA
>JAKJGY010000041.1 GCA_022704145.1 Verrucomicrobiota bacterium
GGTGGCCTCAGGCGCGTCAGGCGCGCAGTTCCTGCCGTTCGTGCTGGGCCTCGGCATGGCCCTGCCCTGGCCGTTCGCGGGCGCGGGGCTCTCGGTGCTGCCCAGGCCCGGCCGGTGGATGGTGCGGGTGAAGCAGGCGTTCGGCGTGCTGCTGGTGGCGCTGGCGGCCTACTACGGGTATCTGGCGGCGGTGGGCTTCGGGCCGGGGGCGCGCGTGGCGCGCGAGGGCTCGATCGTGGCGGGCGACCGTGCGGCATGGGAGACACGGGTGGCGCAGGCGCGTCGCGAGGGCAAGCCCCTGTTCGTCGATTTCTGGGCCACCTGGTGCAAGAACTGCACGGCGATGGAGCGCGGCGCGTTCCGTGACCCGCGTGTGCGGGCGCGCCTGGCGGGCTATGTGGTGGTGAAGGTCCAGGCCGAGCGGCCGGATCAGGCGGAGGCGCGCGAGATGCTGCGCGCCTTCGGGGTGCGCGGCCTGCCCGGGTTCGCCGTGCTGAACTGAGGCGGCGTCACCGCTCTTCGGGCTCAGCCTCAGGCGTCCCCTCCGCGGCCGCCCCGTGCTGCTCGGCGCGCGGCTCCATTTCCGGGCTCAGCTCCAGCGGGGGCAGGGCGCGCTCCGCGGCCGGGAGGGTCCGGAAGGCGCACTCGCCGATGGGCAGGCCCTGCCCGCGGAAACGGAGTTCGAAGTCGGTCTGTTCGGCGGGGCCGCGCCCGGCGGGGGCGGTCTCCTCAAAGCGGGCGTCGGCGGAGAGGACGGCGCGGATCTCGGCGAAGTAGTCCGCGTGGTCGGTGGCGACCTGCACGGACCCGCCCACCTCGAGGCGCGCCCAGAGCGCGTCGAGGAAAAGCGGCGAGAAGAGCCTGCGGTTGTGGTGGTGGCGCTTGGGCCACGGGTCAGGGAAGAGCACGTACACGGTGCGGACGCGGTGGGGCGGCAGGAGGTAGTAGAAGGTGTAGAAGGCCTCCAGGCGGAGCACGCGCAGGTTCGTGAGCCCGAGGCGGCAGGCCTTGCGGTCGAGCTTGCGGACGCGGCCGAGCATGCGCTCGATGCCGAGGAACTGGGCTGCGGGGTCGGCTGCGGCGCGTGCCGCGAGGAAACGGCCGTTGCCGCAGCCGATCTCCACCTCGAGCGGCCGTGCGGGGTCGAAGAGCGTCTCGAGCGGCAGGGGCCGGGTCGGGTCGGCCACGGGGATCACGCGCGAGGGCAGGGGGGCGGTCGTTCGGGCGGCCATCGTGCTCCTTCCGGTCACAGAAAAGAAAAAACGCAAGCGGTTAGCTTGCGTTCTCTCCGATTATGGTAGGGGTGCACGGACTCGAACCGTGGACCCAGTGATTAAGAGTCACTTGCTCTACCAACTGAGCTACACCCCCATAAAATGGAGCGAGCGAAGGGAGTCGAACCCTCGACAACCACCTTGGCAAGGTGGCGCTCTACCAACTGAGCTACGCTCGCTTCAGAAGAACGGGCTGAACATTAGCAGAAGCGCTTCGCGGTGGCAACCGGAAAGATGAAAAATTTTCAAGGCCGTGAGAGGCGGCGTGGCCTTGCAGGCCTGCGCCGCATGGGCTAAACTTAGCGGCCAAGAGGGCGACCGGAGTGCGGCGGCGCGTTGAGGGGCCCGCACCTTCCGAGCCCGGACAGGAGTGGGCGGAGGCGTGGAGGCATGACCGGCAACCCGGCTATTCGTCAGGAGCGCGTGCGCGCGCTGAACCGCTGTGCCTCCACGGACTGCGGCCCGGTCCTGTATTGGATGAGCCGCGACCAGCGCGTCCACGACAATTGGGCGCTGCTCCACGCGCAGGAGGCGGCGCTTGAACGGCGGTCGCCCCTGGTCGTGGTGTTTTGCCTGACGCCCAATTTCCTGGGGGCCACCTTGCGGCAGTATGGGTTCATGCTGTCCGGGCTTGCGGAAACCGAGCAGGCGCTCCTGCGCCTCGGCGTGGGTTTCGTCCTGCTGCTCGGCGAGCCAGCGTACGAGGTGCCGCGGTTCGCCAGCCGGCTCAAGGCCTCACGGGTTGTGACCGATTTCGATCCGCTCCGCGTCAAGGCGGCGTGGCGCACGGCCGTGGCGGGCGCGCTGACGGTGCCGCTCGATGAGGTGGACGCCCACAACATCGTTCCGGCCCGTCACGTGTCGCCGAAGCAGGAGTTCGGCGCCTATACGCTCAGGCCGAAAATCAAGCGGCTGCTGGCGGAGTTTCTGGAGCCGATTCCGGCCCTGCGGCCCCATCCGTGGGCTTGGTCAGGCGCCCGTGACCCCGTCGACTGGCGCGCGGTGCGGCGCTCCCTGCGGGTGGACTCGACAGTGGGGGAGGTCTCCTGGCTCGCGCCGGGGCCTAGCGCCGCAAGCCGGGTTCTGCTGGAGTTCCTCGCCCACAAGCTGGCGGCGTATCCCGAGGCCAGCCGCGACCCCTCCGTCGACGGGCTGTCTCACCTCTCCCCGTACCTCCATTTCGGGCAGGTCTCGGCGCAGCGCGTGGCGCTGGAGGTGGTCGCCTCAGGGGCGCCGCCTGAGGCGAAGTCCGCGTTTCTGGAGGAGCTTGTCGTCCGGCGCGAGCTGGCGGATAACTTCTGCCTCTACAATCCGCTCTATGATGCGGTGGAGGGCTTCCCGGCGTGGGCCGCGCGGACGCTCGCCGACCATGCCGCGGACCCGCGGCCTTACCGGTACGGGCGCAGAAGCCTGGAGGCCGCGGAAACGCATGATGACCTGTGGAACGCGGCCCAGATGGAGCTGGTGGGGCGCGGCAAGATGCACGGTTACCTGCGCATGTACTGGGCCAAGAAGATCCTCGAATGGACAGGCTCGCCGGCGGAGGCTCTGGAGACGGTGATCGCCCTGAACGACAGGTATGGGCTCGACGGGCGCGACCCCAACGGTTATGTGGGCGCGGCGTGGTCGGTCGGCGGCGTGCACGACCGCGCCTGGGGCGAAAGGCCGGTTTTCGGCAAGGTCCGCTACATGAGCTATAACGGCTGCAAAGCCAAGTTCGATGTGCCGGGCTACGTGTGCCGCGCACGCGGCCCAAGGTCAGGCGGAGGGGAGGGGGCGGCGGGCTGAAGGGCCCGCGCCAGGCAGGCGCGGGCGGCGGCTTGACGGGGCGTGAGCGGGAGGCGTAAGATACGCCGCCAGTAAGGTCCATAGGGATAGGGGTGCTGGCTTTGACGGGATCATGGCTGTGGGGCGAGTGGTCGCATTTCTTGGCGCTGCCGCGTCAGGCCCGGTATTTGTTGGGCGCCTCCACGCTGGCGGCGTTCGCGATGCCGGCGATGGGGGTTTTCGCCTTCGCCTTCGTCATGCGCGACACGCAGGATGTGAACCGGGTGATGGCCTACCAGTTCGCGCTGTACACGGGCATACCGGTCGCCTTCGTGCTGAACCGGTACCTGGTCGCCCTTTTCTCCTATGCGCGACTGTACGCGTTCGGCATCGTGCTGAGCGCGCTTGTGCTGGGGGGCATGACCTGCCTGGGGGAGCTGACGGTCGGCCGGATCGTCGGGGTGGGCCTCGCGATGGGGCTGGCGGTCGGGTTCCACTGGGCGAACCGCAACTACCTGTCGCTGGTCTGCACGGTCGACGACAACCGCAACTACTTCTACGGGATCGAGAGCTTCTTCGCCTGCGTGAGCGCGGTGGTCGTGCCGCTGCTGATCGGCTTTTTCATCGACGCGCGAGCGGGCGCGGGCGCGCCTCCCGCCGAGATCCGCGCCGCCTACCGCTGGGTTTCGGCCGTCGCGCTGGCCCTGGTCGCGGGGGGCGGGGCGTTCCTGCTGCGGCCGGGCTTCCCGTGCGAGCCGCCGGAGCTGGTCGCGCCGGGGCGCCGGGCGCCGGTCTGGCGGCTGTTGCTGGCCCTGGCGGCGCTGCGGGGCACGGTGCAGATCTTCCTGACCACCGCGCCCGCGGTGCTGGTCATGCGGGTGCTGGGGGGGCGTGAGAGCGCGCTGGGGCAGGTGCAGGCCTGCGGCGCGCTGCTGGCCGCCGTGATCGTCTACCTGGTGGGGCGGCGGTCGCGGCCCGAGCACCGTGTGGCGGTGGTGGGGGGGGCGCTGCTCCTGTACGC
Source organism: Verrucomicrobiota bacterium (assembly GCA_022704145.1). Lineage (GTDB taxonomy): Bacteria > Verrucomicrobiota > Kiritimatiellia > RFP12 > UBA1067 > JAKJGY01. The sequence goes on from JAKJGY010000041.1 coordinate 4,063, forward strand.
GGCCGGGGCCGCGGCCAACGGGCTGCTGTTCACGGCCGAGACCGCGCTGGTCTTCATCGCGTGCCAGCTTGTGGCGCAGCCGACGATGGAGCTGGCGTTCGGGGCGATCATGCTGCGGGTGATGGACGCGGTTGCGGACGGGCACGGCGGCGGGCGTTACGCGTATGTGGTGAGCCACGAGCTGGGGATCTTTGCCGGGCGCTGCGTCGGCGCGGCGGCCTTCATCGCGCTGTCCTGCCAGTCGACGGGCGAGACGGCCTTCCGGTATATCCTGGCGCTGCTGGCGCTGCTGCACCTGCTCTGCTGGCCGGTGGCGGCGCGGATCGACCGCCTGCTGGCGCGGCCGGGCGCGGCGGGCGGCTGAGGGCGCCTGCGGCCGCTGGCGTCATTTGCTGCTGAGGGCGCGCCGCAGCAGGGCCTCGGTGTCCTGGACCGCCGGGTCGGCCTCATGCGCCGCCTGCACCATCTTGCGCGCCTGCTCCTGCGGGAAGCCGAGGGAGGTCAGGGCGAGCACGGTGTCGCGCAGCATGGCGGCCTGCGGGTCGCCGCCGCCTGCCGTGCGGCTGGCGAAGGCCTCCAGGGGGTCGACCTTGTCGCGCAGCTCGACGATGAGCCGCTCGGCGGTCTTCTTGCCGATGCCGTGGACGGAGCTGATGCGCTTGACGTTGCCTTCGGCGATGGCGGCGGTGAGTTCCGCGACGGTCAGGCCGCTCAGGACGCTGAGGGCCAGCTTCGGCCCGATCCCGTTGACGTCCACGAGGCGCTCGAACATGCGCTTCTCCTCGGGCTGGGCGAAGCCGAAAAGCAGTTGGGCGTCCTCGCGCACATGGTGGCAGGTCAGCAGGCGGCAGGGCGCGCCGGTGGCCGGCAGGCGGTCGTAGGTGCTCAGCGAGATGAACACCTCGTACCCCACGCCGTGCACGTCGAGCGTCGCGAGCGAGGGGGTCTTGTCGACCAGTGTGCCGTTGAGGAAGGCGATCATAGGCAGCTCCCCGCGCTGAACGCGCAACGTTCAACCCGGATCCAGACTTCAGGGTTGAACGTCGGGCGTCGGGCGTCTATTCAATCACCGCGTCCGCTTCCAGGCGCGGGGCGTGGGTGAGCACGTAAGCCTCGGCCTCGGAGCACCAGAGCCCGTTGTTGCGGGCGCAGATCTCGGCGAGCGCGGCGAAGTAGGGGTCGGACTCGCCGAGCTTCGCGAAGTCCGCGATCGCGGTCATGGGCATGGAGACGTGGGTGTAGACCAGCTTCTTGCCGCCCGGGATCTTGGGCAGGGTCTTGGTGGTCTCGGCCACGGAGTCGATGCCGCCGACGTGGGTGATCATCACCGACGGCGTGATGAGGCCCTGGGCCGCGTAGTTCATCGAGTCCTGCAGGTCCCGGGTGTTGCCGCCGGAGGAGCCGACGACATGGTGGCCCATGTAGTGGACGTCGTAGAAGTTGATCGCGGCCTTGAAGTCGCCATGCGAGGGGCCGGCGAAGAAGTTCAGGCAGCCGAGGAAGGCGAGGAGGGCCGAGCCCTGCTCGATCAGCGCGGGCACCGGCGCGAAGACCATGACGTCGTTATAGCCCTCTCCGCCATTGGCGGACTTGATGAAGGCCACGGGGTCGTCTTTGCCTGCGGTGTTGAGGTAGTGCAGCTCGACGCCGCACGCCCGGGCATGGTCGACCGGGAAGATCTGGGCCGCGCGGTCGAGGCGGGCCTGGTCGATGTCCGTGATGACGAGGCGCCCCGGACGGTGCTCGGGGCCGTGGATGGCCACGTCGATGGCGCTGAGGCCCATCGGGCCCGCGCCGGCGAGGATGACCATCGAGCCGCCGTTCTTGATGCCCATCTGATGGACGTACTCGCCGGCCTTGAAGTGGTAGCTGCAGCGGTAGGCGCCGACGATGCAGGAGACCGGCTCGGCGATCGAGGACTTATAGTAGGCGTCGCCGTCATAGGTGAGCAGGCAGTCGAGTTCGAGCACCTCCCTGGGGATCACGATCCGGGTGGCGTCGCCGCCGATCCAGCGGAAGGAGTAGCCCGGCGCCCAATGCTCGTGGCCGGGGATATTGAGCTGCGGCTGGACGCCGTACTTCTGGCCGACACGGAACTTGTGCTGCCAGTTCTTGCCGACCTTGAGCAGCTTGCCGCAGAACTCGTGGCCGAGGATGATGGGGTTGGTGGCGATGTCCTTCGGCACGCGCTTGTGGGCCGCGCCCTGGATGGTGGCCTTGTAGTCGGACATGCAGATGCTGTTGGTCACGATGTCCGCCAGGATCTCGTCGTCGGTGATCTCGGGCAGGTCGAAGCGTTCCAGCCGCAGGTCGTTCTCGCCGTAAAGTCGTAGCGCCAGTGTTTTCATGGTTTCCAAGCTTGAGTTTAGGGTCTTGATGGAGCAAGATAATGACCTTTTTTCATACCGGAGACAAGGCCAAAACAGGGTGCGCCGCGCGGCCGTGCCCAGGCGGGCGAGGGAAACGGAGGGACAGCATGCGTGTTCAGGTTCTGTGCGCCGTAGGGTTGGCGGCGGGGTGGGTCGGGGCGCTCGGCGCGGAGACGGTGTCGCTGAAGTCTCCCGACGGCCGGAACGAGATCCGGCTGGACGTGGGCGAGACGCTGCAGTACTCGGTCTGGCGCGGCGGCGTGGTGCGGGTGTCGCCGACGGCGATCGGCCTGACGGTCGAAGGCCGCGGCACGCTCGGCGCCAAGCCCAGGCTGCTCGGGGCCCGCACGCGCTCGGTCGAGGGGGTGATCCCCACGCCCCTCTACAAGAAGGCGCGTATCGTGGAGCGCGGCAACGAGACGGCCGTGGCCTTCGAGGGCGGGTACCAGGTGGTGCTGCGCGCCGACGACGACGGCGTGGCCTACCGCTTCGAGACGGCCCTCGGCGGCAGGGTCAAGGTGCTCGACGAGCAGGCCGCGCTCAACTTCCCGTCGCCCGGCCTCACCGCCTATGTCGGCTATAACTGGGGCGACCGCGACGACCCCGGGCAGGACAAGCTGCAGAACAGTTGGGAGTCGATCTACGTCAAGACCCCGGTGTCGGGCATCGCGGCTGACAAGCGCAGGCTGGTCTACCTGCCCCTCCTGCTGGAGTACCCGGACGGCGTGTGCCTGTGCGTCACCGAGTCCGACCTGCGCGACTATCCGGGCTGGAACCTCTACCGCGACGGCCGCGACGCGGCGCGCCTCTCGCCGTGGCTGGCCCGCTACCCGGTCGGCCGCACCGTGGAGGACAACCAGCGCCAGCGGATCGTCAAAGACCGTGAGCCGTGGCTGGCGGAGACGGACGGCACGCGCACGTTCCCGTGGCGCGTCTTCATCCTCGCCGACGCGCCCGCCAAGCTGGTCGAGGCCGACCTGGTCTACAAGCTGGCTGCGCCCCACGCGCAGCCCGACGGCTTCGGCTGGGTCAAGCCCGGGAAGGTCGCCTGGGACTGGTGGAACGACTGGAACGTCTCAGGCGTCAGCTTCCGCGCCGGCTGCAACACCGAGACCTACAAGTACTACATCGACTTCGCCGCACGGCAGGGTGTCGAGTACGTGATCTTCGACGAGGGCTGGTCGGTGAAGCTTAAGATCATGGAGATCCACCCGGACGTGGACGTGCCCGAGCTGATCCGCTACGCCAGCGCGCGCGGGGTGGGCATCATCCTGTGGTGCTCCTGGCCGCAGCTCGTCGGGCGCCAGCACGAGGTCTTCAGGCGCTACGCGGAGATGGGCGCCAAAGGCTTCAAGATCGACTTCATGGACCGGGACGACCAGTTCGTGGTCCGCTACCTTGAGGAGACGGCGCGGATCGCGGCGCAGTACAAGCTGCTGGTGGACTACCACGGCATGTTCAAGCCGACGGGGCTGCAGCGCACCTGCCCGAACATCATCAACTTCGAGGGCGTCCACGGGCTTGAGCAGCTCAAGTGGGAGAACGACTCGGACTTCATGGCGAACGACTGCATGATCACCTTCACGCGCATGGTCGCCGGGCCCCTGGACTACACGCCGGGGTCGATGCTCAACCAGACGCGCAAGGGGTTCCGCGCCAACTACTCGCTGCCGACCTCCCAGGGCACGCGCGTGCACCAGATGGCGCTGATGACGCTCTTCGAGGCGCCGCTGCAGATGCTGTGCGACACCCCGACGCAGTACCTGCGCAATCAGGAGTGCACCGACTTCATGGTGCGGGTGCCCACGGTGTGGGACGAGACCGTCGGGCTGGCGGGCAAGGTTGACGGCTACGCCGCCATCGCGCGGCGCAAGGGCGAGGTCTGGTATCTGGCGGCGATCAGCAACTGGGAGCCGCGCGAGCTGACGCTCGACCTCGGCTTCCTGAAAGGGCGCTACCGCGCCGAGATCTTCGCGGACGGGATCAACGCCGACCGCGACGCCACCGACTACACGCGGTCCGTGCGCACGCTGGAGGGCGGCCAGCCGCTCACGGTGAAGCTCGCGCCGGGAGGCGGCTGGACCGCCCGGCTTACGCCTGCGAAGCGTTTCGGCCTCTTCTGAAAGGGGGCGGGGCGCGCGCCCCGCCTGTGACCGCTCTATGGTACGCAAGACTTACGTCATCGGACACCGCAACCCCGACACCGACTCGATCGTCTCGGCGATCGCCTATGCGGAGCTGAAGCGCCAGAAGGGGCTGGCCGCGTGTTATCCGGCGCGCGCAGGCAAGCTGACGCCCCAGACGGAGTACATCCTTGACCGCTTCGGCATACCCGCGCCCGAGTACCTGCCCGACCTAGTGCCCAAAGTGGGCTATTTCCTGACCGAGCCCGCCGTGACCGTGCCTGAGACCGTGTCGCTGTGGGACGCGCTCGAGACGATGGAGCGGCGTAACGTCAGCATCCTGCCGGTGGTCGATGAGGCGGGCCGCTACCGGGCCGTGCTGCACCACAACGTCTTCGCGCTCAATATCACCCGCAAGATCAACCCGCACCGTAAGGCGATCGTGCCCACCAGCATCGCGCTGCTGGAGAAGACGCTCCAGGCCCAGCCGGTGGTCACGTTCGGCCGCGACGAGGTGGTGAAGTCGCGCATCCTGGTGGCGGGCTCCTCGTTGGAGACGTTCAAGAGCCATCTGGAGTCCGAGATCGCGGCCAACGCCCTGGTGCTGACCGGCGACCGCGAGGAGATCCAGCGCCACAGCATCGAGCGCGGCGCGCGCGCCGTGATCATCACGAACGGGATGGCGCCGGCCAAGGGGATCCGCGAGCTGGCCGAACGGCACCAGGTCTCGCTGATGATCTCGCCGTTCGACACCTCCTCCACGGCGTTCCTGATCCTCTACTCCACGCCGGTGCGGACGATGGCGGACGAGACCGCCGCGCCGCTCAGCGCAGGCAGCTATGTGCGCGCCATCCGCGAGACGCTCGCGGCGTCGCCGTCGCGCTGCGTGACGGTGGTCGACGAGGGCGGCGTGGTGGTCGGCGTGTTCGGCGAGAGCGACCTGATCAAGGAGCCGAACATCGACATCATCATGGTGGACCACAACGAGATGAGCCAGGCGGTGGAAGGTCTTGAGAACTATCGGATCATCGAGATTCTCGACCATCACCGGCTGGGGAACTTCTCGACGCGCTACCCGATCACCTTCATCAACCGCGTGGTCGGCGCGACCTCGACGATCGTCGCGGGGATGTACGTCGAGCAGAAGGCGGTGCTCACGCCCGGCGTGGCGGCACTCCTGCTGGCCGGCATCCTCACCGACACGCTGATGTTGCGCTCCGCCACGACGACCGACACGGACCGCGAGATGGCGGAGTACCTGGCCGGGCTGGTGGATCTCGACGTCGGACGGTTCGGCGCGGAGATCTTCGGCAGCGCGAGGCACCTTGCGGATGCGGCTGCGGCGGACATCCTCGGCATGGACGCCAAGGTCTACGGCGCGTGCGGCAAGCGCTTCGCGGTCAGCCAGGTGGAGGTGAACACGACCGACGAGCTGATCGGCCGCAAAGGCGAGATCCTGGAGGCGCTGCGCGCGCGGCGCGCGGCTGAGGGGCTCTACTTCGTGGCGCTCATGATCACCGACATCACGGCCCTGAGTTCAGTCCTGCTGATCGACGGCGAGAGCGAGCTGATCCGCAAGATCGTCTTCCCCAAAGTCGAGGAGGGCGTCTACCGCTGCCGGGATATCCTGTCGCGCAAGAAGCAGCTCATCCCGCTCCTGATCGAGCAGATGGAGTCGGTGCTCGGCCAGGATACGCCCGTGCCCGCGCGCTGACCGCCGCGGCACGAGGGGTGGCCCAAGTCAATGATCGCGTGTCTGCCGTTCAAAGCGGTTCCGCATGGCGTATCGAGCCCTAGAAGAAGTCCGTGTAAAGTCTGGACTCTGCGCGATACGCCGAAAACGATCCGGTTGTAATGGGAGGTAGAACAGAAACTTCAAGGTGTGGGCGCTTGGCCGAACCTATAGTCAGACAGCTCGCCAAATATATATGCCACATGGGCTCATATACCGCTTGACACCGGCCGGGGAGAGTGGGTAACGTTCATATTGTTCGCGGGACGTGTCCGGACGTGCCGGCCGGGCGGCCCCGCGCGGAGGGCACCTGCCATGAGGGCAACGCATACAGCATCCAGTCTCGCGGCCGCCGCGCTCGCGGCCCTTTGCGCCCGCGCGGGCGACCTGACTGTCGAGGGGAGTCTGACGGTCGCCTCCAACCTGTCGGCGCGGGCGGTCTCGGCCGGGGCGCTGGAGGTCGGCGGGGACGTCCTGGCGCATGGAGCCCTGGCGTGCGCCGACCTCGTCCTGGGCTGCGGCGCCGGCCGCATCGTGGCGGGCTCCGTGTACGGGCAGGACGGGCTGGAGGGCGTCGACCCCGATGCGTACGGCGCGATGCGGTCCGGCTGGTTCTGTGGCGCGCAGCAGATCGGCCAGAACGCATATGGCGCCGTCCAGGCCGGGGGTAACGACGGCGATATGGCGGTGGGCGTCTTCGCCGTCGGCGCGGTTCAGCGGGGGTACAACACCGGGGTGCTGCGGGTCGGGCAGTACGCCATCGGCGCGGCGCAGGCGGGCGTCAACCAGGGCGTGCAGTCGGTCGGCGAGGGGGCCTGGGGCGCGTCGCAGTCGGGGTGGAACGAGGGGCACATGTCGGTGGGGCCGGAGGCCCACGGGGCGGCTCAGGCGGGCTACGTGGCGCCGTGGGCCGCGGCGACGAACGCCGGGCGGGGCTCGCTGCAGCTCCTCGACCTCGCCGGGGGGCAGCGGGCGCTGGTCACCGGGCACGCGTCCCTCGGGCTCGGCGCGTGCCTGGTCACGAACGACCAGGCCGTCGTGGCGGGCGACGGCCTCGCCAGCCGCGGCAGGGGCACGGTCACGGCCGTCGGCTTCTACGGCGGCGGCGGCGGGCTCACCGGCCTGGACCTGTCCGCCTACGCCGGCGCGAACCTCACTTGGTCTGGCGGCATGCTGCATGCGGCGGCCGGCGGGGCGGGCTACACAGACGCCCAGGCCGTCTCGGCGGTCACGTCGGCCGACCTGGACATGAACGCGCACCGCGTCACGGGGCTGGCCGCCCCGTGCGCCGACGGCGACGCGGCCACGAAGGCGTACCTCCGGCAGGTGCTCTCCGCGCTTCCGCCGCAGGGCGGCCTCTCCATGGGCGCGTACACCAACGGCGCGCCGGCCTCCTTCCCCCTCACGTTCTAGGCGGCGTCAGCCGGAGAGACAGTCATGCGCCCCATCTCGCGACGGACACCTATATTTTGGCCGGCGGCCATCGCCGCGGCCCTCCTCCTGGCCTCACCGGCCCGCGCGCAGCAGGCGCCCCCCTGGTGGCTGGAGCGCGGCGTCCTGTCCGCCGGCGCGGCCAACGACTACGCCGCGCTCAACGCCGGCCAGCTCAAGAACCTCGCCCACGCGGCCTGGCTGGAGCTGGAGTCGCTCCCGGGCGGGGCGGGCTTCGCGCCCGCGTTCACCAACGCCGGGAACGACTACGCGGCCGTGAACGTCGGCCAGCTCAAGGCCGCGGCCTGTCCCTTCTACGCCCGCCTGGGGCTCGCGCGCCCCTGGGCGGACGGCGCGGGGACGGCCGACCACGCGCTCGCGAACGTCGGCCAGGCCAAGCGCGCCTTCAGCTTCGACCCCCGCCGCGACACCGACGGCGACGGGCTCCCGGACTGGTGGGAGGCGCGGCACGGGCTCGACCCCCTCCTGGACGACGCGGGCTCCGACGCCGACGGCGACGGCCTGACGAACGCGGAGGAGTACTCGTGGTGCACCCGCCCCGACCTTCGCGACACCGACGGGGACACCCTGTCCGACTGGCAGGAGATCCGCGCCACCTTCACCGATCCGCTGAACAGGGACTCCGACGGCGACGGTCTTGACGACGCCTTCGAAATGCTGCTCGACTACACGCCGCAATATCCCGGCGAGTGGTCGGCCTTCGAGTTTGTCTACACCGCGTCATGGCTCAACTACGCCGACGGCGTGTTGGGCTGGCTCCCCCCGCAGGACACCAGCCTGTTCGCCCCTGAGTGGGCCCGGACCAGCCCGTGGTCCGTCGACACCGACGGGGACGGTCTGACCGACCACGAGGAGGTGTCCGTGTATGGGACCGACCCCACCGGCTGGGATACGGACGGCGACGGTCTGGGCGACGGGGCCGAGCTGGCGGCAGGGTTCAGCCCCCTCGAAGTGGAGGCCCGGATGTTCTCCGACTCGAACGGTGACGGCGTGTGCGACTGGCTGCACCTGCTGTACGGGGCCGACCCTGCGGCGCCGGCCGCCACGAACCATTATCTCGGGGCGACCGAGCTGCATCTCGACGCCTGGGGTTTCTTCCCCGGCGTCTGGCTGCCGGCCGCGCCGGCCGAGATCGCCGGACGGACGCTCTTCTCGCGCACGGTCACGGTCGCCAAGACCGGCCCCTGGCAGCTTTTCTATCTGGCGGGCTCCCCCGACGCCACAGAGATCCTGTGCGGGCAGGGGATGGAGATCACCTGCGAGGTGAACGGCGCGACCGTTCTCTCGCATCACTCGAATTCGCTGGGGGTCGTGCCAGTCCTCTTCGGCGACAGCCCCACCGCCACAGTCACGGTCACCATCCACGGGGGATCGTACGACTGGACCCCGGGGCAAACCGCGCTCTTCTCCGGCGTCTATCTGGTCCGCTGGGCGCCGGACGTCTCGTTCACCGGAGTGTGGCCCATCCCCCTCGCGACACCCACTCGGGACGGCGTCCGCTACGTGGTCACGGCGACCGACGGCGCCGTCGAGCCGCTGCTCAACTATCAGGTGGACCTCTCCACACATCCCGGCCTTTCCGGCGGGCACTATGGGTACGGCTGGAATCCGCTGTCCCCGGCCGAACTCGCTGAGCTCAACAGCCCGCCCGCCGCGCTAGGCGCCGACCTCTCGCTGCTGACGCCGATGGACTCGGCCGGCTTGGGCACCGTGTCCTCCCCAGTCGCCGCGCTCGTGACGCTCAGCGTCCCGGACGAGGACCGCCCGGTCCGGCTCGCCATCGTCAAGCCCCAGGCCACCCTGTCCTCCGTCTCGACCCAGCCGCTCGGCGCGCTCTCGGGGGACTATCCGCTGGACTCCGCATCCCTGCGGGGCCAGTGGCGGAACGCCTTCGCGGCGGCGGGGGCCGGCTGCGGGAACGTCACGGTGACCACCGGCCTCGAGGGACGGGCTCTGCCCGAAGGCCTCCTGAGCGTCAGCGTCGACGGCGTCGCGGGCCAAGGTTTCAGTGTCCCCGTTCCTGCTGCCCCGCTGGCCGCCGTCCCGGACGACCCCTGCGCCTGCGTCGAGTGCGACCCGGACGACATCAAGGTCTGCCTGACGAGCGACGGAACCTTCATCTGGTCCGGCTGCGTAGACAGCCGCGACTACCCCTCGGACGACGGCGGGGAGGGAGGGGGGGGCGAGTGCGGCTGCGGCCCTGACGGCTCCGGCCTGGGCTCGCTCAAGTTCCGCGTCTCGCTCGGCGACACCGGGCGCGACAGGCTCGCGGGGTTCGTCTGGCTGGCCCTCGACACCCCGGGGCCCGTCACGCCGGGCCTCTTCCAGGTCCTCGCGGCCCCCGGCGTCACCGCGGTCACGAACGGCAGTACGGTCACGGTCACCGCGCCCGAGCGCATCGTGGTCATCGCCCCCGCCGCGAACGGCGCCACGGTGTCGGTGTCGATCCCGGGCGCACCGGCCCCGCTGCCCCATTCCAGCTGGGCCTTCTCGAACAGGCCCGACGGCTCCGTCCGCGTCGCAAGGACGGGCGGCGCGGAAAACAGCGACGAGGTCTTCGCCCTGGACCAGGACACCCGCGAGTGGTCGCGGACCGACCTGCTGCGCGGCGTCACCGAGACCCTTTGCGCGACCAACTCCGCCGACGGGCGCACCAGGGAGGAGCGCCGTACCGTGACCGGCGCGAACGGTACGCTATCCTCTGAATACGAGAAGCGCGAACTCGTCGGCCCGGAATCCTTCGCCGTCGCGCGCGTCACCGAGAAGGCCGATCTCGGCGGCACAAGCCTCTTCGCCTACTGGCAGGATACGGAAAACCCCCGCCGCAACGGCAAGCTCAAGCTCCGTACCGGCGACTCCGGCTGGCAGTACCAGCACGTAGATGACCGCGGACGCCCAGACCTCACGGCCGGCCCCCTCGACGGCTCACTGCCCCCCGGCGGCCTGGCCGAGTGGACGCTCGACTCCCTCCAAGAAATCGCGTTCGCCGGCGCCGTCTGCCTCGCGACCGTGCGCTCCTACGCCCCCGATGTCGCCGCAGGCGATTCCGACGCCACCGCAGACCGCGACAAGGCGCGCACGATCACGACCTACGCCGTCCGGGACTCCGAAGATGTCTGCACCGTCTCCCGCACGCAGTACGTCTACTCCCGCACGAACGCAAACAATGCCGGAGGCATCCCGACACTGACCGTGCGCACCGCCCTCTACCCCGACCCCGAATCCCCGCTTGACCCCCGCGTCTCGGTCCTGACCTCCTTCGCCGGCCCGGAGGCCGGCACTGACGTCCCGCCCGCGCTCTGGGGCCTGCCCCTCTCCGAGGCCGCAGGCGAAGGCGTCACCAACACCTGGCGCTACGCCTTCGGCGACTACGACGAGCCCTCCGGGGAGTTCCTCGCCGAGGCCTCCGGCCCCGCCCTGCGCGTCATCGCCCTCTCGTCCGCCACCGAAACCTTCGCGGTCGAGATCCGCGACGCGGCCAGCGGCCGCGTCCTCCGCTCCGAGACCCGCCTCGCGCAGGACGTTCCGGCGTCCGATCCGGATGATGATAGCCTGCTCGCGAACTCCGTCCCTCTCTCCTGGTCCCGGACCGCCTACGACCGCGACGGCCGCGAGCGCGCCACCCTCCATTCCGACGGCACCGCCTCCTCCAACGACTACGGCGCTTGCGGCTGCCGCCTCGCCGCCGCCGTCGGCCGCGACGGCGTCCGAACCGAATACTGGGCCGACCCCGCCGACCCCCTCTGGTCCGCCACCGCCGCGCCCTCCGCCGTCCCCGGCCGTTACGCCGTCACGGAGACCTTCCGGGACGGCCTCGGCCGCGTCACCAATTCGGTCAGCTGTGTCTGGAACGGCTGTTTTCCCGGCGGCGCCCGCGACCCCGCCTACGCGCCTCTCGCGACCCGCACCGACTACAATCCCACGAACCCCCTGTCGTCTACCGTCACCTCCCCGTCAGGGCTTGTGAGCGTCCGCGAGACCGCGCGTTACGGCTACGGCGAACGCGAGTGGGCGTCCGAAGGCGGCGACCTCCATACCGAGAGCGTCCGCTACAGGGGCGGCGGCACCTCCGCCGCGCGCTTCTGGGCCGCGGAGGGCGGCCCCGTGTGCCGCAGGGAGCTCCTCCTCGTCCATTACCTCGGCCACGGCCTGCGCGCCGAGACGGCCGTCACCGAGTCCTCCGACCACGCACCCGTCACAAACTCCGTCACCGTCTCCGACGCCCTCGGCCGCGTCCTCTCCGTCTCGACCCCCGCCTTCGGCGGCGGCCGGCTCGTCACCTCCAACGTCTACGACGGCGCGACCTCGCGCGTCCTGCGCCGCACCGCGACCGGCCGGCCCGACACGCTCTACGCCTACGACGCCCGCGGGCGGGTCAGCGCTACCGCCCTCAATGCGAACGGCAACGACCTGATCGACCTCGCAGGCCCCGACCGCGTCACCGCCACCTCCGAGTCGTACGAGTCTGACGCCGCCGGCGTCTGGTGGCATGTGAGCGCCTCCGTCCTTTATCCCGGAACCGGCTCCGACGCACCCCTCACGAACGCCCTCACCCGCGTCCGCCTCACCGGCCTCGGTACCGCAGCCCTGCCACCTATTGCCTCTTACCCGTTACCTCTTACTTCAACCATACTCACCGCGCAGACCGAGACGCTCGACTGGCGCGGCAACGTCACCCGCGAGTCGGCCTTCGCCGACGCCGCCTCCGCCGCGGTCTGGACCGTCACCGAGACCCCCGGCTGCGCCCGCCCCGCGCTCCGTAAGACCTTCGCGGGCCGGCTAGAGATGACCGTGTCCCACTCCGCCGTGACGAACCTCTTCGCCTACGACGCGCTGAACCGCCGGACCGCCGTCACCGACGGCCGCGGCAACACCACGGTCACGCACTATGACGCGCTCGGCCGGGCCGGCTGGGCCGAGGACGCCGCAGGCAACCGCACCTCCTACGACTACGACTCGCGCGGCCGCGCCACCGCCGTCACCGGCCCCCTCACGAACACGGTCCGCACCGCCTACGACCCCGCGGGCAACGTCACCGCCACCTGGGGCGCCACCTACCCTGTGGCCTACGCCTACGACACCGCCGGCCGCATGACCGCCATGGCCACCACCCGCGACCCCGCGTTGGCCTCCGCCAATCTCCTCGCCCTCATCCCGGCCGGCGCGGCATTGTCCGATACGTCCCATCCGTCCTATCCGTCCTCTCTCGACACCACCCGCTGGCTCTACGACGCCGCCACCGGCCTCCTGACCAACAAGGTCTACGCCGACGGCCACGGCCCCTCCTACAGCTACACGCCCTCGGGCCGCCTCGCCACGCGCACCTGGGCCCGCGGCGTCACCACAGCCTACGGCTACGACTCCCTCGGCCAGCTCACGTCCGTCGACTACTCCGACGGCACGCCCGACGTCGCTTACACCTATGACCGGCTGGGCCGGCGGCTGAGAGGGGGGGGGGCTAGCGGTTTCGGCCTGGGGCCCACCTATTATGCCTATTCGGGCCTGGATCAGGTGTCCGAGCTGCAGAACGGATGGGCGCCCATCACCCGTACGAGCGATGACTCCGGCCGTCCGCATACGCTTACTCTGTTTACCGGGAGCCTCTATTACGAGATAGAGAACGGTTACGACCCGCTCTCGGGACGGCTGACATCACTCGGGACCCGTGTGTTCCAAGTTGAGTCTGAGAACCCCCTGTACTCCGACCAGCGCTTCGTCTACGCCTATCTGCCCGGCAGCGACCTCCCGCAGTCGGTCGCGGGCTCGTCCCGGGACGAGGCCAACGCGCAGTGGGCGCCCGCGCTGACAACGGCCCGCTCCTACGAGCCCGCCCGCGACCTCATCAGCGCCGTCTCCAACGGCTGGGGCGCGGCCGCGGCGCCGGTGCGTACGTACTCCTACAAGAACGATGCCGCCGGCCGACGGAGTGAACGCGAGGATTCCGACGGCGCGGTTGTCACGTACAACGTCTTCGGGTATAATCATCGCTCAGAAGTGACGGGCGCGACTATGGGAAGCAACGAATACGCCTACGAGTACGACGCTATCGGAAACCGGCTGCAGGCGGCAGTGGCGGCCGGCAGCGGGGAGGCGCGCACCAACGCCTACTCCGCCAACGCCCTCAACCAGTACACGGCAGTCACCAACTTCGCGCCCTCCGCGCCTTCGCGTGAGACCGTCCCGACCTACGACGCCGACGGCAACCTGCTCACAAACGGTGTGTGGGTCTACACCTGGGACGCCGAGAACCGACTGGTCAGCGCCTGCTCGAACAACCTCCTGCTGGTAACCGACGGCTACGACCACCAGTCCCGCCGCTGCTGGAGGACGGTCTGCCGCAGGGGCGCGGAGTCGCAGGACTGGACGCCGGAGCGCTCTTCGGCCTTCGCCTACGACGGCTGGAACCTGATCGGCGAGATCGCGATTGACGAGATCACGCAGCAGTGGCGTGAGTCGTTTTTCACCTGGGGCGCCGACCTCAGCGGCACCGCCCAGGGCGCCGGCGGCGTCGGCGGTCTTCTGGCCGTGACCTCCGTCTCCTTCGGCACCTCTTACCTATTACCTCTCACCTATTACCCCTCTTACGACGCCAACGGCAACGTCACCGCCTACCTCGACGCCACCGGCGGCGTGGCCGCGGCCTTCGCCTACGACGCCTTCGGCAACACGATCTCTGCACTCTCGAACTCCGGCACTTTAGAACTTTCGAACTTCTCTTACCGGTTCTCGACGAAGTATCTGGACTCGGAGACGGGGCTGTACTACTACGGCTACCGCTTCTACCACCCGGAGCTGGGGAGATGGGTGAATAGGGATCCGATCAGTGAAAGGGGGGGGCTCTGTCTGTATGCGTTTACCCAGAACAATGGAATACAGGATATCGATGCGTATGGTCTTGCTTGTTCAAAGAACTACGTTCTGCCTTCCGGAGACATTTCACCGTGTACTAATGGTCGGTTGGTGGAGAAAGACGACTATTTTAAGGGCAAGGAAGTTGGACTAATGAATGTGGTGAAGGGATCTTCAGGACCCATTATTAAAGATTGGCAACCATGCACCAACACCGAATGTAATGATGTTCATTATACGTGGGAATACGAATGCGAGATTCAAGTATGGGTTAAGAAAGGCGTTTCACCCGAAAGCAAGGCCAGGGATTCTGGGCTGACCCTCTGGGAGCATGAGGGCAGACACGCGAAGCACTTTGTTGAATTTGTAAGAGCGGCTCTCGCTTTTATCAAGATGAACGAAAAGACCTGTATTCCCGAGAAGTGCAAGAAGGAATACGCTGCATATATATATGCACGCATAAGCGAATATGGGAACGAGATGTTCACAAAAGACGCAAAGTTGCATTCGTGGGATTACCCAGATAGTGAACTTAAGAAATGGAAGAAAGTGTACGACGACTTTTCAAAAGGTCAGAGCGAGAAAAAGGAAGCCACGCAGGACGCTTTGAGTAAGTTTCGTATATGCACAAGCGAGGCACGAAAGAAATGAGTAAACCGACGCACGTAGAATGGGTCATGTCTTTGTTTCTGGTGTTTTCTTTAACGAGGCTGCCCGCCTATGGAGATGATGGCCTAACGACGGGTGGGTTTACTCTCTCGGAGCTGATCGATTGCTACACTAAGAATGTAAAAGTGGTCAGTTCTGAAGGCGAGACGCTGTCGGTAGATCGCTTAACTGATGGTCAGATGATACACGAGCGTGTATTCTATATGCAGACTTATGTTTTGCCGTCAATAAATAATTCCCTCACAAACCAAAGTGTATTGCGTATCTTTGCGTCAGACAGCATATTGCATCGTGTGAGAATATATTCATTCGTAATTAACACTCGTAAAATTTTGGCGCTTCAAGATGATGTGCAGGCCGTTGAGTTCTTGCGTGACAACGCAAAGGTCGGTTCAGAGGGACATCTCTGTGACTTTATGAAAGCTTTTGCCATGGCACGAACTTACGATGTTGTGTGGAAACGGCCAAAGAATATTGACAGGGCAAGACTGTCCAACCAACCGTATTCTGATGCAGAGTGGGGCTTAGGATGTAGATGGATGCAGGGAGAACTACATGGTTATATGACGGTATGCACGAGCGTTTATTCGAATACAATTTATCGTTATGAGTTCATATTAAGGGAAAACGGATTGGTTGATTTGAGTAACCATATTCTACTGTATTCAGGCGTAAGCGTTAGGTGATGCTTTCAACGCATTCGTTTAGCCAGCGACAGAGGGACAGGTAATTAGTGCCTTACAAACCAGCAACAGCAATAAAAAACAAGATGTTTCACCACGAAGAACACGAATAGCACGAAGTATGTTCACTCCTCTCTTCGTGTCCTTCGTGAACTTCGTGGTGAGTATTCTTGGGTTGAGGGCTCCGCCCGCGTTAGAAGAAAATTGTCCGATACGTCCCATCCGTCCTATCCGTCCTCTCTCGACACCACCCGCTGGCTCTACGACGCCGCCACCGGCCTCCTGACCAACAAGGTCTACGCCGACGGCCACGGCCCCTCCTACTAAGCGACAGAAAGCGACAGAGGGACAGGTAATGGTAAAGAGCGACAGAGGGACAGGTAATTAGAAGAAGCGTTGTTGTGTCGGTGCGGGGGCTGTGGTAAGGTAAGGGTGATCGAAGGGGGAGGAGGCGGCGTATGAGGCACGCGCGGGTGAAGGCGGAGGGCGTCGGGTGCTACCACATCGTGAGCCGGGTGGTGGACCGTGTGTTCCGGCTGGACGACCGGGAGAAGGAGGTTTTCCGGGGGATGATGCGACGCGCGGAGGCGTTCTGCGGGGTGCGGGTGCTCACCTACGCGGTGATGTCGAATCACTTCCACCTGCTGGTGGAGGTGCCGGAGAGGGGCGAGGTGGGCGAGGCCGAGCTGGTGCGGCGCATGACGGCGCTGTACGGGCGGGCGCACGTGGCGGCCATGGTGCGGCAGTGGGAGGAGTGGCGCAAGGGCGGCGCGGCGTATCTCGTCGAGGTAGAGCAGGACAGGCTGCGGGCGCGGATGGGCGACGTGAGCGCGTTCGTGAAGACGCTCAAGCAGCGCTACAGCATGTCGTACAACGGGCGGCACGGGCGCAGGGGGACGCTGTGGGAGGACCGCTTCAAGAGCGTGCTGGTGGAGCGCGGGGAGCAGGCGCGGGCGACGGTCGCGGCGTACATCGACCTCAACCCGGTGCGGGCGAAGCTCGTGGAGGACCCCAAGGACTACCGCTGGAGCGGATACGGCGAGGCGTGCGCGGGCGGGGGGCTGGCCCGCGAGGGGCTGGTGGCGGTGCACGATTCGCGCTGGCTGGAGCAGCCCGGCGGCTGGCGGCGCGCCGCGGGGCGCTACCGCGTGCTGCTCTACACGGCGGGCGAGGAGCGGCGCGAGGCGTTCAGCGAACGGATCGTGCGGCCGGGCCTCGCGACCGCCGAGGTCGACCGCGTGATCGAAAGCGGCGGCAAGCTGACGCTTCCCCAAGCCCTGCGCTGCCGCGTGCGGTATTTTACGGACGGTCTGGCCGTCGGCGGCAAGGCGTTCGTGGACGGCGTTTTCGAGCGGAACCGGCGGTTGTTCGGGCCGAAACGGAAGGGCGGCGCGCGGAAGATGCGCTTCGCCGAATGGGGCGGGCTGTGCGCGGCGCGGGCGCTCAGGCTCGCGCCCGTGGTCGCGCCGGGCACGTCGTGAGCGCCCGCGCGCCGCAGTCATCGTCAAGCCGATTCCGACCGGCCTAAGAGGCGTCGGTTTTAAGCAGCCAGTCGGTGTCGTGTAAGAACAAGGCAGAGGGTCGCGATTGGACATAGGACATTGACCCTATAGATGAAGGAAAGTGAATAATGCGCATGCGCTCACGGCTGTCTGGCGACAAGAAACTGAATCGGATCCACCGCAAGGTGATGCTTGCGCTTAAGGAGAATGGAATAGCAATGTCCTATGTCCAAACGCGACCCTGATACACCCTCGAACTGGAGGTTGGCGGCGAGTACCCGAAGCGGAAAAGAAGGCGGAAGCGGAAACGGAGTCGTATCGCGACATCAAGACAGAGTAAACGGGTGAGGGTCTGGGTCAAAGGGCTCGCGTTCGCGGCCGTCCTCTGTCTTGCGGCTGTCTGCCGCGCGGAGGAGGGGCGCGGGCGCCTCGCCTTTGTGGGGACGAACGCGGTCGCGCTGGGCGAGTATCCGAACGATGAGGACCGGACGGGGCGTGTCACGGTCCGGAACGCGGGGGACGGGCCTTTGAGCGTCACCCGCGTGCTGACGACCTGCTCCTGTCTGCGCGTCGACGGGTTCCCGCGCTCGCTCAGGCCGGGCGAGACCGGGGAGGTCGCGGTCACGGTCACGAAATACGGTGTGGCCGGGGCGTTCGAGAAGGTCTGCTACATCCAGAGCGACGATCCGCGCACCCCGCTGGCCGCCCTGCGGCTGGCGGGAGTGGCCCGGCCGCTCTTCACGGTCGCGTGCGACGCCACGAACCTGCTGGGTGCGGTCACGCCCGGCCTGGTCTGGACCGGGCGCTACACCGTGGCCGCGACCGAGGCCGGCCTGTCGCTCGGCACGCCGGCCCTGCGCAGCCGGGGCACGCGCTGCGACTACACGGTCCGGACGAACGGCGGCGAGCGGGCCGTCTACGAGGTGACGACGGCCGTCACGTTCGAGGGCCAGGGCGCGCTGGCGAGCGCGCTGGTCTTCCCCGTGCTCGGCAAGGCCGGCGTGGCGGACGTGCCGGTGCGGCTGGAGGTGACCGCGACAGTCAGGCCGCCGTTGCGCGTCACGCCGGACCGGCTCAGCCTGCCGGCCTCCGGCTTTCCGCTCACGCGGCGGCTGCTCGTCGCGGCTGACGCGTCCGGCCCTGACGCCGAGGGCCGGATCCAGTGCTCCACGGACTCTGGCGCTGTGGCGGTCAGCGTGAGGCAGGCTTCCGGCGGCAGGGCGTTCCTGGTCGAGCTGGCCTTTCCTGCGGACTACCCCGTGCGACACAGAACTGCGGGACAAGACGCAATCCGCATCACCTGCGGCCGCGACAGCGTGGCGGTGGCTGTGGCCGTCATGGCGGAAGCGGAGCCCCCGCCGCGCGGGAGGCCCTGAGCAGCGGCGAGACGCCGCCGCCACGTAACGGCCGCTTCGGTCTCAAACCCCGCCTTTCCCATCATTCCGGTTTGAGTTGCGGGCTCTGCCCGCATGAGGCGCGCGACGATGATTAAGCCCTTTCTGTTCAGTTACGGATTGTAAGGATTTCGCGGATGAGTTTCGGTAGGTGTTGCCACCTTCAGTGAGAGCGACAGAGGGACAACAGAGGGACGGGACGACAGAGGGACAGGTAATTAGAAGAAAAGCGTTGTTGTGTCGGTGCGGGGGCTGTGGTAACAAGGCAGAGGGGTCGCGATTGGACATAGGACATTGACCCTATAGAACAAGGCAGAGGGGTCGCGATTGGACATAGGACATTGACCCTATAGATGAAGGAAAGTGAATAATGCGCATGCGCTCACGGCTGTCTGGCGACAAGAAACTGAATCGGATCCACCGCAAGGTGATGCTAGCGCTTAAGGAGAATGGAATAGCAATGTCCTATGTCCAAACGCGACCCTGATACACCACTATGCTCAAACGCGACCCTGATACACCACTATGCTAGCGCTTAAGGAGAATGGAATAGCAATGTCCTATGTCCAAACGCGACCCTGTTACACCCCCTGTTACACCCTCACCGTCGTGAGCGTGGATATCCATATGGAGGACGGGTCGCCGCTGCCGGAGCTGGTCGGCGCCGGCCAGTCCGTGCGCCTCTACGCGTGCTCCTCGCCGTGGCGGTCCTCAGGGTTCGCGTGGTCGGCCGGCCCTGGGCTGGCGGCGTACGCCGTCCCCGGCTCCTTCGAGTGCTTCGCCGTCGTGGCGGCCGGGCAGGCGCCCAGCGCCGAGGAGGGCGAGGCGGAGGTCGGCGTCGACTTCACGCTTGACGGCACGGGCGCGGGCGCGCATGCTGTCCGCCGTATGACCGTGGTCTCGCCGACACATCTGACGGTGGCCGACGCCGACAGCGGCCGGAGCGTGACCGACACGACGCTGACCGAGGAGGGCGCCGGCCCGGGCAACACGCTCCATGTGGCGGAGCGCGCGGACGGCACGGCGGGGATCGGCCTCAGCATCGGCAGAGGGCCCGGCGCCTTCGAGCCGTACCGCTACCGCTGGAAGGTCGAGGCCGCCGGCGCGGGGGGCGGCGCGGGCCAGTGGGGCTGCGCCGGCGCGGCCTTCGGCCTCGGCGTCACGGCCTCGGCGACATGGACGCGCTCCGCCGGCTCCGCGAACGGCCGGGAGTTCAAGGTCACCTGCTGGTTCGACGTCAACGGGAACGGCTACTGCGACTACGACGAGCCGACAAGGTCGGCGTATGTGACCATCCTGTCGTCTGTAGACTTCCTTGACGCCTCCAAGAATCCGGTATCCACGCTCAAGGTAGGGAAGTGGGAGAACGCCTTCAATGCCGGGCCGACGGTGAAGGACAACTTCATTGACCTCGATCCTGATCGATTCCACGTCCGGGTGAATGACCAATCCAAGAAGGGTTCCGGCAAGGTCAGCGTCAAGTTGTCCACGGATTCCGACGGGACTGCCTATGACGATGACGCCACGGAAATCGAACTGGACGAGGAATCGACAAATTCCGGCATCTTCATTTCGACCAACATGCTGATGGTCTCCGACGACATGGACGACGACTTCACGAACCCGAACGTTGTGGCCGACGACAACAAGAACGACCGAACCCACAAGATCGCCCTGGGCGGCAAGGTCAAGGTTCAGTACCCAGAAACCGGAACGGTGATCTGTGAAAAAGAGGCAAGTGTGCCACCGGCCCTCAAGACCGTTCAGGTAAGTATTGTTGTCCTAAACATCGGTGGTTCCCCGGTTACACCTTTGGCGACGGTTTCCAACGCATGGCTGATTGCCAAGGAGAGGTATGCACAGATCGGAATCAACCTTGAATACACGATCACGGCTGCCAATCAGCCGACTGGCGTGGATTTATCCGATGGACTGGATGTGGCATCTGCATCCGCTCCGACGTGGACCCAGGTGGCACAAGAGTCAAAGGACCTGATCAGTGCTTTGGGTACGACCAACACCACAGCCGACATTCACGCGTTCTATGTAAATGTTATTAATGCTTTTGGGCGCACTGATAGCCGTGGTGTAGCGATTGCGAGGTATTGGTTTACAGACCCAAGCGCGACCCCCTGCTACTACAATTTCATGGTGGCATCAACCGCCGGTCCGTTTACGGCACCTCATGAATTGGGCCACCTACTCGATAATTCTCCGGTGCACCATTCTGATGCATGGAACCTCATGCGTAGTGGAACATCTACCGCCAATGGAGTAACGGAAAGCAAACGGCTCGATGCCAATCAAGAATCAACGATGAGAGGAGACAGTCACGCACAATGAAACCCCGTATGTCAATCATGATGATCCCAATTGCTCTATTCTTGGCCATTTCTTCACTATCGGCTGAAGAAGCGATCGACCTTGGGATTACAAATCGCGTACAGGCGCTTCTGGATGCTTATGCCATGGCGGATGACTTGATGGATGAGCAACTTCTGAAGAAGCGAGCCGAGTTGGAGTCAATGGGCAGTACAGCATATCCTGCACTATGTGATATTCTCAAGAAAAGCGATCATCCGTACTATCAGGCAGCGATAATCGATGTGTTCTTGCGTACGGATGGCGATGCGACTGAACCTCTGAAGGCCGTCAGGGAGCTTCTTAAGACCCGGCGTGATATAAAATATGCTCCGTCTCACCGCGCGGCTTTAAAGTATCTTGGCGAGAGGGGCGGCAAAGAAGACCTTGCTCTACTTAATGAGTATTTGAATGCCGATGAACTCGTGACCAGGACGATTGCTGGAAAATCGAAGGCCAGGGTCGAGAAGCGTGTTGCCGATCGCGCGAAAGGGATGGGTGTCACTAACGGGGTGCCTAAAGACACCACGCAGTGAATTGGCTTTGTCGTCTCTTCTTGTGTACCGCTCCGCGCCCGTACACGAAAAATGCGGGGCATTTTTCGCGCCGTGCGCTTCGCTATCGCCTACGTGCCGCCGCGGCGGCACTCCGGCTCTACCCTCCGGCCCTTGCACGGCGTCTGCTTATGCACACGCCGCGCCAGGGCCTACGGGGCGGTGTCGCTGACGCGACCTCGTTTACTTGTCGCCTACGGCGGTAAAGGGGTCCGCGCGCGCGACCGGCCAGTGCAACACCTGAAGTTTTGAAAACGGCCACGCGGTGAAGTACACTTCCTTCTTGTGAA
>JAKJGY010000222.1 GCA_022704145.1 Verrucomicrobiota bacterium
CGGGCATTCGGCCTGCATGCCGACGGCGGCCTTGGGGGCCTCGATCTCCTGGCCGCACTTCTTACAGCGGAACGAGACCGCCTGGGAGAAGTCGTCGATGATCTTGGGTGCGGGAGGCAGGATGGTGATCAGGTTCTCGGGAGGGGGGGTGACGGCGTTGCGGGCCTTCTTGAGGAGGCGCACGCGCAGGGTCTTATGTTCAGCAATGAGAATGTTTTCTCCGGTTTGCGGATTCCGCATGCGCCTGGCCTTACGGTCGATCACGTCCAGACGGCAGAGGCCGGGGAGGGTGAAACCCTGTTCGGGGGCCTCTCGATAGGCGATCATCTGGAGCGCTTCGAGCACAAACCGGATCTTTTTCTGGGTCACGCCGGTGCTGAAGGCCAGTTCCCGTACGAGGATCGTCTTGTTGTAGGAGGTTTTTTTCATAAAGGTCGCCTGTGTTGACAAAAGTGGCGGGATTAATAAAGCAAGATCCGTGCCGACCAGAGGGGGTGGCGTCTGGGGTGTTTGGCACTGATTATGCTATTTATCCACAGGCCTACACGGGCGAATCAAAAGGGTCATGTTCATGAGACTGTGGTTTGGAAGGAAAGACGCGGAGCAGGGCACGGATTCGGTGTCCTCGGAGGTGCTGACGATCCGCGAGCCTGAGAGCGGGGTCGGGGAGACGGTCACCTCGTCTTTTCTGGTCACGACGCCGGGGGTGACCTCGGCGGGGAGTTCGGGCGCGCCGCCTCCGTCACAGCCGGCGGCGCCGACACGGGTGGGCCGGCCGGAGGGCATTGCGGAGCGGGCGCAGGCGTCCGCGTCCGCGGCGTGTGCGACGGCGGTGGCGGTAATGCCGGAGAGGAGGCCGGCCGCGTCCGCGGTTCCGGCGCCGGCGGGGAAGGGGGCTGCTGTGAATGGTCAGACGGTGGATGGGCGGGCGGGAGTTGACGCGGCACGGATGGGAGCGCCTGAGGCGTTGCGCGGGGCGAGGCCGGTGATGACGCCGGTGCGGATGGCGACGCCGACGGCGCCGGTCAGGCTGGCGCCGGTGGGTGCCGCCCCGGCTGCGGCGCCTGCGGTTCCGGTGGCTGCGGCGCCTGCTGCGGCGCCTGCGGCGGCACCGGCTGCGGGCGGGGTGGCGGCGATCCGGCGGCCGGCTCCGCTCGGTATCGCCCCGGTCGGCGCGGTTCCGGCCACGGGCGGGTCTTTCGGGCTGCGGCCCAGGGAGGGCGTCGCCCAGGCGGCGCCGAAGCCGCTCCAGCCGGTGGCGGCGCCTGCACCTGTGGCGGCGGCCTCTGCCGGGGGTCCCGCGCCTGCGGCGGCGGAGCGCGAGCTGCCGGAGGACGGCGTGGTGCGGCCCAAGGGCGACCAGCGGGCGCTGTATTACCAGCTCATGAACGGGCTTTACGATGCGGTGCTGATCCTGGACGACCGCGGGCATGTGGTGGACTGCAACATGCGGGTGACGGCGATGCTCGGCTACTCGCGTGAGGACACGTGGGATCTGCCGATCAACAAGATCATCACGGGGATGTCGAGCCAGATGTTCGAGCATCTGCGGCGCAACCTGGCGGAGAACCATCATATCCTGATCGACGCGCGCTGTTTCCGTCAGGACGGGACGTCGTTTGCGGGTGAGGTGGGTGTGAGCACGCTCTCGCTGACGCGTGGCGCGAACATTGTCTTCGCGATCCGCAACGTGGACCGCCGCAAGAGCGCGATGGACGAGATGCGCAAGGGGCAGGCGGCGCTGGAGGTCTCGCTCGCGCCGTCGTTCGTGTGCGATCTGGACGGTTTCTTCCAGACCGTCAACCAGGCGTTGCTGGACGCCTTCGGCATACCCGACGAGGCGCAGGCCAAGAACGTGCGCTTCGTGGATCTGCTGCCGGATGCGGCGCGCTTCTTCCTGCGCGCGTCATGCGGCGAGAAGCTGCGCGAGTCGGTCAGCGTGCCGACGCCGAGCGGCGTGCCGGTGCGTGTGGAGCTGGCGCTGAAGCCGGTGCAGAGCGGCCAGACCGTGACGGCGGTGGCCGGCTCGGTGATGCAGGTCTAGCCGGCGGCGGGGCGCGGGGCGCGGGGACCGATGCACGGGCAGGATGCCCGTGCGACGGAATACCGGACCGGCGTGCCCATCCTGTGGCGCGGGCATCTTGTCCGTGACGAGGCCCGTGCGCGGCGGGGCGCGGGGCGCGGGGACCGATGCACGGGCAGGATGCCCGTGCGACGGAATACTGGACCGGCGTGCCCATCCTGTGGCGCGGGCATCTTGTCTGTGACGAGGCCCGTGGGCGGCGGGGCGCGGGGACCGGCTGCACGGGCAGGGATGCCCGTGCGACGGAACACTGGACCGGCGTGCCCATCCTGTGGCAGGATGCCCGTGCGACGGAATACCGGACCGGCTGCACGAGCGGGACGTCGGTGCCGTTCACTCGTCGCGGTAGGGTGTGCCGCGCTCGAAGAGCTTGAGGCGCACGTTCATGGCGGCGGCCTTGGCGGCGTTGCCCTGCTGGGTGTAGAGGGCGGCGGCCTTGCGGGTGGCGTCGGCGGCGCGCCGGAAGGACGAGCACTCGGCCTGGGCGACGCCCAGGACCTCGAGCGGGAAGGGCGTCTGTTCGCGGCTCTGGTCGCAGGCGCGTTCGGCGAGGCGCAGCGCCTCCTTGCCGTTGCGCAGCTCGGGGAAGGGCGAGGCGGCGAGGATCCAGGCGGCGGCGCAGAGCGCGTCGGCGCTGCGGGGGTCGGCCTGGATGCGGGCCTGGGCGTTCTCGAGCGTGAGCCGGCTCTGGTCGAGGCGGGCGACGCGGGCGGCGGCCTCGGCCTTTTTCTTGAAGTCCAGGCTGATGCCTGCGAGCTGGAACTTGGTCTCGATTTCGGCCTTGTCGATGGCCTTGACATAGGCCTCCTCGGCGGAGATGATGCCTTTAGCCGCGAGGCGGGTCAGCTCCTCGCCGAAGGTCTGCATGCCGACGTTGCGGCCGGTCTGCATGATCGACGGGAGCATATGGGTCTTGGCCTCGCGGATGAGGGCGGCGACGGGGGTGTTGACCACGAGGACCTCGAAGGCGGCGATACGGCCGCCGTCGGCCTTCTTGCAGAGGGTCTGGGCGACGACGCCCTTAAGCGCGTCGGAGAGCATGGCGCGGATCTGGTTCTGGCGGTGGGTGGGGAACTTGTCGATCATGCGCTCGACGGTGGTGGCGGCGTTATTGGTGTGGAGGGTGGCGAAGACGAGGTGTCCGGTCTCGGCGGTCTCGATGGCGACCTCCATGGTCTCGAGGTCGCGGATCTCGCCGACGAGGACGATGTCGGGATCCTCGCGCAGGGCGGCGCGCAGGGCGGTGGCGAAGCTGCAGGTGTCGCGGTGGACCTCGCGCTGGTTGATGATGCAGGAGTGGGGGATGTGGACGAACTCGATGGGGTCCTCGATGGTGATGACGTGTTCGTTGCGGGTCTGGTTGATGGTGTCGATGAGGGCGGCGAGGGTGGTGGACTTGCCGCTGCCGGTGGGGCCGGTGACGACCACGAGGCCTTTGGAGAGGTTGCAGAAGTCGCGCAGCACCGGGGGCAGGTTCAGCTCCTCGAAGGTCGGGATCTGTTCGGGGATCAGGCGCAGGACGGTGCCGAAGCCGTTCATGTCGCGGAAGCCGTTGACGCGGAAGCGGCCGACGGTCGGGATCTCGTAGGCGCAGTCGGTGTCGAAGTGGTCGAGGAGCTGGGTGACGTTCGCCCGGGGCATGATCTCCTTGAGCAGGTCCAGGATCTCTTCGCTCGCCAGCGGGGTCTCGTCGGCCAGGGGCGAGATGACGCCGTGGGCGCGGATATAGGGCGTGCGGCCGGCGTAGAGGTGCAGGTCGCTGCCTGAGGCGCGGACGAGGGTATGGAGATAGCGGTCAATGTTCGCCATAAGGGGTCCGCCTATGCGCCCGGATACGCGGGTTGGAGCTGCACTTCGTAAGAGGCGCGCGGCGCCGGGCCGTGTGGCTGGCGGCGCCGCGCTTCGCGGGGGTTACTCGGCGGCTTTGGGGGCGGCCGCCTCGGGAGCTTGCTCAGGGGCGCGCTGCAGCGGCTGCTGGCGCGGATCCTCGAGGCTCATCAGCTCGGAGAGGGTACGGTCGCCGGGCTCCTTGAGCTTGCCCTCGACGACCTCGCGGCCGAACAGGGCGTTCTTGGGCAGGCCGACGTCCTTGCTCATCTCCACCGGGTCGGCGATGCCGACGGTGACGAAGATGATGATTTCGCTCTGGTCCTTGGAGCGGCTCTTCCAGCCGAAGAGGCGCTGGCCGATCCAGGGCAGCTCGCGCAGTACGGGGATACCCGAGTCGACGTTGCTCTCGGTGGTGCGGGTGAGTCCGCCGATCACGGCGGTCTTGCCGTTGTCCATGGTGAAGACCGACTTGATGCGGCTGATGTTGATGATCGGGTACTTGGCCATGGGGATTTCGGAGTTGATGCCCTGGATCTCGAAGTAGCCGTTGTTGCCCTCCTTCTTGGCGCGCTCGCTGATGGAGGGCTCGACCTCGACGGTGATCAGGCCCGAGCTGCTGACGCGCGGGGTGACCTTGAGGCTGATGCCGTAGCTGAAGAAGGCCTCGCCGACGAAGGGCTCGTCCTTACCGGGGATGAGGGCGAGGCGGGTGGTGATGCTGTCGCTGCCGTTGTCCGAGGTGGCGGCCTGGAAGCTGACCTCGACATTCGGCTCCTTGGTGGTCATATCGACGCGGGCGGTCTCCTCGTTGGCGACGATGACCTTGGGGTTGGAGAAGATCGAGACGCCGTCCAACTGCTCGAAGGCGCTGATCGTGAGGGCGAAGTCGCTGGCGGAGATGAGCCCGCCGACGGAGCGGATGCGGCGCCAGGACATGTCGTCGGCGGTCGTCCCGGCGATGGTGCCGCCGGTGAGGTTCTCGGGCAGGAGGGTGAGGCCGATCTCCTCGTCGCCGGCGACGCCCTCGCGGATGACGGTGCCGCCGGTGCGGTAGCGGGCGATCTGGGAGTTGTTGTTGTAGAAACCGCCATTGATGTCCTTAGCGCCGACGCTCCACTCCTCGAGGCTGTCCCACTTCAGGCCGAGGCTTTTTCTGGCTTTTGCGTTCAGTTCGACGAAGCGGGCCTCGATATAGACCTGGGTGCGGGGCTTGTCGATCGACGCGATGATCTTCTCGCACTCCGCGACCTGCTGTTCGGTGGCGGTGACGATCACCACGTTGGCGGAGGGGAAGGGCGTGACGGTGCCGGTGGCGCCGAGGGTGGACTTGAAGAGCGTGGCGACGTCTTCGGCGCGGGTATGGACGAGGGGGAAGGTCTGGGTGATTTTGGGCACGATCAGGGCCGACTTGGCCGAGACGACGTAGATGCCGGATTCGGCGGGCTGCTCGACGAGCTGGAGGCCCTGCTGGTCGAGGATCGAGGTGAGGCCCTTTTTCCAGGCGACGTTATCGAGGCGCACGCTGACCGTGCCCTGGAGGTTGGTGCCGCCGGAGATGATGTTCGCGCCGGTGGCGTCGCGGAAGGCCTTGATCACGTCCGCGAGGGGGGTCTCGTCGAAGGACATGGAGACGACGGGCTCGTTCTGGGCGGAGCCCTCGACCACGCGTACGGCGGGCGGCTGTGCGGCGGGCTGCGCGGCGGGCGCGGCGGCCTCTTGCGCGTAGGTGGCGAGCGCCGGCGCGACGAGGCAGGCGGCCGCGAGGAGGATCTGGGTGAGGTTTGACTTCATGGTTGACTCCTGCATGTGTGTTGGGGCGTTATGGGACGGGTTGGTTTGAGAGAGCGGGCGGGGTGGCGAGGCGTTCGGCGCCCAGGGGGTCGAGCCGGACGTCCTTATCGGAGGTGAAGGAGGTGACGGCCCAGCGGAAGCGGACGCCTTCGGAGAGGGTGGTGACGGTGTCGCCTACGGCGTAGTACTGCTGGTTGATGCGGACGCGGGCGGTCTCGCCCGGCTGGCCGGGGAGGGCCGACTTGATGAAGCCGGAGAAGGCGAGGCTTTTGTAGGCCCGTGTCCAGTCGTCGGCGGTGACGGGTCGGACGGCGGGCGGGGG
>JAKJGY010000042.1 GCA_022704145.1 Verrucomicrobiota bacterium
CCGCCATGATCGGCATGGACCCCCAGTGGCTGGCCGCCCATCAGCTCTCGCCCCTCCAGCTCGCGGGCCTCATCCCCATCAGCGCGCAAGTCACCACGCACTTCCATGTCAAGCGCCTGCTGGGCGACACAGGCCCGCAGTACCGGCCGCTGATCGACGCCTACGCGCCGCTCTACCACTGCGCCAGCAACCTCCCGCCGATCTGCCTTGTGACCGGCGACCGCGCCCTCGAGTTCAAATGCCGCGTGGAGGAGAACGAGCTGCTCGCCGCCAGCCTGCGCACGCTCGGCCACCCCTGCGTCGAGTTCCATGAGATGGGCGGGCTGGACCACGGCACCGTCGGCGAGGGCGGGCTGATCGTCCTCAACACCTTCCTGCGCGCCAGAGCCCGCGCGCCACGCGCGCCGCAACCATGAACGCCTCAGTGACCGGACGGATACACTCTGTCGAGACCTTCGGCACGCTTGACGGGCCGGGCGTCCGCTATGTGCTCTTCCTGCAGGGCTGCCCCCTGCGCTGCCTCTACTGCCACAACCCCGACACCCGCGATCCGTCGGCGGGAACGGCCATCACCGCAGGCGCGGCGCTCGCCGACATCCTGCCCTACCGGCCGTTCCTCGCGCGGGGCGGCGTCACCTTGTCGGGCGGCGAGCCGTTGCTCCAGCCCGACTTCGCCTGCGCGCTGCTCGACGGGTGCCGCGAAAACCGGCTGCACAGTGCGCTCGACACCTCCGGTGCCGTACCGCTCGCCACGGCGCGCGCCGCGCTGGACCGCGCCGACCTGATCCTGCTGGACGTGAAGGCCGTCGACGAGGCGTTATGCGAGTCGCTCACCGGCTTCGGCCCGCAGCGGACGCTGGAGGCCCTCGACTACTGCGAACGCACCGCGAAGCCCGTCTGGATCAGGCATGTCCTGGTGCCCGGCTACACGCTCGACCCGCACCATCTGGAGCGTCTCGCCGACCGGCTCCTGAGCTACACCTGTATCCGGCGGATCGAGCTGCTCCCCTTCCACAAGATGGGCGAGTACAAATGGGCGGCGCTACGCCTGCCCTATCTGCTCGGCGACACGCCCGCGCCCACGCCCGCGCAGCTCGAAGCCGCCCGGGCGATCTTCGCCTGCCGCGGCCTCACGACCGCCTGAAGGTCAGGCCGGCCTCACGCCGCAGGCCGATCGAGCAGGACCTGCTGGCCCTCCTCCAGACCCCCGGTCACCTCCACGAAATCCGTCGAAAAACGTCCGGTCTTCACCTCGCGCTCCACCTGGCCGTCACCCAGACGGACCTTGCAGTAGTTCCGCCCCTCACGGCTGTAGATGCCCTCAACCGGAACGAACAGCACGCTCTGAGCGCGCTCGACCACGATTTCCACCTGGACGGTCATCCCCGGCGCCAGACGCTCATCCGCCGCATCCGTCGATATGTCGGTGGCATACACCTTGGGGCTGCTCTGATCCCACGGGATGATCGGCGTGGAGGCGCCCGCGATCTTCACGATCTCACCGGACAACGTCAGGTCCGGCACAGCCTTCGCCCGGATCACGACCGGCAGGCCGGTCTTCACCCGCGACCGGAACTCCTCGGGAAGGTTCACCTGCACCTTGAACTTGCTCACATCAGGAATGACGCCGATCGGCTCGCCGATGCTCACATCCGCACCCACCTTGATCTCCTTGGGCGTGTCCCAGCGGTTCCGCCGGTTCTCGCCGTGGATCAGCATGCCGTCGGCCTGGGCGCGCACCTCCAGCAGGCCCATATCAGCACGAATGCCGCTCAGGTCGTTTCGATAGTCCACGATCAGCTTCTCACGGTTCGCGATCTCGATGCGCTTCTTGCTGACCCGCGCGTTATTGTTAACGACCGTCCGCTGCACCGACAACTGGCTCTTCATCACCGTCTCTTGGAGCTTGTCCAGCTTCTGCGGGTAATCGTAACGCTTGAAGATGCGCAGCACATACCAGGCCTTCTCCAGCTCCTGGTCGGCGCGGGTCAGCGCCTTCTCCGCGTCCGCCACCTTCTTCTGCGCCGCCGCGATCGTGTCGGCCTCCTGCGAGATCGCGTCCGTCAGCTCTTTCTTGGCCGACTCCAGCGTCGCCCGCGCCGCGTCGTAAGCGTCGGACTTCTCCTGCGCCGCCTGCACCAGCTCGCGCTTCTGGCGCGGCGCGTCCTCATCCTCATACTTCATGTACTGCTCGCGCGCCTCGCGCAAGGCGTCGGCTGAGGTCTTCAGTTCGGTGAGATTGTCCGCACGGATCATCTCCATATCCTGAAGCGCCAGCTTATAATCCTCTTCGGCAAGCTGGAGCTTGCGGGTCAGATCCTTCTCCTGCTCCACGAACCACTCGTCGGAGAGCTTGAAGATCACGTCGTTGGAGGACACGTTCGAGCGGTCCGGCACCAGCTCCACCAGCTTGAGCTGGCCATGGCCGCGCTTGCCGTCGAAACGCAGCATCTGGCTGCGGATGGCGTCGAGCTGCCCCTCCAGCCTGAAGGCCACCTTAAAGTCGCCCTTGACCACCGTATAATACCGGTCGGCGTCGCGCGCCGCGCCCCCCGACCGGTCGCCCTCACCCTGGCAACCGCAGAGGAACGCGGCCGCCGCCCAGAACACGAGTACGGCCGACCAGGGACGTGAGCCGCGCGGGCTTATGGCGACTGGTTCCATATCGCCTCGTTCTCCTGCATCACCTCGTCCTCGATCGCCTGGATCCGCTCGCGCACGGCCTCAGGCATCCCCTGCTCCGTCGAGCGCGTGACCGCCTCCGCAGCCCCCGGCTCGACCAGACGCATCGTCATGAAGATCACGATCTGCGACGTGAAGGCCTTGGTCTCCTTGAACTGGAACAGGTATCCGAGCAAGGGAATGGAGGCCAGGTACGGCACCCGCCGCTCGACGGCGCGCTGCTCCTGGCGCATCAGCCCGCCGATCGTGATCAGCTCACCGTCGTTCGCCTCAAGCTGCGTGCTGGCGCTGCGCACCACAATCACCGGCGTCTGGAAACCGCCGGTGTCCACCGAACGCGGCGCGCTGGACACCTCCGGGTTGACCTTGACGTGTATGCGCTTGCCCGCGATCATGATCGGACGCACGATCAGCTTGACCCCGACGTTCTCAAACCGGGTCGAGATGCTCTCGCTGCTGCCCGTGATCGTCCGCGACAGCACCGGCACCTTCTCGCCCGTCATGATATTGCCGTCCGCCCCGCGCCGGATCACCAGGTTGGGCGATGACAGGATGCGCGCCCGCCCCTTCTCCTCCAGGAAATTGACCATCGCCCAGATCTTGACCTGGTCGAGCCCGACAAACGTCCACAGATGCCCGTCAGAGCCCTTGCCCGCCGAAGCCGCGCGCGTCAGGTCTTCCGTCCCCGAAAGGCTGGACGAGTTCGGCACCACCAGATCCTGAAAGACCCGCCGGACCGAGTCGGACGCGCCCGTCTTGGCAAACCCCATGTTGATGTCGCGCGTCAGATCATTGCTGATCTCCAGCTCCACGATGCGCGCCTCAACCAGCACCTGGGCGACCGGCTGATCGGCCTGCTCCAGGATCGCGCGCAACTGCGGGATCCGCGTCGGCAGGTCGGAGACCACCACCACATCGTCCTCGTCGCTGCGGCCGACCGTCCCGGCCGGCGTGAGGAAGTTCTCCAGCAGCCGGCGCAGCGTCTCGGCCGCCACATACTTGCAGCGGTAAAAATAGACCTCGGGCTCCTCGTCGCGCGCCTTTAGAAACGTCTCCAGCAAGCGCGTGTAGTCCGCCGCCTCCGCCTCGGGCAGGGCGGACGGCACCGGCAGCGCGGCCTCCGCCGCGCCCGATGCAGGCGCGGACGGCTGCTCGGGGGGACGCCCCCCTCCCTCGCGCGGCCCACGCGACGACGAGCGCCGCATCCCCGGCGGCCCCTCCTGCGCCCAGACCCCTGCAACCAGCCAACAGACCGCCAGCCCGACCGGCCACACCCCCCGCATCGCCCGCATACCTCGCCCCCCCCGGCCCGCCCAGCAGGCCCGCTCCGGCGCCGCGCGCCGCCACGCCCCTATTTGATCGCGTACCGGGTGGCCTTGGTCAACGCCTTCCAAAGCTGCTCGGGCGTCTCCGCCAACAGGATCGCCTCGCGGTTCTGCTCCTTCAGGAACGTCTCGGTCAGCCCGGACATCAGGCGCAGGTAGAACGCGCTCACCGCAGTCGGGATCGTGATGAAGAACACGATGTTGACCACGCTGCCCGCGTCGTCGAAGCGCACCCCCTTCTTCGAAACGCCCAGCGCCAGCGTCAGCCCCCCACCCTCGACGCCGCGCACGTGCGGAAAGGCCAGACCGTTCTCCATCGCCGTGCTCAGGACCGCCTCACGCTCAAGCGCGGCCTCGATCAGGCGGTCCGCGCCCGACACGAACCGCCGCTCCTCCATCGCCTGCGCCAGCTCAACGATCACCTCCGCGCCCGTCGTCCCCTTCAGGCTGGGAAGCATCAGCGACTCCGCGGAAAAACGCGAGATGCCCGCCTTGCGCGGCTCCGTGCGGCTCGGCGCGTCACCCACCCAGCGCGGCGCGTCGGCCTCCTCGAACAGCACGCGCGCGCAGCTCGGGCAGTTCTGGATCTGCTTGCAGAGCCGCACCGCCTGGACCTGGCTGATCGGCATCCGCATCCCGCAGATCGCGCAGCACCCGTTGTACATCGGCGCCATCACAATGTGGTCCTTCTTGTACAGGCGCTGGTAGAGCGACTTCACATCCGGCGGCAGCCGGTCCGTCAACTGGTCGATCGACTCGTTCAGGCGCTCCATGTGGGTGCCGTCGCCGGTCATGCGGTGCTCGTCACGTATCAGCACCAGCTCTTGCAACTGGTTCAGGTGGTTAATCAGACTTTGCATGCTGTCCTTTCGTGAGGGGCGCAGCCCTCAAATCCAGCAAACGCCGCTTTATCAAGGCCTCACAATGTTTGGCCGTATTGTCTAACAAACCGGGGCCCCTGTCAATGTCGCGGTCACACGCAAACCCAGACGCATTACGCCTGCCTCAGCCATAGGCGTCGAAAGCGGCCGGCCCCGCATAGCACAGGGGGCAGACCCACCCCTCCGGCAGCGCTTCGAAGGCCACGCCCGCCTCGACCCCGCCCATCGGGTCCCCCTCCGCCGGATCGTACACATAGCCGCAGTTCGTGCAGATCATCTTCATCTCGCCGCCTCCTCGCTAGACCGCAAAATACTTGGCCTGCGGATGATGCGCGACGATCGCCGAGGTCGTCTGCTCCGGCACCATCTGCAAGGTCTCCGAAAGCGTCACGCCGATCCGCTCCGGCCGCAGCAGCTCAAATACCGGACGATGCGCCTCCAGCTCCGGACACGCGGGATAGCCGAACCCGAAGCGCGAACCCTGGTAGCCCTGCGTCACATACCCGTTCAGGTCGGCCGGCTCGGAACCCGCAATCCCCAGCTCACGGCGCATCCGGGCATGCCAGTACTCGGCCAGCGCATCGGTGACCTCAACCCCGAACCCGTGCGTCATCAGATAGTCGCGGTAGCGGTCGGCGCCGTACAGCGCGTGCGCCTCGCGGTCGAGCGCCTCGCCGGTCGTGACCACAAAGAAACCCGCCACATCCCCGCCCTCGGCCTCGCTGCGGAAATAGTCCGCGATACACAGGTGCGGCGCCGCCGCCTGACGCGGAAACGGGAAACGGTACTCCTTGCCGCCGTCCACCACACACAGCGCGTCTCCCGCGCTGTAACACCGGTAGTACCCGTAGGCCACACGCGGCTGGACCAGCCCCTCCTCGACCGCACGCCGCGACAGCTCGCGATACAGCGGCCTGACCGTGCCTTCCAGCAACGCCTCGTACTCCTCGGCGGACAGCTTGGCCCGCCGATACCCCCAACGCCCGCGGAACAGCGCCTCGATATTGACATACGGGAGCACTTCGGCCACGTCGATCTCCGTCACGTGACGGCACCCGTAGAAGGGCGGCTCAGGCACCGGCACCCCGCGCTGGACCTCGCCCCCGCGCGCGCTCGGCCGCACCGCCGTCGCCTGAGCCGCTGCGCGCCAGACGGTCGAGGTCAGGCTGCCCGCCTCATGCGCGCGCAGCGCGGCCAGCCCCGCGAACGCGTCGGCACAGTAGACCACGGGCGCGTCATAGCTCGGCACACACGACTCCGCCACAAAGCGCGGCGTCAGCGCCGCCCCACCCAACAGCACCGGCTGCCGCAAGCCCGCCTCGCGGAACTGGGCCAGATTCTCGCGCATGATCAGCGCCGACTTGACCAGCAGGCCGCTCAGCCCGATCACGTCCGCCCCGCACTCGCGCGCCTTCGCGATGATCGTCTCAGCAGGCACCTTGATGCCGATGTTGACCACCTCGTACCCGTTGTTGCTGAAGATGATCTCGACCAGGTTCTTGCCGATGTCATGCACGTCGCCCTGCACCGTCGCCAGCAGCACGCGCGTGCGCTGACTCGCCTCCTCGCGCGACAGCAGCGGCTCCAGCCAGGCGACCGCCCGCTTCATCACCTCCGCCGACTGCAGCACAAACGGCAGGAGCAGCTCCCCCCGGCCGAACAGCTCGCCCACCTGCCGCATCGCCGGCACGAGGATCTGGTTGATGACCGCCAGCGGCGCCAGCCGCCGCACCAGGATCGCGAGGTTGTCCTCCAGTCCCTCCCGGACCCCCTCCACGACCTGACGCGACACCGCCCGCTCCGCCCCCTCGAACCGCCCCGCGCCCGCTCCGGCCACCGCCTCCTGCGCAGCGGGCGCCGCGCCCTTGAAATACTCGATGAAACGGGGCAGCGGCCCCGGCCCCTCACCCTCCCCGCCACGGTCGTACAGCAGATCGAGGCACACCTCACGCTCGCGCTCCGATATCCGCGCCAGCGGAACGATCTTGCCCGCGTCCACGATCGCCGCGTCCAGCCCCGCCTCGACCGCCTCATGCAAGAACACCGAATTCAGGATGCGCCGCGAGGCCGGCGCGAGGCCGAAAGAGATGTTGCTCAGGCCCAGCACCGTGCCGACCCCGGGCAGCGACGCCTTGATCTCACGGATGGCACGCAGCGTCTGCACCGCCGCCGACCGCAGCGTCTCGTCACCTGCGCCGACCGTAAACGTGAGCGCGTCAAACAGCAGGTCAGAAGGCCGCAGGCCGCATGTGTCCACCGCCAGCCCGTGCAGCCGGCGCGCCAAGGCCACCTTGTCCTCAGCCGTCATCGCCATGCCCTGCTCGCCGATCGTCAGCGCCACCACCGCCGCACCGTACTTCCTGATCAGCCCGAAGACACGCCGCGCTGTACGGCCGCCGTCCTCCAGGTTGACCGAGTTGACCACGCAGCGCCCCGGATACAGCTTGAGGCAGGCCTCGATCACCTCCGGCGTCGTGGAGTCGATCATCAGCGGGATCTTCACCGACCGCGCGAAGCGCGACACCAGCTCGCACATGTCGCGCAGCTCGTCACGCCCCGCGTACGCCGCGCACAGGTCGAGCACCTGCGCCCCGTTGGCCTCCTGCTCCAGACCGATCTGCAGGCAGCCCGCGAAATCGTCCGCCAGCAGACGCTCGCGGAACAGCTTCGAGCCGTTGGCGTTGGTGCGCTCGCCGATCAGCAGCGGCGGTATCGCCGACCGCAGCTCAACCGCTTGATACAGGCTGGAGAGCGAAGGCCTCATGACACCACGCTCCTTGAGCCCGGCGTCACGCCGCGCAGCGCCTCCGCCAGCACACGGATATGCTCAGGCGTCGTGCCGCAGCAGCCGCCGACCACCCTCACGCCGTACCGCTCGACAAACTGCCGCATCTGCCGCGCGTACTCCGCTGGCGTCAGCGGATAGACCGTCTGACCGCCCACGACCTCCGGCAGCCCCTGGTTCGGCATGCAGGAGATGCGCCCCGGCCACTGTTCCGACAGATACCGGATGTTCGACTCCATGTCTGAAGGCCCCGTCGCGCAGTTCAGCCCCAGCGCGAACAGCGGATACGGCTCCAGCGTGGCCACCGCCGCCGCGATATCCGTGCCCACCAGCATCGTGCCCGTGCGCTCGACCGTCACCGAGGCCATCACGGGAACCGCCACGCCGAGCCGCTCACAGACCTCAAACGCCGCCACAACACCGCACTTGAGCTGGAGCAGGTCCTGACAGGTCTCCAACACCAGCAGATCCACGCCACTCTCAACCAGCGCCTCGATCTGCTCGCACAGCGCCGCAAACAGCGCGTCGCGCCCGATGTGCCCGAGCGAAGGCAGCTTGGTCGTCGGCCCGACCGACCCCGCCACATAGCGCGGCCCGGACAGGCCCTCCGCCGCGCGCCGCGCCGCCGCCACGCCCGCCGCGTTGATCTCCCGCACGCGCCCCTCAAGCCCGTACTCGGCCAGGACCACGCGCGACGCGCCGAAGGTGTTGGTCTCGACCACCTGCGCGCCCGCCTCATAGAACGCGCGGTGAAGCTCGGCCACCACCGACGGCGCCGAAAGGTTGAGATACTCGTTGCACCCGTCGCGGCCAGCCCAAGCCGAAGCAGGCACATGCATCGCCTGCAACGTCGTCCCGCACGCCCCGTCACATATCAGCAGCGTTTCCTTCTCCAGCATCAGAGAGACCTTTTGTCGAAGTCAGGCCGCCTAGCCGCGCAGCGCGGCCTGCGCCGCCGCCAGCCGCGCGATCGGCACGCGGTACGGCGAGCAGCTCACGTAATCGAACCCATGCCCGTGACAGAACGCCACCGTCTTCGGGTCGCCGCCATGCTCGCCGCAGACGCCGACCTTCAGGTGCGGCTTCACGCTGCGGCCGTAGGCGATGGCGATGTCGATCATCCGGCCGACGCCGTCCTGGTCGAGCACCTGGAACGGGTCGTAGTCGTAAAACCCGCGCGCCACATAATCGCCCAGGAACTTCCCGGCGTCGTCACGCGAGAACGCGCACGTCATCTGCGTCAGGTCGTTCGTCCCGAAGGAGAAGAACTCCGCCTCGGTCGCGATCTGGTCGGCGGTGATCGCCGCGCGCGGCACCTCGATCATCGTGCCGATCTTGATCTTGAGCGACACCTTCTTCTGCCGCTCCACCTCCGCGATCGTCTGCAGGATCAGCTCTTTCTGTGAGGCCAGCTCTTTGACATGCCCCACCAGCGGGACCATGATCTCGGGCTGCGAGCCCTTGACCGCGGCGGCCGCCTCGCAGATCGCGCGCACCTGCATCTGCGTCACTTCCGGATAGCTGATGCCGAGCCGGCAGCCGCGATGACCCAGCATCGGGTTGGACTCGTGCAGCGACTCGACCACCTTGCGGATCTCCTCGACCCCGACACCCATCGCGGCCGCCATCTCCTCCTGGCCGGCCACGTCCTGCGGCAGGAACTCATGCAGCGGCGGATCGAGCAGGCGGATCGTGCAGGGCCGCCCCTTCAGCGCCTTGAACATGCCGATAAAGTCTTTGCGCTGCAGCGGCAGCAGCTCTCTCAGCGCCTGGTTGTACTGCTTGAGCGGCGCCGCCAGCGAAGCCTCCAACACCGCCCGCTCCGCCGCGTCGCCGCAGGCGGCCAGCGCGGCCCGCAACCCCTTCACCGTCTCCGCCACCAGGATCATGCGGCGGAAGCTCGTGATCCGGTCGCCCTCGAAGAACATGTGCTCGGTCCGGCAGAGCCCGATGCCCTCCGCGCCGAACGCGACCGCCTTGGCCGTGTCGCGCGGCGTGTCGGCATTGGTCCGCACGCCGAGCGTGCGGTACTTGTCCGCCAGCGCCATGATCACGGCGAACGGCCCCGTCAGCTTGGGGTCCTCGGTCTCCAGCCGCCCCGCATACACCGCGCCGGTCGACCCGTTCAGCGAGATCCACTCGCCCTCGCGGATCACCTCCGAGCCGCAGACGACCGTCTTCTTGTCATAGCTGATCTGCAGCTCGCCACACCCCGACACGCAGCACTTGCCCATGCCGCGCGCCACCACGGCCGCGTGCGACGTCATGCCGCCGCGCGCCGTCAGGATGCCCGCCGCCGCGCTCATCCCCCCGATGTCCTCAGGGCTGGTCTCCACACGGCACAGGATCACCTGCTTGCCCTGCGCGGCCCACTCCTCGGCCGAGGCCGCGTTGAACACCACCTGGCCGGTCGCCGCGCCCGGCGAGGCCGGCAGCCCGACCGTCAGCCGCTTGCTCTTCGCCTCCGCCGTACGCACAAAGACCGGATGCAGCAACTGGTCGAGCTGCGCCGGATCCACCCGCTGCACCGCCGTCTTCTCGGTGATCAACCCCTCCTTGGCCAGGTCGGTGGCGATCCGCACCGCCGCCGCCGCCGTCCGCTTGCCGTTACGCGTCTGCAGCATGTAGAGCCGGCCGTCCTCAATCGTGAACTCGATGTCCTGCATGTCCTTGTAGTGGCGCTCCAGCTTCGCGCGGATCGCGTCGAGCTGCTTGAACACCGCAGGCATGCTCTCCTCCAAGGCCGGATACTGCAGGCGGCGCACCTTCTCGCTGATCTGACGCGCCCGGGCCCACTCGCGCGATCCCTTCACCGTGATCTGCTGGGGCGTGCGGATACCCGCCACCACGTCCTCGCCCTGCGCGTTGATCAGATACTCGCCGTAGAAGTAGCGGTTCTCGCCCGTGGACGGGTCGCGCGTGAACGCCACGCCCGTCGCGGAGTTCGTGCCGGAGTTGCCGAAGACCATGGTCTGGACGTTCACCGCCGTACCCACCAGCCCGCGGATGTCGTTCATCTGCCGGTATTTCACCGCCCGCGCGTTGTTCCATGACCCGAACACGGCGTCGATCCCGCGGCGGAGCTGATCCATCGCGTCCGTCGGGAACTCACACCCCTTGACCCGCCGCACCATCGCCTGGTAACGCCCCACGACCTCCTTCAGGTCATCGGCCGTCAGCTCGGTGTCGAGCGTGTAGCCGCGGGCGTGCTTGACCGCCTCCAGCTCATGCTCGAACGCGTCATGCTCGACCTCCATCACCACATTGCCGAACATCTGGATGAAACGGCGGTACGAGTCCCACACGAAGCGGGGGTTGCCCGTCCGCGCGACCATCGCCTCGACCGTCTCGGGGTTCAGGCCCAAGTTCAGCACCGTGTCCATCATGCCCGGCATCGAGGCCGCCGCGCCGGACCTCACCGAGACCAGCAGCGGGTTCGCGCCGCGCCCGAAAGTCTTGCCCGTCACCTGCTCCAGCCGCTTGAGCGCCGCCTCGACCTCGCCGCGGATCCGCTCATGCAGCCGCGCCGCGCCCAGCGTGTAAAACTTCGCGCAGGTCTCCGTGGTGATCGTGAACCCCGGAGGCACCGGCAGGCCCAGACTGGCCATGTCCGCCAAATTCGCGCCCTTGCCCCCCAGCAGCGCCTTCATCGACCCGTCACCCTCCGACAGGCCCGCCCCAAAAAGATACACGTGCTTATCACCCTTGGCCGGCCGCACGGCCGAACCCGCCTGACCGCTCTTGCTTTTCCGCATGTCTGTTTCCTTTTCCAATACCGACAAACCGCTTTAGTGTATCAAACGCGGTTAGGGAGTCAATGCGACCTTAACCCCGCTTTTCTTTTCACCCCCCCCCCCGTCACCGTACGCCGCGCGACACTCGCGTTTTGACAAACCGCCCGCCACGGTCTACTCTTCTGCCATGTCCAACAAACGCCCGTACCTCCTCCCGCTCGCCTGCGCCGCGCTCGCGCTCGTCGGCTGCACCACCACCGAAATGAAGGGCACGCCGTTCTACACCGGCGAATACGCGGTCAATGTGCCGGGCGCCGACGAGCGGCGCGTCAACCTCTGGCCCCTCGCCTACTCGCGCGAGCCCGCCCTCTCCGTGCTCTGGCCGGTCTTCGAGCTGACCGAGGAGCACGTCGCCCTACGCCCCCTCTTCTCCGCCTACGGCGACACCGAGCGTTACTGGGAGTACAACCTCCTCTGGCCGCTCTGCCAGACCGACACCCGCAGCGACGACCACCGCGTCTTCCCCTATTTCTGGGGCTCGGAGAAACGCGGCGACGGCCGGCAGAGCTACCACGCCCTCTTCCCCCTCCTCTGGCACAAGGAGGACGAGTACCACGCCCTCTTCCCGCTCTGGGCCTACAATCAGGAGTCCCTCCGGGACGAGTCCCTCTCGCGTGACCTCTGGCTCCTCTGGCCCCTGTTGCGCCGCCACACCTCGGCCGAGGTCTTCGAATGGCACGCCGGCCTCTTCGGACGCTATGCCGACACCCGCGGCACCCGGCACCACACCGGCTTCCCCTGGCCGCTCCTGTTCTCCTGGCGCGACCCCGAGCGCCACGGCCTCTTCACCCCGCTCTACGCCTACGAGGCGTGCGAAAACCCCGCGGTGCGCGACGGCTGGGACGCCCTGCCCCTGCTGCTCTCCTGGCGCAGCCGCGAGGGCGACTCCCAGAGCCTGGTCGCCGCAGCCGGCCTCTACGGCCAGCTCTCCGACAGGCAGACACGCAGCGGCTGGCTCCTCCCCCTCTGCGGCTACGACACGCGCGAGCGCCTCCTCCTGACCCCGCTGTTCGGCTGGGACCGCCCCGACGCGGATGACCCCGAAGGCTACTGGTACCCCCTCACCCCGCTCGCAGGCGTCCGCACCGGCGCCCACCGCGGCGGCTGGCTCTTCCCGCTTTTCAGCCACCGCGCCAGCGCCACCAACGGCACGTATGAGACGCAGGCGCTCCTGCTCGGGCACGCCGAGCGCGCAGTCCGCAAAGGCTCCGCCCACTCCTCGGAACGGCGCACGCTCAGCTTCTTCCCGCTCTTCAGCCACGCCGCCTACGACTCAAGCTGGCTCGACCGCGCGAACGGGGCCAGCAATGAGCAGCGCCACCGCGAAGACCACCTGCTGCTGCTCGCCTGGACTTCCTCCGGCCGCACCGTCCAGCGCCGGACAAAGCCCGACGCTCAGGCCGGCCCGGACAGTGTCACGACCGTTTCAGACAGCGGGCTCTTCCCGCTTTGGCGCAGCGAAAGCCGCACCACCGTGACCCCTGACGGCGCCCCGCTGAGACACTCCGCCGAGAACGCCCTGCTCCTCGCCCTCTACGACACCCGGCAGACCCGTCATAGCCCGGAAGGCGACAAGCCCGCCCTCGACTACACGCGCCGCCGCGTCCTCTGGCGCGTCTGGCACTACGAGCGGCGCAACGGCGACGTCAGCGTCGACCTCTTCCCGGCCATCACCTACGACGTCCACGCCGACGGCTTCCGCAAGACCTCCTTCCTTTGGCGGCTCTACCGCCACGAAACCTCCCGCGACGGCAAGACCTCCCTCGACCTCCTCTTCCTCCCCCTGCTCCGCGATCGCTGAGCGTCGCCCCGCCCACCCCCACCCATGACCCTGCTCATCCTGCGCCTCTCCAGCAGCCGCGACACCGCCGC
This sequence comes from Verrucomicrobiota bacterium, assembly GCA_022704145.1. Taxonomy (GTDB): domain Bacteria; phylum Verrucomicrobiota; class Kiritimatiellia; order RFP12; family UBA1067; genus JAKJGY01. The sequence continues at coordinate 13,340 of JAKJGY010000042.1, forward strand.
CTCCGCCACGCACCTCACGCTGGCGGACCTCGCCCGCGCCGCCCTGCCGGACGCACACATCGACTTCGCCTACCTGCCGCCCAAGCGCGCCCCGCGCGTCACCGGCCACTTCACCGGCCGCGACTGGTCGGCGTTCGACCTGCTCCTCGTCACCAACGCCTTCGTCCAGGAGGCGCTCAACCTGCCGTGGCTGCTGCACGCCAACGGCCTCTCGCCCTGGGCCGACGAGCGCCCCGCCACCTTCCCGCCGCTCCTGCTCGGCGGCTCCAACGCCTTCGCCTCCCAGTGCCTGGTGCGGCCCGACGGCCGCGCCGTGCCCGACGCCCTCTTCTTCGGCGAGGCCGAACAGCCGCTCCCCGCCTTCCTCCGCCGCTGGGCCGCCGCCTCAGGCGCAGGCGCGAAACGCGCGCGCCTCGCCGCCGCCGCCGAAGGCCTCGACGGCTTCTGGGTCACCGGCGCCCACCCCGCCGCACCCGTGCGCCAGGCCGTGGCCCGCGCCGCCCCGCCGCCGCCCGCCCCCCACAGCCCGCCCGACACCGCCACCGCAGGCACCGCCCGCCTCACGGTGGGCGGCGGCTGCGCCTCCTTCTGCTCGTTCTGCTTCGAAGGCTACGAGCGCAAGCCCTACCGCGAGTTCCCCGTCGCCGATGTGCTCCGCCACGCGCGCCTCCTCAAGGCCGCGCGCGGCGCGCGCACCGTCGAGCTGGACGCCTTCAACCTCAACACCTACTCCGGCCTGGCCGCGCTGGTCGAGCCCTGCGCGCGCCTCTTCGAGACCGTCGCCTTCAAAAGCCAGCGCGCCGACGGCCTCGCCGCCTGCCCCACGCTCATCGACCTCGAGCGCGCCGCAGGCAAAAGCGCCTACACCCTCGGCATCGAAGGCGTCAGCCCCCGCCTGCGCGCCTTCCTCTGCAAGTCGCTCACCGACGACGCCATCACCGCCGCCGTCAGAGCCCTGCTCGACCGCCGCGTCCGCGAACTCAAGCTCTTCTTCATCCTGACCGCCCACGAGACGCCCGACGACCTCGCGGCCTTCGGCGACTTCTGCGCCCGCCTGCGCGGCTGGCTCGACACGCCCGGCGCCTGCACGCGCACCGTGCTCAGCTTCGGCCGCCTCGTGCGCATGCCCAACACGCCCCTGGCCCTCGACCGCCTCTTCCTCGACGAGCCGCAGTGGCGCTTCTGCACCGACGGCGCCGCCGCCGCCTGCCGCCGCAACCGCCTCGAGTGTCGCTTCGCCCACGACTGGCCCGACTACCTCGGCACCCAGCTCCTCGCGGCCTGCGGCCACGAGCACGCCGAGGCCGCCGTCCGGCTCGCCTGCGGCGGCCTCACCTGCCACGGCCCGTGGCGCGAGCACGAGGCCGCCGCGCTGCACGCCGCCCTCGCGCCGCAAGGCCTCCGCACCGTCTCCCCGGACACCTTCCCCTTTGTCCGGCGCGCGGTCGCGCCCGCCTTCCTGCACGCGCGCTGGGAGTCCGCACGCCAGTTCCTCGACGCCGGCGCCTGCCTCGGCGCGCCGTGCGACGACTGCGGCGCCTGCGACGGCCCCGCCGAGCGCGCCGCGCTGTCCCGCCACCCCGGCACCTCCGCCCCGCCCGACGCCGTCATCGCCGCCGTGGCCCGGCTGGAGGCCGACAAGCGCCGCCTCCCGCCGCTCTACCGCCGCGCGCGCCTGCCCGCCGAGTTCGCAGGCCGTACCCCCGAATGGGCCGCCGCGCGCCTGCTGCAGCAGCTCCTCACACGCCACCCGCAGCTCGTCGACAGCCTGCTCTCCGCCGAGGAGGCGCTCTTCACCTTCCAGGACAACGCCGACCGCCTGCCCGTCCCCGCAGGCGCGACCGTCCTCCGCTTCCGCACCTGGGACACGGCGCCGCTGCTCGCCGCCCTCGCGCAGGAGCCCGAACGGTTCCCACCCGAGCCGCCGCCCGCCGCCTTCGCGCCCGGCGCCTTCGCGCGCGCCTGCTGGACCCTCCCCGCCCTGCTCCCGCCGCGCGAGGCCGCGCAGCTCGCCTCCGCCTGGCTCGCCGACCTCCGGCTGCCCCACACCCTGCGCCGCGCAGGCGACGTGTGGCAGGCCGCCCCCGCCCCCGCCGCACTCAGGAAGCGCTGCGTCTTCGCCCTCTCCGTCACCCCCCTCGAGCCGACGCAGGCCGCCCCGCCCGCCGCTCAGGACGGTCACGCCTGCCAGCTCCGCCTGGACTTCTCGCCCAAGGCCGACCTCCGCGCGCTGCTGGAACGCCTACCGCCCGTCCCCGGCCTGCCGCGGACGTTCTGCACGCACCTCACGCTCTGACACCGCCCTGACAGGATCCCGAGCGCTCCAGAATAGGCCTCGGCTTGCCTGTAACTTCAGGAAATCGTCTCCCTCTTCTCAGCCGGCCCGTCGAGGGGATCCGGGGCCGCTTCAGCATGGGGCGAGGCGGCGGTCATGGTTTTGCTTCGGGGCCGGGGTCGGTATCGGGGTCGCTCTGCTTTGTCCGGAACTCATCCGTTTCTTCGTGTACCGCGTGTCCCCGTTGGCCCCTTCACTGCAGCATTCTCCCATTCACCACAATGCTGCCCTTTGTCAGAAATGTGCCGTCAGCAAGGGCACCGACTTTGGCGTCGGCGATGGTTAGATTCATGGTGCAGGAACTGGGATTCAGTTTGAGCAGGCCAAGAGGAATCCAGCACCCGCGCTTCCCGTCCCAGAGCTTCCCGTTGGTTTCGACATTCAGACCCCGGATGGTGACATCGCGCGCTCCACTGCTCCCGCTTTCCCAGGTGAGCGGAGCCATGTTGTAGTGTTGGTCTCGGCTCACTCCTCTAATGGTGAGGTTTTCGATCGTGGCATGGGCGTGCCCGCAGTCTCCGCCCCAGCCAAACTGAATCGGTGCGCCGTTGCGTCGCTGCTCGATGGTTACGTTACTGATGGTGATGTCCCGGTAAACCTTGATCGCATCGTCCCCAGTGCTTATAAATGAATCCGTTATGCTTGAGCCCTCCGCACCAATGAATCCATCACTGTTGTTATTATCGCCGGCTCGGGAATCCACCAACCTACAGCGCGAAACGTGCAGAATCGAACGGCGCGCATATCCGGAGATGTGGTAGCCGCGAGGGTTCAGCGATGTGAGATCGGAAACATGGACTGTCGCATCCGCCAGAACGCTCACCGCTCCGTACTTCCACTTGGCGTTATCGGCGATGCTGTGATTCACGGTCCACCGCTCATCCTCGGTTCCGAAAATGACTGAGGTCTGACGGTCGGCCCCGACTATCTTCAGCGGGTTGTCCGGTGCGCGATTCGGCACCCGGAAACCGCCTCGCACCGTGACATTCGAAGAAATTACGATTAACCGAACTTCCGGAGGGACCAGCCAGAAGAAATCCTCCACGCCCTGCGGCATGGTGCCGCTGGAGGTGAATCGGAGCGTCGCGGCAGCACCGTCCCACTCTGCGCTTCCCGTATAGCTCAAAGCACCCGGAGGCTGCGCGGACGAGAGACCGGTAATGCCAATCAGGATTAGTGAGATCGTCTTCAACATAAACAAAGGCGTTCCAGGCCAATCGGGATAGGGGGACGCCTCACGGCGCCTCCCCTCCCGCATCACCCGGCATGCGGGTCACGCACCGGGCGATTCCGTACGGTCAAGTGTGCAACAACGGCTGCCCGAGTTCAACGAAATACCGGGTCGGCAGCGCAATGCTCAGCGCCGGGCTCATGCTGATGCGCCACGGCCCGTGCGCCGATTTGCTGGTGTTCCACGCGAGGTCGCGGCTCATGCCGCGCTTTCGAAGTCCGCCCGCCCCACTGCTTCCAGAGGTAGCAGCGGAGCTTGCGCATCATCCACGCGCCCAGTTCCCGCAGGTTGGGCCGTCGCGACCCGGAAGTAGGCTTTCCAGCCGCACAGGCAGGTCGCCAGTTCGGCTTCTCCTTCACCTGGCGCGGGGACTTGCACCCCACAAGTTACGTGCCATGCCCGGCACACACGTCAGCGGTGAGGCGGCGGCATCCCGTCGCCTCCACCGCTTTGTTGGCGGTCATGGTTTTGCTTCGGAGTCGGGGTCGGTATCGGTATCGGTATCGGGGTCGCTCTGCTTTGTCCGGAACTCATCCGTTTCTTCGTGTAGCGCGTGTCCCCGTTGCCCGTGCTTCGTGAGCATCCAGCGGGGCCTTGTTCTTCTCGTGTTCCTCCGCGGTCACCCGAAGCGTCTATCTGCGGACCGTACGGTTCTCCAGATTAATTGCGACGGCCTGCATGTCTTCAGTCGGTGGGTCTAGAACAGGCGTCGGCCGATACTGCGAGACGCTATTAGGCGCCGGGCGGCTCGTCGTTCCGGTAACGGATCGGAAACCATCCGTTGAACAAGGTGAACGTATCGGACAGGTCGGTGGAGATGTGGCCGAACAAGAAAAGAGGCCCCTGCCAGTAGCTGCCCTTTGTTCCCGTGAAGAACCATCGCGAAGGATATTACTTAGCAGGGTTCAGGAGAAAATAATCACTACAGGCTATACCCGTATGAGCCATCTTCTTGGCGACATTCCTTCTGTCGGCGTACTCGAAGTCACCCCACGACCACAACAGAAACGAAACGACCGATAAATCGTGACGCCAGACGAATCGGCCGTCTGGAGAAATCCGGCGGTCATAGCCATGGCCGTACAACATCAGAGGGGTGCCGAAGCTCCGCAAATTCGCGCGTCGTATAGGGTCCCCTGTGTCGCAACCCCCGACTACGCTCTCCTTGACTTTGTGGGCACTGAGTTGATCGACTTTCATGTAGAGGAAGGGGAGGAAGAAGAAGTCTGTGGCCAGTGGCAGAGCCTTCTTCCCAAGCTGCTCTTCGCCAATTCCCTTGTCCGACAGACTTTTCCGGATGAACGCTGTATCTTCATCCTTGACCGGCCCGCTATAGGAGAGATCGGGTACGACGGTGGCGCACCCGCTCAGCCAGAAGATTGACAGGCTCAGGAGGGCCACACATAAACAGTTGACTACGCGCATTGCTCGTGTCCTTTTCTCGTGTCCAAACGCCAAGCCGACCCCCTTTCGACCCCGATACCGATACCGACTCCGCCCCCGATCATCTGCCGTTCCGGTCTCATATTCTTCGGACGAACGGCGATGCTCACCTAGGCCTGCCTGCGAAGCGGGTAGGCGTTAGGTGCAGCATCTTGTTGGGCGGTCTTTTTACCTCGGGATACAACCCGGTGACCGCTTGACCACTGGCGGAGCATGGCGTCGCGAGACATTCGATTGATATCCCCGTCATAGGACAGGAGGATGGACTGTCTTTGGTGTCGGACTTCAGCCACAATTGAATCAGTCTTCATTTTCTTCACCTCCAAAAAGTTCGTCCGGCGTGCAGACAGTCGGCAAGGTGTCCGCGCCTTTCGGCTTTGCAGTGCCTCACTAGCCTCGCCTGATCTTCCGCCTACTATGCCCTCGGCTGACTTCTCAGCGCCCGTCCCCCGGCCTCCCAGCCGGGGTAGCCTTCTTGGCAGGCGCTGAGACCTCCCCGGGGAAGACACACGACTTTCGCGCTTCGACCCGCCGCATTTACATCGGACGCCTTCCGTTCAGGGATCGGACGTTGGCGTGACGTGCCGCCTCAGCGCACCTGTCGTGTTCATGCGCGGGCAGAACAATTCTTCAATCATTTCCTTATAGAACCGGATCTTTGAAACAGGGTCACTGGCTGCAAGGCTGAAGTCACGCTGCCCATCGTTGCCCATGAGCTTGGGCGGTGTGTGGTTGTCATCTACCCAATATCGCATTGCGGTGAGGTTCCAGTTCTTTACCTCGAAGACAGCAATGCCGATGCGTGGGTTGAGCAGGACGAAGTCCGGGCGCAGCCCATTGAGATGTGGTTGTACGTAAACCTCCCACTGCGGGGAAAGGTTAGCGAGGAAGAAGTCGAGTACGCGTCGTTCACCTTCCTCCAGTGGTGTACGGAGGGCGACGATCTCGTCGAGGGGCGGTGACACGATTCTCTGCATAGTCTTCATGGCGAACGATTAGCGTTTAATCCCTTGTGCGGTGCAGTATACCACGCCGCGGTTGAGGCGGAAAGCGGCGGATCGCGGAAAATTCGCATATAGGGATAAAACGGTGTTGAACGGAGCCGCGTCGGCTGCCCCCGCGCTATGGGGTTTGAACGGGGCTTGCGGACCGGACGGACGCCGCGCGGACACGCTTGAGAGGGGCGGTTCTGGCCGCGAGGGGCTGTTCTCTTCATTCCGCAGGACCGGGACGCCGCTTCGGCGGCGCTAGACATACCGCGCAGCGACATTGTCTACGCCGACTGGTTCTGCTGTATCATGATGTCCATGTGAGGGCCAGTTTCTTCCCGGAATGGGCGCACTCACTCAGGTAGAGATTGATCAAGTTCTGGTAGGGCACACCGGTCTCGTGGGCCAGAGCCTTGAAATAGGCGATGACATCCGTTCCCAAGCGCATGGTCACTTGCTTACGGAGGTGCTTCGCGTAGGGGTTGCGAACCGAGTCGGTAAAGTCGTATTCTTTTCTCATAAATAGCTCCCGTATTGTTTACGTTCGTTGGGCGTTGCTTTGCGGGCCGAGATGATGCGGATCACCTCGTCAATCTCGCGATAAGCATGGCACACGAGCAACAGCCGCAACTTGGCACTGAACCCGAGTAGGACAAACCGATCCTCCTTCAGGGAGTGATCAGGATCATGTTTCAAACGGGCGTTCTCGTCCGCAAAGACAGTTGCGGCCTCCTCGAACGTAACGCCGTGTTTGCGCCTGTTCTCTGTAGCCTTGGCTTCGTCCCATGCAAACCGTATCGCATCCATAATGCTACTGTATTGCTTATAGCGTTATACCGCAAGGACAATTATCCACCTTATCCCGCAGAACGTCAGCGGTGAGGCGACGGTCTCCCGTCGCCTCCACCGCTTTGTTCGCCAATCATTCATAATGCGTCCAGAGCCGGATGACCTTGACGGTCTTAACGTCAGCCAACACCTGATACACAAGCCGATGTTGGATATTGATGCGCCTGGAATACGCGCCGGACAGATCGCCGACGAGTTTCTCATAGGGAGGCGGATTCTGAAACGGGTCTTTCTTCAGAACCGCGAGAAGCCGTTCTGCCTGTGGTTTCAAACCCGAAGCCCGGATTTTCTTTGCATCTTTCTGGGCTTGCTTGGTGAAGACAAGCGTCCAGTTCACCAGTTCAGGTCCTTGTCGCATTTGCTGACTGGAGTCCTCATCCCTGACTGGATGGATTTCCTCATTCCGCGAATCGATGTGAGAAACAAAGTCTCCTGGATGGCCTGCCAGTCGTCCTTGGAAACAAGGACAGCGGAGTTCCGCTTACCAGTAATCTGGACGCTCATGTGGGAATCCGCCACGTCATCCAAAAGGCCATACAAGGATTTTCGCGCCTCTGTGGCCGTAAGTGTTGTCATAACCCATTTCCTTTTGTACGCAATATCGTACGTCAGCCCTCTCGCTCTGTCAAGCCGGCGCAGAAGAGTCGCCGTCGGTTGTTTCGTGAGGCGAACGTCAGCGTTCACCGGCATTTGGCCCGCGCCAAGACGGTCGTTTAAGCTCTGTTTTCCGTCGCGGGTCGGGTGTACCGGTGCAACCCATTGTTCGGCTCAGTTTGATTGCTTGCGACATTCGCGACAGCGCACTGGATCCATGAAATAGGGATGTTGCGTATCTTCGTAGTACCATTTCTGATCCTCGGCCTTCCAGACCTGCTGTTTTCCGCAACCCCGGCAGGTGAAAGGCCTGTCGATGAAATATATCGGGGGATCCCATCCTCCGTAAATTCTGTACGCATCAATCGGTATCGCTTGAGCCGGAATCTCGGAGGCGGTTTTGATTCTGCCGAGTTCAATGAGCAGGGCAATTCGCCGCTCTCTTTCCTGGGCATCTATTGCACCCGACTTGTACTGTGCGTTGCTCATCAGGACTTCCGAAGCCGGACGGTTACGTGACCGTATTGCGGGAGGCGGGGGCCAAGGAGAAGAACATCCCCTCCTGCATCGGCTGGGTCAGGAGGTTCTTCGCCCGGTTTCCGGACCGGCGCAGAAGGGACTTGGGCCGCAAGGAGATCGAGACGTTCCTCGCTGAGACGGCGGCGCGCCCCGGCACGAGCGACTGGCAGGTTCAGCAGGCGCGCGACGCGCTGGGGCTGTACTACGCGAAGTTCCGCGGGATCGCTCTGGAGCCGCGGGAATTTTTGCCTGCGAATAGCCATGAGCCCTCTCCGAACACTCAAGCTCCGCCCCTGAGGAGGCGTCGCAGACGGCCATAAACACCCCGTCTTTCGATGTACAGAATACGGCCGTACAGTACATAAGACCGCCGGTGTATGTCGGGGTGAACCCGTGGGGCGCATCCTCGTTTCACTGACTCGAGCGTTGGCAAAGAAGAAGCAGCCGGACAGAAGGAACCCGTCGGGTTCGGTATCGGGATCGGGGTCGAAAGGGGATCGGCTTGGCATTTGGACACGAGAAACTGGACGTCTACGCGACAGGATCGTGGCGATGCTCACGAAACTCGGGCAACGGGGATATGCGGTACACGAAGAAACGGAAGAGCACCGGACAAAGCAGACCGACCCCGATACCGATACCGACCCCGACCCCGAGAGATAACCATGACCGCCAACAGAGATCTTTTGGACGCCGATTCCCTGATTCGCTTAGAATTCGGGTCAAGCACCGAAACCGGGATGCGCCCGTCAAGCGGGCCTTGACCATTTTCGGTTGGACATTCCGTACTGAATATTGGACATTGAGGCCCGATTTAATGACCTGTTCCCTCTGCACCCTTATGAAACTGAGACTGTACCTGTTCCTATGCGCAGGCGCGATGGCCAGCGCGTCTGCGGCCGTTCTTCCGATGTCACAGAAAGACGCCCCCGAAAAGTGGCCGCGCAAGTCGAACGTGACCCTGTCACGCGGCACGGACGGGGCGCTCGAGATGACGGTCCGCCCGGGAGAGTTCGCCTACGGCTGGTTCCAGCGCGCGCTGGCCGCCGAAGACCTGCCCGCCCGCCCGGCCGGCCTCTACGGCCGCTACCGCGCGCCAGCGGGCTGCTCGGCCACCCTCGCGGCCACCCTGATCCTGCGCCGGGACGCGTCGTCGCTCTACTTCACCGCCCAGCAGGGCGCCCTGCTCGCCCACGAGGGCTGGGCCGAGTTTTATGTCCCGCTGCGCGACTTCCGCCCCGAGGGCGGAGCCGCTGCCGCCGCCCACACGCCGGAGCGGCTACGCGCCGGCGACACGCTCCAGCTCAGCCTGAGCGGCCTCTCCGGCGCGCCGGTCACCGTCACGTTCGACCGCCTGCGCCTCCTCGGCCCTGAGGAGTCCGCCACCGTCGGGCGCGCCGTCACTCGCGCGACGCTGGCGCGCACGCTCCTGCCGGAGGCCGCCTGCGCCGGCGCGGCCCACCCCCGCCTGCTGCTCACCCCCGACCGCGTCGCCCGCGTCCGCGCCCGCGTCGCGGCAGGCGGGGAGGCCGCGGCCGTCTTCTCCAACCTTCTGGCCCACGCCGACAGGCTGCTCCAGAGCCATCCCGCGGACCGCCCCTTCGAGGCCGTCGAGCGGTTCGAGGCGCCGGAGGGTCTCACGCCCCACCAGCGCCGCGGCATGCTGGAGGGCCGCGTCACCGCGGCGGTCGTCCCGATCGAGATCCTCGCCGCGGTCTACCGGCTGACCGGCGACGCGCGTTACGGCCGCCACGCCGCACGCGCGCTGGTCGCGGCCGCCCGCACGGCCGACGCCGACCATCCGGCCCTCAACAGCGGCTTCTACTACACGCGCACCTTCTATGTCCGCGCGCTGGCCTTCGGCTACGACTGGCTCTGGCCGCTGCTCACCCCTGACGAGCGGCGCGAGGTCAAGACCACCCTGCTCGGTTTCGCGCTGCGCATCCATGCCGACAGTTGGACCGCCACCTGGGGCCGCCGCCCGCTGCACCGCGTCTGGAACTGGGACCCCGGCCTCGTCAGCAGCGCGGGCCTCGCCGTGCTGGCCCTCGAAGGCGAGACCACCGCACCCGAGCCGGCCCTGCTGTTCGACCTGCGCCGCCACCTGCGCGACTATCTGACCCTCGGCCTCGACGCCGACGGCTGCGGCCATGAGGGCCCGGCCTACCTCGCCTACGGGCTCGGGGCCGGCACGGAGTTCGCCGAGTGCCTGCGCCAGCAGGGGCGGGGCGACCTGTTCACCGAGACCCACTGGCACCTGGTCGCGCCGTGGCTGGTGGCCGAGACCCTCCCTGACCGCCAGCGCTGGAACAACCTCTCCGACTGCGGCCACGGCCTCCAGCCCGCCGCCGTCTTCAGCTACACGTGCGGCCGCCTCGCCGAGCTGGCGCGCCGCGCGCCGGAGCGGGCCGGCGGGACTTCCTCAGCCACTTCCCCGACTCGCCCGGCCCCCGCCGCCTCAGCTACCCGGACCTCGCCGCGCTGATGGGCTGGGTGTGGGAGGGCGGGCTCGGCCGCCGCATCACGTCCGCTGGCGCGCCCGCGCAGCTCGCCTACCTGCTCTTCTTCGAGCCCTGCGCGGCCGCGGCCGACCCCTCGCGCCTGCTGCCGGACCTGCTCCATTTCCGCGGCCGCGGCCTGGCCGTGGCCCGTGACGGCTACACCCCCGAGTCCCTCCACCTCGCGGTCGAGGCCGGGCCCCATGCCGCCGGACACGACCAGTCCGACAAAGGCTCCTTCACGCTCTACGGCTACGGCGGCGACCTGGCGATCGACAGCGGCTACGGCAACGACGGCGACCCCCTGAAGAGCGGCGGCGGCCGCGCGCACAACACGGTCCTGATCAACGGCCAGGGGCAGCCGCTCCACTGGCACAACCAGAGCGGCGCACGCCTCTCCGGCCTGCACCACTCCCCGCTGCTCGACTGGATCCGCGTCGACGCCCGCGAGGCCTGGAACGTGCGTTACGACTCCGAGTGGCGCCCTCAGCCGACCGCCGCGCCCGTCGAGAAGGCCACACGCCACTTCCTCCTCATCCGCGGCGCGGGCGGCCGGCCGCCCTACCTGGCCGTGATGGACGACCTCCGCAAGGACGGCGCGCCGGCCGCCTACACCTGGCTCTGGCACATCCCCTCCTCGATGCGTTTCGCGAGCGCGGCCGACCGCTGGACCGCCGCGCCCCTCCGACTCGACGGCACGCTCCTCACCTCCGCACCCGGCCGTGCCGCCGGCGGCGCGCGCTTCACCCTCACCGCTCCGGCCGACGGCCTTTTCGACCTCGCGGGCCTTGTCCGCGCCGGCGGCGAGGAGCCCGGCAAGTCCGACAGCTTCTGGGTCACCCTCGACGGCCGCCGCCGCCAGGAGTGGCACCTGGGCGCCGGGCGGCGGCTCGCCTGGAGCCGTTTCGCGCCCTCCCTCCCGGAACTCACCAACGGCATCCCGCTCAAGGCCGGCCAGGCCCTGCGCGTCGACCTCCACGTCCGCGAGCCGGAAGCCCAGCTCGCGCGGCTCGCCCTCCTGCCGCGCGCCGCGCCCCTGCCCGTTGCGGCAGACGCCGCGCCGGCCGACGGCGCGGCCTCTCTGCCCGCCGGACGCGCCACCCTGCTCGACCCGCCGCTGCTGGCCCGCCCGATACCCGCCCCCGACGCGCCGGACGCGCGCCTGACCGTCTTTCCCGTCACTACCGACCCGCTCCTCATGACCAACCTCTGGTTCGAGACATCGCGCGAGGGCTCGCACCCGCTGCTCGAGCATACCGTGCGCGCCGTCGAGCCGCGTTTCCTCATGATCCTCGTCCCCGGCACCTCCGGCACGCCGCTGCCCCGCGTGCGCCGCATCCCCTGCGAGCAGGGCGTGGCCGCCGAGATCGCCTGGCCGGACGCCACCGACCTCGTCCTCTTCGCCACCGGCCCGGCGCCCCTTCAGGCGGGTGGCGTGGCGACCGACAGCCGCGCCGCCTTCGTCCGCCGCGCGCGCGGCGCCGCCACCGACTGGGCCCTGCTCGACGGCACGCGCCTGTCACTCGACGGCCGCGACGTCCAGCCCGCCGCGCCTCACCCTCTGGCCACCGACTCGCGCCGCGTCCAAGAAGCGCATTGACCGTCCCCCTCGACCTCGCCCATAATAACCGCCGTACCCACAACCGAGGACACCCGATGCGCCCCCGAACTCTCGCCCTCTTCTGTCTCGCGGCCGCCGTCTATGCCGCGGCGCGACCCGCGCACGCCGCGCCCCCGCCGCGCCCGCGCAACATCGTCCTGATCCTCGCCGACGATATCGGCTGGGGCGACCTCTCCTGCTACGGCGCCACCCGCGTCTCGACCCCCCACGCCGACC
>JAKJGY010000223.1 GCA_022704145.1 Verrucomicrobiota bacterium
CCCCGCCCCCGCCCGCGCCTCCGCACAGTGCGACGCCCGCCGCCAGCCACACGTCGGGGGAAACCCCGTCCAGGATCACCACCGTCACCGGCCGCTCCAGTCCGATCGGCGGCGCCGCCGGCAGCGAGGCCAGCCAGTCGGCGGCCCGCGCCGTGAGCCCGTCGAGCTCGGCGTGGACCAGGCGGCGGACAGGCTCGTCGCACCATCCGTCGCAGGCGACGGCAACCAGGGGGATCCGCAGCTCGGCCCGCTCGGGGAAGGCGGCTTTGCGGAGTTCGCAGATTCGTTGCAGTCGGGCCAGGCGTTGGTCAATGGCGCGGGCGGTCGCGGGGTCGGCGTGGCCTGATCCCTTGGGCGCGGGCCAGCGGTGCCGGCCGCCGAGGGCGCGCTCGGCCAGCAGCAACCAGGCTTCGCGCACCGCCTGGGTATGAAAGGCCTCGCCGGCGGCGAACTGCGCCAGCTCCCGTTCACCGAGGGAAGCCAGCTTCGCGCGCAGGCCGCGGGCGGGATGAAGGCGTTCGAGGGCGCCGGCGATGGCCGCCACGTCCACCGTCGCCGCCTCACTGAGCAGCTCGGGGTGCAAGGCCCGCCACCACGGCGCGCCGTCGTCGCCGCCGGGGCGGGCCGCGGCGGTGTCGTCGTCGGCCTCGATGGCCAGCACGCACTCCGCGCCGGTGCGGCCCAGCCAGGCCTCGAACAGCTCGCGGACCTGGCTCTCCCGCAGCCGCCGTCCGCGCAGGCGCCGCACCAGTTCGGACAGACTGCGACGCTGCACCTGCACGGTCCCCGCCAGCGCCCTCGACAACTCCTGGCAGGCGACGGCGTCCGCCGCGTCGGGAAGCGCCGCCGGCAGGGCGGCGGCGTCGCCCGAGAGCTGGGTCATGAGCCGGCGCAGGGCGTTGGCGGTCTCCGGCGCCGCCTCCTCCAGCGCGTAGGCGCGGGCCCGCAACGCCTCGCGGACGTGCGGGCCGCGCAGGATTCCGGCGTATTCGCCCAGGCAGCGGTTGATCTCGTCCGGCACCGTGCTGTCGGCCGCCGGGGTGGTGGTTCCGATCTCGTACCCGCACTCGCAGACCGGCGAGCGCCGCAGCTGCTCGGCGACGTTGTACCGGCAGGAACGGCGCGGGCGGTCGGCACCCTCGAGCACGGCGCCCAGGCCGACCGGGCGGTCCAGGGACTCGACCGCCGCCAGCCGCCGCAGCGCGTCGAGGGCGCGCCGCGAACGCCGGTCCAACGCCGGCTTGGCCGCCTCGTAGAAGCGCGCGTGCTCGTCGGCGTAGCGTTGCGCGTAGGCGCGGCGGAAGGCCTCGAACGGCTCGACCGCGCGGAGGTCGTCTTCGAGCCAGGCGTCGGGAGCCTCCAGCAAGGGCAGGGCACGCGCGTGCAACTCGCCCAAGGCGGGGTCGGCGGCGGCGGCACGCGCCACCGCCGGATGGCGCAGGAAGTAGGCCACCGAGAGGAACTGCTCGCCCTGCCGTTCAAGGAAACGCGCGAACCGGCGCACCCGCTCCAAGTCGGCCGCGTCCAGGCCGGACTCGCGCCAGGCCTGCAGGAAGCGCTCGAGCCCGTCGCGCGCCGCATAGGAGACCTTGATCTCGTCCGCCAGCGCGCGCAGTCTCTCGGTCTTCTGCCGCACGGCTTCGAGGTCGAAGGCGGCGAAGGCGGCGAAATCGGTCAGCTCGTGCAGGCGTGGCGTGAGGGCGGCGGCCAGCTTCTCGACGGCGGGCTTCAGGCGCAACGCCCCCTGCCAGGCCTCGCCCTGCTGCCTGAGCCCGAAAGACTCGCGGTCCTGCGGCGGCAGCAGGAACGGGCAGTGGTTCAGCAGAGTCTCGCGTTCGTTGGGGCCGATGAGCTCGCCGGCGGCGACGGCATCCACTGTGTCGACGGTCACCAGGCGGATGAAATCGAGGGGCACGGCACGGCCCTTGTTCAGCAGCGTGAGGGCGCCGCGGCAGGCGAGCACGGCCAGCAGGAAGGCGGTGGTGGTCTCAGGGACGCCGAAGGGGCCGTCGCGCAGTCCGTCAACGACCTGGCGGACCGGGGTGGCGCCGGCCGGCTTCAGCATCTGCATCAGGCTGGCCAGCAAGGGATGGGCCGCGGGGTCGGGCGCGACGACGTACGCGCCGCCGCGCACCTCGGCCAGGCCGAGGGGGACCGCCAGGCCCTCGATGGCCCCGGTCAGGCCCATGCGGCGGGCCTCCTGCAGCGAGAGGTGGCCGGCGGTGCCCAGCTCTTCGAGCAGGCGCTGGTAGAGGCGCGGCGAGGGGGCGAGCCCGCGCGGTGCAATCTCCGCAAACCGCGGGTAGCGCTCTTCGAGGAGCACTTCGGCGGCCGCGTCGAGCAGGCGGTCGAAACGCTTCAGGCGGCAGACGACGGGGTCGAGGTCGAGGTGTCCGCCCTCGAAGGCGCCGGCGAACAGGGTGTCGAGGGCGACCCGCTCGGCGAGGGGCCGCAGACGGGCTTCGAGGTCGCGGGCCAGGGGCACGAGCGGGGCGTCGGCCGGGCTGGCGGGGTTGAGCTCCGCCGCCATGGCGCGGGCTGCGAACCAGCGCGGCAAGACGTTGTCGGGGTCGGCCGGGGGAGGGAGACGCCAGACGGCGACCGCGCGGCCGTCGAACTCCGGCAGGCTCGAACCCCACAGCGCGAGGACCACCGCCGCGTCGGCGCCGCCGCCGGCCACCGCCGCCAGCACGTGCCCGCGGGCCTCCGCCTCGCCGCCGGGGGCGCAGAACAGGGTCTGCACGGCGCGCGGGCTGCTGCGCCAGAGCACGCTCCGCGCCAGGCCCGTGCCGAACACCCCGCGCCCCGGCCACGAAAGGCTCTCGGGCAGCTCGCCGAGGATCGCCAGCAGCGGGCGCGTGTCCTGAATGCCGAGCTCCTCGACCGCCTTGTCGAGCCGCGCGGCAAAGGTCGCCGCATGGTTCTCCTCGGCGACAATCTCGTAGACCCGTTCGGCCGGCCGGCCGGAGGGCGCGTCGCGCCGCACCAGGAAGCGGCTGGCGGCGACCACGGGGTCGAGGATCGCCTCGGTCACAAACTGCACGTTCATGTCCGGCTGGGCAGGCGCCAGGACGCAGCCGACCAGCTCGGCCAGGCGGCCGGCGGCCGGGGGATCGGCGGTCGGATGGATGCGGTACAGGACCAGGATGCGCACCAGGCGGCGGGCCAGCTCGCGGTCGCCGGGGTCTTCGAGGACGCGCTCGATGGTCTCGTCAAGGTGCGGGACGATGCGGCGCGGGAAGACGTTGAAGTCGGAGAACTCGGCCAGGCGGTCCCGGAAGTGCTCGTAGATGCTGTCCGGGGCGAGCAGTTCGAGGCACGGGCGTTCGAGGATGCCGGGGATGTCGCGGCGGGGGTCTCCGGCCAGGCGGTAGTGGACGAAATCCACGATGCCGCGGTGCTGGCTGAACAGGTCGCTGAGCCCTTCGAGCAGCTCCATGGTCAGGGGATGGACCGGGTAGCAGTCGCGGAACGCGGCCAGGCTGGCGCTGAAGCTGGGGAACTGGCCGCGCAGGTAGGCATGGATGTCCGCCAGCACGGCGTCGGTGCCGGGGCGGTGGCGGACGAGGCGGCCGGCGATGAGGTCGCGGATGTGCAACGCCGAGAGCGAGAGGTGGACCGGGAAGCGGTCCTTGATCTTGCGGAACGTGGCCTGCGCAATGTCGCCCGTGCGTTCGAGCCCCTCCTGGACGGCGGCCACGATCCACAACGGCTGGCCGGCGGTGAATTCGCCGAGGAACTGCAGGGCGCGCGCGTCCTCGTTCAGCCGCCGCGCGTCCGGCTTCGAACGGAAGAACTCGGACAGCTCGTCGAGGAGCAGGAGGACGCCGTCGCCGCCGGCGGCGCGGACCGCGGCCATGGCGCGGAGGAAGGTCTGGTCGCGCTCCTCGATCAGCTGGGCCGGGGCGGCGAGGCCGAGGGATTTCATCAGGCGCATGCCGGCGGCGCAGGCGTCGCGCGGGGCGCGCGCCACCCAGTCGGGGATCTCGGGCGCGGCGATCCCGGCCGCCGCTGCAAGCTGGCCGGCGATGCCCGGGTCTGCGCACAGTTCGAGCAGGCGCCGGTTGAACGAGGCCAGCGGGGTCAGGCAGACGTCCTGCCCGCGCTCGCCCAGGGCGCGTTCGATGGCTTCGGCGACGATCTGTTCCAGCGGCGTCGTGGCGCGGTAGCCGACCAGCGAGATGGCGACCGGCAGGAGGCGCCGCCCGGCGGCCGCAAGGCGCGCCAGGCCGGGGTGCCGGCCGACCGGCGTCCCCTCCCCAGCCTGCCCCGCCGCCCAAGTCGCCAGGGCCGCCAGGAAATGCGACTTCCCCGAGCCGAAATCGCCGCGCAGGAAGTACCCCTGGCCGGTCGGGCGCGCCAGCGCCTCGGCGAGCACGTCGAGGTGGCGGGTCACGTCGTCGGTCAGGACAAAGCAGGCGGCCAGTCCGGGCCCCTCGCCGCGGCGCGGGTCGAGGCGGACGACCGTCTGCACCGGCGGGATCTCGACCAGCTCGCCGATCCGTGTGTCACCGAGTGTCATCGGTCTCCTCGCCGGCCGGGGTCGCGGCCATGGCGGCGGCGACTCTGCGCAGGCGTCCGTAGATGCCCTTGGCCTCGGGGTGTTGCCGGAGCAGATCCTGGTAGAACTCCTGGGCCCGCGGCAGGCAGTTGGCGCGGCGGCAGGCGGCGGTGTAGGCGGTGTGCACGTACATGTCGCGGGGGTCGTCGCGGAGGAGCTGTTCGAAGATGGGGATCGCCTCGGCCTCCCGCCCGCTCTTGGCCAGCGCGAACGCCTGCTTGCGCTGGACGCGCGGCTCGGCGGCTTCGGCGAGCCGGTCGTAGGCGGCGACCGCCTCGGCCTCCCGGCCCATGCGGCGGCACAGCGACGCGTAGATCTCGCGGTAGACCCCCGGCCGCGAGGGGATGCGCGCCAGGCGTCCGACGCGCGCGGCCACCGCCTCGATGCCGTCCCGGCGGATCTCCAGATCGGCGAGCAGCCACAGCGCCCGCGGGTTGTCCGGGGCCGCGGCCAGCCAGCGGGCGCAGAGTGCGAGCGCTTCGGCGTCGCGGCCGAGGGCGGCCAGCGCCTTGGCGCGCGCCTCGAAAGCTTCGTTTTCAGGCATGCCCCAGGCATCAAGCTGTCGCAGAATCTCCTCCCAGCGTTCCAGCCGGATCAGACACTGCAGGACGCTGCGGCGTGCGCGTGCCGCCAGACGCGGCTCGTC
This sequence comes from Verrucomicrobiota bacterium, assembly GCA_022704145.1. Classification (GTDB taxonomy): domain Bacteria; phylum Verrucomicrobiota; class Kiritimatiellia; order RFP12; family UBA1067; genus JAKJGY01. The sequence continues at coordinate 5,208 of JAKJGY010000223.1, forward strand.
GAGGGCCTCATGGTAGTCGGTGAGGGCGTCCTCGAAGCGGCCGCCGGCATACCCGGCGTCGGCGCGGGCGATCAGGGCAAAGCGGTTGGCCGGGGCGAGGGCCACGGCGCGCTCGGCGGCTTCGGCCGCCGCCTCACCCCGCCCCGCGCGCAGGCGCGCCACCGCCACCTGCGTGAGCCAGAACGCCTCGTCATCGGGGCGGGCCAGCGACTCACGCTCGGCGAACGCCTCAGCCACGCCGAACTCACGCGCGTCCAGCAACTCGCAGAACCGTCTATACGTCTCGGAGTATGCCATGTCCACTCGCCGCCGGTTGCCCGGTCGGACGCCCTGCCTGTGTCCCATTCCTGCCACCCCGTCCGCCCCGGGATCACCGTAAGATACTGCCGCTCAGAAGCCCCCGCCAGCCTCGTGCCGCCAAGCCGTATGTGCGTGAAAACGCGCCCCGTTTTCACGCACTTGGGTGGTGTCCGGCGGTGGTGGCGGGGCGTGGAGCGTGATGCGGCCGGGCAGGTTCCGGGCCGTGGCCAGCTCCGCCTGCCGCCGGCCGGCCGGCAGGCGGAGGTCCGTCCCCTACCCATGCCTGCCAATCCCCCCCCCACGCCCGTCAAGCCGGCGTGGTGACCGGGCGCGGGGCTCATGTGCGTGAAAACAGGGCTCCGTTTTCACGCACTTGGGTGGTGTCCGGCGGTGGCGACGGGGCGTGAAGCGGGAGCCGGCCAGGCAGGATCTGGGCCGTGGCTGGCTCCGCCTGCCGCCTGTGCG
>JAKJGY010000224.1 GCA_022704145.1 Verrucomicrobiota bacterium
GCCTACAAGTATGGCCTGCGCTGGCAGGACGTGGTGGCGGTCAATCCCGGCATCTCGCCCAACCGGCTGCGCATTGGCCAGGTGATCCAGCTTCCGGGACAGGTCGACCTTTCGAAGCCGCGTCATGTGCCGGTGAGCACGCCGAAGGTCTCGGCGCCCAAGACGGCGTCGCCGGTCAAGGCTCCGGCTGTGGCGGGGCCGACGGTGACCTACGTGGTCAAGAACGGCGACTCGCTGTCGGTGATCGCGTACAAGCACGGCTCGACGGTCAGCGCGATCCGCGATGCGAACAACCTCAAGGGGGACCGGATCACGGTGGGCCAGAAGCTGAAGGTGCCGGGCGCGAAGAAGACGCCTGCGGCCGACACGGAGGCCAAGAAGCCCGCCGCGACTGCGGCCAAGACCGAGCCGCCGAAGAAGCCTGCTGTCGAGACCAAGCCCGTGGTTGTGCCTCCGCCGGTTGTCGCGCCTGCGGTGACGACGCCTGCGCCGGTCGCGCCTGGGGCGACGGATCCCGCGCCGGTGGCGGCGCCGGTTGTCGCGCCTGGGGCGACGGAGGCTGCGCCGGTGGCGGCGCCTGCGGCGAGCAACGTGCAGGTCTACACGGTCAAGGAGGGCGAGGACCTGTATGCGGTGGCGATCCGCTGGGGCGTGAGCCCGAGCGACCTCAAGACGCTGAACAACCTCAGCTCGAACGATCTGAAGGCTGGCATGACCCTGAAGATTCCGGGTGGCGTGCAGTAAGCGTTCCGGTAGGATGAAGAAGACCCTGACAACGCTGTCGCTGATGGTGATGGTCCTGGTCGTTCTGGGCATGGCGATGCTGTCTTCGGCCAGCACCGTACGTGCCCAGGACATCTACGGCGACCCCCATTTCTTTCTCAAGCGTCAGGCTGTCTGGCTGCTGATCGCGGTGGTTACCGCGGTCGTGGCCTGCCGTTTCGACTACCATCACTGGAAACGGGTCCGCTGGCTTCCGCTCGGCTTCTATCTGGCGGTGCTGGCCGGTCTGGTCCTGGTGTTCTTCCCGGTCATAGGCGGAAAGGTCAAGGGCAGCTACCGCTGGCTGAATTTCGGGCCGATCCACGTCCAGCCGAGCGAGTTCGCCAAGATCGCGATCGTGGTGGCGCTCTCGGTCTGGATGGACCGCGTGGGGCGCCAGGTGAAAGAGTTCAAACTCGGGCTGTTGGTGCCTACGGCGCTTTGCGGCGCGTACGCCGTGCTGCTGGTCTGCGAGCCTGACTTCGGCGCCACGATGGTGGTGCTGGTGCTGGGCGGGGCGCTGATCTTCGTGTCCGGCGCGCGTGTCCTCTACCTGGCGGGCATCGGCCTGTGCGGCGTGGTCGGCCTGGCGGGGTTCGTCGCGACCAACGCCAACCGCATGGAGCGTATCCGTGCCTGGCTCGAGGGCACAGGAAGCGGCTCGCCGGCGGCCTACCATCTGCGTCAGGCGATCCTGGCTTTTCAGAATGGCGGGGTCTGCGGTGTCGGCCTCAACCAGAGCATCCAGAAGTACAACTACCTGCCCGAGGCCCACACCGACTTTATCTTCGCGATCGGCGGGGAGGAGTGGGGCTTCTTCTTTTCGGGGACGGTGGTGCTGGCCTTTCTGGTGATCCTCGTCTGCGGCGTGCTGATCAGCCTGAGGGCGCCGGACCGCCTCGGGCGGCTGCTGGCCTTCGGCATGACGTTGCTGCTGGTCTTCCAGGGCGCCTTCAACATCTGCGTGGTGACCGGGCTCGCCCCGACCAAGGGGCTGGCGCTGCCGTTCATGAGTTATGGCGGCACGAATCTGATCACGGCGCTCTTCGCGGTAGGCACGCTGATGAACATCGGCATGCATGTCGCGGTGTATGATGAGCGGATGCACACCGAGGTGGTGCGCAACGCCGTCAATCAGCTCTGAAGGGGCGGCGTGCGGCCGTGCGCGACTGGGGGCCGGTATGCCGGGTTCGGAGAGTCTGGAGAGCGGCGGGCCGCTGGAGCGGGCGCTGGGATACACCTTCCGCGACAAAGGCCTGTTGGAGCTGGCGCTGACCGCGCCTTCGTGTCGTGGCGAACGTCAGGGCGACGCCTTGGCGGACAACCAGCGGCTTGAGTTTCTGGGTGACGCGGTGGTGGGCCTGCTCGCGGCCGGACTGGTGTACGCGCGCTATACGGACGAGACCGAGGGCGGGCTTTCTGTGCGGCGGAGCCATCTGACGAGCGGTCGGGCGCTGGCGCGCGTGGCGCGGCGTATCGGCCTTGGGGCGTTCCTGCGGCTCGGACGCGCTGACGAGCAAGGGGGCGGGCGCGACAAGGACAAGCCGCTGGTCGACGCCCTGGAGGCGCTCTTCGGTGCGGCCTGGTGCGATGGCGGGCTGCCAGCCGCAGAACGGATCTTCGCGACGTTGCTGGGGGAGCTGGACGCGGCTGACGAGGCGGGCGACACACAGTGGCAGGACAACCCTAAAGGGCGTCTGCAGGAGCTGGCGCAGCGCCACGCCTGGCCGGACTCGCCGCGTTACGAGACGGTCGGGGTGGAGGGGCCGGCGCATGCGCCGCATTACACGGTGCGCGCGTGTGTCGCGGGCGGCGCCGAGGCCTACGGTGCGGGCACGACCAAGCGTGCGGCCGAAGCGGAGGCGGCGAGCCGCCTGCTGGAGCGGCTGCTCAAGGAGCCGGGCGCGGCGGCGTCAGCAGGTCCTTCTGCTCCTGTTTCTCGCGGATGAGGCGCGTGACGTGGACGGGCGCGCGCGTGAGCGGCTCCAGCCCGGTGTAGTAGAGGGCGGTCGACCAGGTGGACGGTGTCGGCGTGAAGATCTGCACCTGTTCCGGGGCGAGCCGCAGGTGGGTCTGCGCGAAGTGCCGGAGCTGCCGCATCGCCTCCAGGTCGCAGCCGGGATGGGCCGCGATGAAATAGTAGGTCAGGAACTGCTTGAGCCCGTGACGGCGGTTCGCCGCGTCGAAGCGCTCCTTGAAGCGGAGGGTGGAGCCGACGTCAGGCTTGCCCATCGCGGCAAGCACGCGCGCCTCGCTGTGCTCCGGGGCCAGCTTGAGCTGGCCGGAGACATGGTGGGCGGTCAGGGCGTCGATATAGCGCTCGCCGCAACGCGCGTCGGCCTCGACCAGGTCGGGGCGGATGCCTGAGGCGACGAAGACCTTACGGACGCCGGGCAGGTGGCGGAGCTTGTTGAGCAGGCTGAGCTGGGCGGAGTGGTCCGGCGAGAGCGTGGGGCAGCAGGAAGGGAAGAGGCAGCGGCGGTCAGGGCACGGCGCATGGCGGGCCAGCCGCGGGCAGGAAAAGCCGTACATGTTGGCGGTAGGGCCGCCGACGTCCTGGATGATTCCGGTGAAGCGCGGGTGGCGGGCCATGCGCCGCGCCTCTTCGAGCACCGACTGCTCGGAGCGGCTGACGACGCGCCTGCCCTGGTGCAGGGCGATGGCGCAGAAGTTGCAGCCGCCGTAGCAGCCGCGGTGGGTGGTGAGCGAGAAGCGGATGGTGTCGAGCGCCCGGATCGGGCCGTGCGGCGTGTGGCAGGGGTGGGCGTCGAGCCGGAACGGGAGGGCGTAGACCGCGTCGAGTTCGGCGGTCGTGAGGGTCTCGGCGGGAGGGTTGTGGACGAGGCAGCGGGTGTCGACGCGCTGGATGAGGGGTTGCGCGGTCAGCGGCTCCTGGTTGTCCGAGAAGCGCTGGAACATGTCCAGGAAGGCGTGGCGCCCGCGTTCGGTCGCGGCGGCGACCTCGTCGAAGGCGGGCAGCTCGAGCGCCCCCTTGGGGAGCTGGGCCGAGCTGGCGGGCAGGGCGTAGCACAGGCCGCGCAGGCCGTGCCAGTCGCGGCCGTCGCGCAGGAGTCGGGCGAGGGAGACGAGGGTTCGTTCGGCCATGCCGTAGACAAGCAGATCGGCCTTGGCGTCGAAAAGCACCGGCTTGCGGACGGCGTCTGACCAGTAGTCGTAATGGGCGATACGGCGCAGGCTGGCCTCGACGCCGCCCAGGACGATCGGCTTACAGGGCTTGAAGGCGGCGCGGATGAGGTTGCTGTAGACGATGGTGGCGCGGTCGGGCCGGGCGCAGTTGTCACCGCCTGGCGTGAAGTCGTCCTGGTGCCGGCGGCGGCCGGTCGCGGTGTAGTTGGCGACCATGGAGTCGACGCAGCCTGCGGTGACGCCCCAGAAGAGCCGCGGCTGCCCGAGGCGGCGGATATCGGTGTGGGAGGCGATGGAGGGCTGGGGGATCAGGGCGACGCGGAAGCCAGCGGCCTCCAGCGCGCGGCCGACCAGGGCCACGCCGGAGTAGGGCGAATCGATATAGGCGTCGCCGGTGACGAGGATCACATCAGGGGCGTCCCAGCCCAGGCGCTCAAGCTCGGCGGGTGTGCAGGGTAGGAACATGGGTGAAGGGGTTGGGCTCCAGCGGCGGGGCGACGGCTCAGCCAAGCTCGCAGGCGGTGAGACGAAGGAAGGTTTCGATCGTCTGGCCGGGCTCCAGGGTCAGGAGCTGGCCGCGCTGGGCGGCCTGCTGCGGCCCTTCCGGGTAACAGGTGGCGGGCTCGAGGCCCAGCACGTACTCGCCCTCGCCCATCATCTTCCATTGGATCAGGTGGGGCAGCTCGGCCGTACGGTAGGCGACCTCGAGGGCGAGGCCGAGTCGCGGGTTGGCGAGGCGTACGGCGGCGAGCCCGTCAGGTCCGGCCGGGATGGCGTGGTAGTAGACCTGCTCGCGGAAGCCGGGGAGCGGCGCGGTGAGCGAGGCCCACTCGGCCAGGCCCGCCGCGGCGTGCCCGTTCTGCGGGAGCACCTCGTGGGGGGCGGCCTCGATCCGGGCGCCCTCGTCCACCAGGGGCCAGCCGAGGTTGATGTGGTAGAGCAGCATGAGGGGCGCGGGCTTGAAGCCCCCGTTGCTGATCGTGTCGCTGACGGTCAGCGCGGAGGAGCCGTAGGCCGTCGCGATACGGCGCGTCAGGGAGAGGTTCTCGCCGAAGACGCGGCATTGGCGGAGCTGGCCGCTGACGGTCAGCGTGTAGCTGCCGTCGGGCGCCCAGGCGGCCTCGGTGTTGACCGCTTCGGCAGGGATGTGGCTCAGTCTTCCGTGCAGGCCGTGGCGTTCGCCGCCAGCTTCGGCCGGGCCGCCGACGTTGGAGAGCCCGCAACCGGTGAGCAGGCCGCCGTTCCACGTGCGGAGCCACTCGATGCCGGAGGGCTCGTAGAAGTGCGGCGCGACGTCGCCGTTGCACGAAAGCCAGGCGAGGGGGGTTCCTTTGTAGGAGGCGCGCCCGATATCCAGGCCGCGGTCGGGGAAGACGTCGAAGCGCAGTCCGCTGCCGTTATCGACTTCGGCCACGCGCAAGCCGCGTCCTTTGCCGTCGTCCAGCACGGCGCGTCGTATGGAGGCGACCTGTTCCATGCGGCCCAGCCGGGGGTGTAGGTAGGTGCGATCAGCGGTCATACGGTCTCCAGCAGTTGCGTGAGGGGGTGAGGGCGCATCGGCTACTCCAGCAGCGCCTGCATCTCTTTCTCGAGCGTGCTGATCTCGTCGGCCCAGGCCTTGTACTTGGCGGAGTTCTGCTCGTTGCGCGCGGGCTTGGTCTCGATCCAGGCTTTCAGCTCGGCGTTGGCGGCGTCGAGGCGCTTGCTCTTGGCGGTATAGGCTTCGGCCTTCTCTTTGGGCAGGCGCGCGAGGCGCGCCCCGGTGCGGAGGTCGGCCAGCCGCTTCTCGGACTGCTCGACCGTTGCGGTGAGTTCGGCGCTACGCTTCTCGAAGGCGGCCTCGGCGTCCTTGAGTTCGGCGCGCGCGCGCTCGAGCCGCTTCTGGGTCTCGCGGTAGTCGTTGGCCGCAGCCTCGGGCAGGGTCTTCAGCAGGGCCTCCACGGCGGCGGCGCGGTTCTGCAGCACCCCTTTGACCTGTGAGACGAAGCGTTCGGGAGAGCTGTCGCGGTCCGCCCCGAGCTGTCCGAGCTGCGTCTT
>JAKJGY010000225.1 GCA_022704145.1 Verrucomicrobiota bacterium
GGCCGACCGCCTCGGGATCGCCCTCGTCGGCCTTGACAGCGGGCTCCCCCCGGCACCCCTGCGGCCGGACTGAACGCACCCACGGAGGACGGCCAAGTCATGAGCGAAACGCCTCTGCGCATCCTGCTCTGCGCCGGCGAGGTCAGCGGCGACATGCACGCCGCGGCCCTGATGCGCGCCTTGCGCGCGCGCCTGCGGCAGCCCCTGATGTTCCGCGGCTTCGGCGGCGACGCCATGCGGGCCGAGGGCGCCGAGCTGCTCTACCATACCGACCGCGTCGCGCTCATGGGCATCACGCCGGTGCTGATGAACCTGCCGTTCCTGCTGGGGATGATGCGGCGGCTGCGGCGCGAGATCCTAGAGTGGAAACCGGACCTGGTGCTGACCGTCGACTATCCCGGCATGAACCTCAGGCTGGCGGCCTTCGCACGGGCGCACGGCTTCAAGGCGGCCCACTATATCTGCCCGCAGGTCTGGGCCTGGCACCGCGGGCGGATCCCGAAGGTCGCCCGTATCCTCGACCTGCTGCTCTGCGTCTTCCCCTTCGAGCCGGAGCTGTTCGCAAGCACGCCGCTGAAGGCCGTGTTCGTGGGGCATCCGCTGGTCGAGCGGGCCGCCGAGACCCGCGCGGCGCCGCGCGCCGCGCTCCCCTGGCAGGAGGCCGCCCACCGTGTGGCGCTGTTGCCGGGCAGCCGTTCCGGCGAGATCACGCGCATCCTGCCGCGACTGCTCGCGGCGGCCGCCCGGCTCGAGCGTGACCTCGGCGGCGGCTGCGCGTTCGTGATCCCCGCGCCGACCGCCGCGATGCGCGCGCTCGGGGAGCGTGTGGCGGCCGAGACCGCAGAGCGGCCGCAGCGCCTCGCGTTTGTGGACGGGCAGGCGCGCCAGGTGCTGCTGCAGGCCCACGCGGCCGCCGTGGCCTCCGGCACGGCCACGCTGGAGGCCTGCCTGATGCGCTGCCCCACCGTGCTGGTCTACGCGGCCAGCCCCCTCACCGCTCTGGTCGCCCGGCTCCTGGTCAAGGGCGTGCGGCACCTGGGTCTCGCCAATATCATCGCGGGCCGCGAGGTGATGCCCGAGCTGCTCCAACGCGACTTCACGCCGGAGCGCGTGGCCGGGCAGCTCCGCCGTTACCTGACCGACAGCGCGGCGCGCCAGGCCGCGCTGGCGGACCTGGACGAGACGCTCGCACGGCTCGGCGCCGGCGGCGCCTCAGACCGTGCGGCCGAGGAGATCGCCGCCACTTTCGGGTTCATCCCGCGATCCGGGCTTTAGCGCGCGCCGCCCCCGCCCGCCGCGCATGGGGCGGGGCAGTGGCCGCAGCCGTGCGTGCAACCGCCCGGTTTCGAAACGTCCTCGCCGGTCCAGCAGTAGGTGCAGAGCTGGTCGCGCGGCAGGCCGATCGCCTCCACCAGATCGTCCAGCCGCTGATAGGCCAGCGAGGAGAGCCCGAGGCGCTGGCGGATGCGCCCGACCATCTCGCGGTAGGGCGTGCCGTCCGGATCAAGGTAGGCCGCCACGTCGGCGTTGTCGCCCTCGATCTCGCGGATGATCCGCCGGGTCGCGAGGTCCATCTCGCTGCGCGAGCGCGAGAAGTTCAGGAAGCGGCACTGGTACAGGAGGGGCGGGCAGGCGATCCGCATGTGGATCTCCCTCGCGCCGTCGTCGTACAGCCGCTTCACCTGGTCGCGCAGCTGCGTGCCGCGCACGATCGAGTCGTCGCAGAAGACCAGCCGCTTGCCCTGGATCAGCCCGGGGATCGGGATCAGCTTCATCTGCGCGATCAGCTCGCGCGCCTTCTGGTCCGGCGGCATGAAGCTGCGCGGCCAGGTCGGCGTGTACTTGACGAACGGGCGGGCGTAGCGGATGCCCGCCTCGGCCGCGTAGCCCAGCGCGTGCGCCACGCCCGAGTCCGGCACGCCGCCCACCGAGTCCGCGTCCACCGGATTGCGGCGCGCCAGCGCGCCGCCGCAGCGGTAGCGCGACATCTCCACATTGCGGCCCTCATAGGACGACGACGGATAGCCGAAATAGACCCACAGGAACGAGCAGACCGCCAGCGGGCCGAGCGGCGGCAGCACCGTCTCCACCCCGTCGCACGCGCACCGCACCAGCTCGCCGGGGCCCAGCTCGCGGTCGAGGCTATACCCGAGGTTGGGGAAACTGCACGACTCCATCGCCACCGCCACCGCGCCCTCTTTCCGGCCCACCACCACCGGCGTACGGCCGAAGCGGTCACGCGCGGCATAGAGGTCCCCCGTGTCGGTCAGGATCAGCATCGAGCACGAGCCCTCGATCTTCTGCTGCGCATAGCGCACGCCCTCCGCCAGCGTCGCCTGCGAGTTGATCAGCGTCGCGACCAGCTCCGTGGGGTTGATGCCCCCGCGGCTCATCTCCGAGAACTGCACCGAACGGCCGGCGAACAGCTCGCGCGTCAGCTCGGCGTGGTTGGTGACGACGCCCACGGTGACGATCGCGTAAAGCCCCAGGTGCGACGAGATCACCAGCGGCTGATCCTCGTTGTCGCTGATCACGCCGATCCCGCTGCGCCCCTCGAAACGCCTGAAGTCATTCTCGAACTTGGTGCGGAACTGCGCGTTCGAGATGTCGTGGATCGCCCGCTGGAAACCCTTCTCCGCCCGCACCGCCAGACCGCCGCGCATCGTGCCCAGATGCGAGTGATAGTCCGTGCCGTAAAAAAGATCGGTCACACAATCGTCCGCCGCCACCGCACCAAAGAAACCACCCATATCGCCCTCCCGTTCGCCAGCCCGAAACCTACCGACAGAAAAGTTAAGACGCTACATTACTGTTTCGTGTGACGCCGGACAAACAAAAAAGGCGTGCGGCTGCTGACACCCCTCTCGGGGGAGTGACGGCGGGGCTTACAGGTCTGTCTGGACCGGCGCGCGCGCGGCCTTCTTGGCGCCGTGCTGCCGCTTGTCGTCCAGCATGCGCGCCCGTTGCCGCCGTGACCGCCTGCGCTTCTGCCGCCGGATGCGCTCCGCCTCCTGGCGCCGCGCGGAGTGCGCGGAGCGCTCGCGTTCGAGGATGCGCTCCGCCAGCTCACGCCGCGCCAGCCAGCGGTTCTCCTCGCGCGAACGGCTCTCGCCCATCTTGACCGTCAGCGCGCTCGGGCCGTGATAGAGCCGCACCACCGACGAGGTCTTGTTCACCTTCTGGCCGCCCGGCCCGGAGCCGAGCACGAAGCTCTCCTCAAGGTCTTCCTCGAAGACCCCGGCCAGCGCCATCCGCGCCTTAATCTTCTCGACCGTCTCGGTGTTCATCGCCGCACTCTCCCGCGCCCTGCGCCGCCGCACTCTCCGTCCGCCATTCCGCCATTCCCTTCGCGCCGATTTTCGGCTATCTTTCTCTTCTCCCTCAACGAAAGGAGACCCCGCATGCGCGCACTCGTGCCCCTCGCCGACGGCGTCGAAGAGATCGAGGCTGTCACCATCATCGACGTCCTCCGCCGCGGCGGCGTCGACGTCACCTCGGCCGCGCTCGCCGCGACGCTCCCGGTCCACGGCTCGCGCGGCATCACGCTCCTGGCCGACACCACCTGGTCGGCCGTCGACCCGGAGGCGTTCGACGCCCTCGTGCTGCCCGGCGGCGGCAAGGGCACCGAGAACCTCGCCGCCGACGCCCGCGTGCTCGACACCGTCCGCGCCTTCAGCGAGGCCGAGAAGCTCGTGGCCGCCATCTGCGCCGCCCCCCTGATCCTCGCGGAGGCTGGCGTGCTCGGCGGCCGCCGGGCCACCTGCTACCCCACCTGCGCCGACGCGCTCGGCGAGGCCTACGACCCCGCCGCGCCCGTCATCGCCGACGGCACCCTCATCACCAGCCAGGGCCCCGGCACCGCCCTGCTCTTCGCCCTCGTGCTCGTCCAGCACCTCGCGGGCGAGGAGACCGCCCGCCGGGTCGCCGCCGGGCTGCTCACCCCCTTCTGAGGCTCCTTCCGCGCAGCCGGAACGGCGGCTAGATCCGCCGCGGCGCGCGGATGCCCAGTAGGCCCAGGCCTTCGGCCAGCACCTGCGCCACCATCGCGCACAGCCGGATGCGGCTGTCGCGCACCTCCGGCTCGGCCTTGAGCACCGGCGAGCGCTGGTAGAAGCTGCTGTAGGTCTGCGAGAGCCCGAACAGGTAGTCCGCCAGCACGTTCGGCTTGTACGCCTCGGCCGCGCGCACCACGGCGGCGGGGAACTGCATCAGTTGCAGGGCCAGCGCCTTCTCCACCGGTTCGGCCAACAGCAGCGGGCTGGCCTGCGGGTCGCGGCCCGGCACCAGCGCCGTGTACTTGTCGAGCAGGCTGCAGACCCGCGCGTGCGCATACTGCAGATACGGCCCGGAGTTGCCCTCCAGCGCCAGCGCCTTCTCCCAGGTGAACACGATCAGCGTCTGCGGGTCATGGCTGAGGTCGGCGTACTTGATCGCCCCGATGCCGACCGCCGCGGCCAGCTCGCGCTGCTCGTCCTCGGACATGCCGTCGTTGGAGGCCTGGATGATCTCCAGCGCCCGGCGCTCGGCCTCGTCGAGCAGCGCCTCCAGCTTGATCACGTTGCCCTGACGCGTCGAGAACGTGCCCTCGGGCAGCCGCATCAGCCCGAACCAGACGTGCTCCAGATGCGTGGTGTACCCCAGCTTGGCGCAGACCGCGAAAAACTGCCGGAAGTGGAGCTGCTGCCGCTCGTCGGTCACGTACACGACCCGCTCGGGCGCGAACTCCGCGACTCGGCTGCGCACCGTGGCGATGTCGGTCGTCGCGTAGTTGTAGCCGCCGTCGCTCTTGCGCACGATACACACCGGCATGCCTTCGTCCTCGAGCCGCACGACCCGCGCGCCCTCGCTCTCCACCGCCAGCCCGCGCTCCTCCAGCAGCGCCACCGTCTCGGCCAGGATATCGTTGTAGAAGCTCTCGCCGCGCCAGAGGTCGAAGCCCACCCCGAGGCGCGTGTAGACGCGCTCGAACTCGCCCCGGCTGATGGCGATGAAGCGCTCCCAGATCGCGCGGTTCTCAGGGTCGCCCTGCTGCAGCTTCACCAGCTCCGCCTTGCAGGCGTCGAGCCAGCCCGGCTCCTCCTTGGAGCGGTTGTAGCTCTGCACGTAGACGCGCTCCAGCGCCTCGACCGTGAGCGCCTCGCGCTCGGCGTCGCTCAGGAACGCGCGGTAGCCCTGGATCAGAAGGCCGAACTGCGTGCCCCAGTCGCCCAGATGGTTGTCCGCGATCACCCGGAAGCCCAGCGCGCGGTACATCCGGTCGATCGCGTTGCCGATCACCGTCGAACGGATATGCCCGATGTGCATCGGTTTGGCCACGTTGGGGCTGGAGTAGTCGAGCACCACCGTCCGCCCCCGCCCGAGGTCGGGCAGCCCGAAATGCGGCGCGCCGGCCAGGCCGGCCACCTGTCCCGCCAGCCACGCCGGGCTGACCGTCAGGTTGATGAAGCCCGGCCCCGCGACCTCGACCTTCTCCAGCATCGGCGGCAGCGGCAGCGCCCGCACCACGGCCTCGGCCACGGCGCGCGGCGGCTGGCGCAGCCGTTTCGCCGCCGCCATCGCGTCGTTGCACTGGAAATCGCCGAACCGCGGGTCGGTCGCGGCCTGCACCCGCGCCGCCTCCAGGCCCGCCGCCTCGCCGAACGCCGCACGGAACGCCGCGCCCACCCACTCCGCCAACTGCGCCTCGCATCGGTTCACCGTATCGCACATACCGCCCTCACCCCTCTCCCTCTTGACCGCCGTTTGAGTCCCGATAGCATACCGGCCCCCGCCGCGCGCGTCACGTCCAAACACGACCCGCGCCGCCTCTCACCGCGCGGGCTCGAAATGGTGCTTGCGGTACTGCCCCGGCGAGAGGCCGGCGATACGCTTGAACGTGCGCGTAAAGTGGCTGTGGTCGTAAAAGCCGGTCTCGCACGCGATGTCGGC
>JAKJGY010000043.1 GCA_022704145.1 Verrucomicrobiota bacterium
CGGTGTTCGATCCCGAGCCGGTCTGGCGTACGGCCGAGGAGCGCGCGAAGGAGCATCCGCTGGTGTTCAACAGCCGTCAGTTCTTCAAGCGCGCGCTGCGGGACCGTGTCATCCGTGAGGGGCGGCTCTATCACAAGGACAACGCCCTGCACTCGACCGACAACGAGGCCGAGGCGGTCGGCCATCTCGACCTGTTCTTCACGCCTGAGGAGGAGCGCGAGCTTGCGGTTCGGGTCGCGGAGCGGCGCGAGGCGCTGCGTGTGTCCGGAGGGCGGGCCTTCGACCCGCAGGCCTGAGGCCGGGGGCGTGCCCGCTCAGCCCGACTGCTGCCTGAGCGCGGCGAAGAGGTCATGCAGCTCGGGCGCGGCGAGGAGGCGGCCGAGGGCCGGGCGCAGCGGGGTGAGGTCGGCGGAGAGGACGTCCGCAGGCGCCGTGCTCAGAAACTCGTCGCCCCACAGGGCGTGCGCCGAGGCACGCTCGTCCGGACGGAGAGACTTCCAGGCGCTCTCGAGCAGGCGGAGATAGTCGTACAGGCACTGCTGGGAGAAGGTGAGGCCCGGGGCCGGCCCGTATTCGAAATCGACAAAGAGGCAGGTCTCGCCCGTGCGCTCGCGCAGGATATTCGCCAGGCTCATGTCCATGTGGGCGAGGCCGGCGGCGTGGAGGCGGGCGATGTGCGGGAGGGCGTCCGTGGCGAGGGCGAGGGTCGAGGCGCCGCTAGCGGACACGGCCTGCGCCAAGGGCGCGGCGTCGGCGTAGGCGCAGAGCATGGCGCGGCTGTCGCGCCAGAGCGGGCGGGGGGTCAGGCCGAGCGGGTGGCCGGTCGCGTAGGCATGCCATTCGCGCGCCAGCTTCTCTTCGGGGGGCAGCGACACGAAGGGCATGCCCGCGCTTAAAGGCGTGGAGCCGGGGGCGTCGGGCGAGGTGACACGCAGCACGCCGGCCGGACGTCCCGCGCGCAGCGCGAGGCAGACCACATCGCGGCCGCGGCCGCCGGTACGGCGCCAGGTGACGGGGCCGCCGAGGGCCCGCTGCACCTGGGGTCGGCAGGTCTCGAGATAGGGGAGTGCCTGGCGGTAGGCCCGCCAGCGCCGGAACCAACGTCTGAGCGCACGCATGACGGATGAAGTATGGGGGAAACCGTGTGGCGTTTCAACCCGAATGTGGGCGCGGTCAGATCAGGCCGGCGAGGCGCGCGAAACGCGTCGTGAGCGTCCAGGAGCGGACGTCCGGCATGGCCCGAGCGTTTGAGACGGCCGCGGCGGCGCCGGTCGGCAGGTGGTGGGCGGGCAGGTGCTTGCGAAGGGCGCCCAGAAAGCGTCGTGCGCGCCGCCGCACCTTACAGCCTGCCAGGAAGCGGCTAAAGACCGGACAGGGGATCAGTTCCTTGCCGCAAGGCTCGATATCGGCCACGCGGATACGGAAGGTGTCGGGGCCGGTCCACTGGAGGAGCAGGTTGCCGAGGTCGAAGAAACGGACGCCGAAGCGGGCGAACTGCGACAGGAGGTGTTCGGTCTCCTGATAGACCCGGAGCCGCATCGCGGGGTCGCTGACGGTGCGGATGGCGGCGGTCAGCCGTTCGGCGGGCGTGCCGTCGGCGTTGGCGATCAGGCTCTCGACGACCCCCCAGCCCTCGCTCGGTGAGAAAACCGGCTCCAGCCTTTCTGGAAAGACGGCAAAGAGATCGGCCGGCAGTTGCGCGCGCAGGAACTTGTAATAGCACCACTCGCGATAATTCAGGTTGGCGTGGCGGTTAAAGCGGGCCATACGGATATGGAGCCGCACGCGCAACCGTGCCTGATGGCACAAGTTCGCATCCGGGCGGTAATACTTGACGCAGAGGGTGGGCTCGCGGTGACGGTAACAGATACGACGCGACCCTTCCCCGATGAGCGCATGCGTTTCTGTCGCAAGACAAAGTCCCTGGTTCATGTTCCGAACATTAGCAGAGTGAGGGTCCAAGAGACAAGACGAAAATTACACATCTGTAATGTTCGTGAGCGTCGGCCAGCATCGGCGCGCAGGCTTCCGGTTGCCTACACGAGGCGCACATCCACTCCCGCTTTGCGGATTCTCGCCACCTGGTTCGCGGGTGCGTCGCGGTCGGTGATCAGGATATCGATACGGGCCAGCGGCATGATGTGGGCGAAGCCGGCCCGGCCGAGCTTGGAGGAGTCGGCCAGGACGATCGTCTGGCGCGCCTGCTCGGACATGCGGCGGCAGGCGTCGGCGAGGTCGGCGCTGTCCGCCGTGATGCCTTTGTCCACGGTGATGCCGTCGGAGCCGAGAAAGGCTTTGGCGACGTGGAACTGGCCCAGCTCGCGCATGGTGGCAGGGCCGGTCAGGGCTTCGCTGGAGGGCCTGAACTCGCCGCCGGTCAGGGTGACGAGCACGCCGGGGTTGTTGCGCGCGTAGGGCAGCAGCAGGGTGGAGTTGGTGACGATGTTGACGCCTTGCCGGCCGAGGAGGAAGCGGGGGATGAGCGAGGTGGTGGTGCCTGCGGTGATCATGATGTCTTCGAGGTCGGCGATCAATTCTGCGGCGGCGCGGGCGATGCGGCTTTTCTGCTCGGTGTGGGCGCGCTGGCGCTCGGAGACGTTGGCGTGCAGGGTGGGGAGTCCGCCGCCGTGCTGGCGGAGGACGAGGCCTTGGACTTCGAGCGCTTTGAGGTCGCTGCGGATGGTGACCTCGGAGACGCCGAAGCGTTGGCTGAGTTCGCCGACGGAGAGTTCGGGGCGTTCCATGAGGGCGTCGAGGAGCTGTTGTTTGCGGCTGAGTTTTTTCGTCATGGCAGGGGTTTCCGGTGAGGGTTCGGGCTATTCGTAGACTTCGAGTTCGGCGACCGACATCTGTTCGCCGGGCTGGCCGGGGCCGTCGGGCTTGAGTGAGCTGACGCGCACGTAACGGGCGTTGATCGGGTCGAAGTCGGCGGTGAAGGGTTTTCCGTCGGGCGTGTCGGCGGTGGCGACGGTCTGCCACGTCTGGCGGTCGGGCGAGACGCTGACACGCGCGCGGGTCGCGTAGGCTTTGCGTCCGTAGGTCACCTTAATGCGCCTGACCGGGGCGGACTCCAGCAGATCCACCTCGTACGTCCAGGGCCACTCCATGCTGGCGCGCGCGGCGGTGTCGGGGTAGCCGTCCACGCCGCGCTGGGGTTTCATCACGCCGTCGCCGTTGATCGGCAGGTCGCGCTGTCCGTCGAGGCTGAGCAACCGGGCGGGCTTGCCGAAGGCGAGGTTGCCGGGGGGGGTGGGCGGGCGGTCCTTCTGCGCGACGAGCGCGGGGCGGAGCGCGCGCAGGAGTTCGAGCTGCGAGCGGTCGAGCCCGCCGTCGCGGAAGAGGAAGGCGTCGATGGAGACCACGCCGCCTTTGCTGTTCACGGCACGGACGTACGCGGCCAGCTCCTGCTTGCTGTATTTCAAGCCGGGTTCGCACCAGCCTGCGGCGAGGTAGTTGTCGCTGCGTTCCGGGCCGAGATAGGAGAGCAAGTGCCACTGTTTGCCGCCGAGCCAGCGGGATTCGGGCAGGGCGAGGAAGCTGTTCTGCTCGCCTGCGGTGTAGTCGTCGTGGACGGAGTAGGCGGTGAGTTCCACGCCGGGGTTGAGGGCGATGATGCGCCGGGGGTTGCCCGCCTTGAGGGCGCGGGCGAGGACGCCGAGTTTCGCGTCGTCGTAGCCGAGGTTGCCGTGTTTGACGTAGCAGCCGTCCACCCACCAGCCCGCGACCTTCTCGCCGTAGCGCAGGGCGTACTCCTCGGTGACGGCGGCCCATTTCGCCAGCCAAGCGTCGGAGACGGGGGCCTGCCAGCCGAGGGCGGCGCTGGCTTTCGCGTCCGCGCAAGGGCCGTTGCCGGTCCAGTAGAGCATCAGCGGGATGCCGCGCTTGCTGAGCGAGCGATGGAGGTCTTCGATCAAGTCGCGCGTGGCGCAGGCCTCGCCGGGCTTGTAGCCGGTGAGGCGGTCGAAGGTGGCGTTCGGGGCGATCAGGAAGCGCGTGCGCTGGTGGGTGGTGAAGATCACGTAGCCCGCGCCCGCCTCGGCGGCAGCGGCGGCGAAGCGTTCGGTGTCGAACTCCCGCACGCACTCGTCCCATGTGGTCGAGCGCCCGAGGCTCTGGACGGTGGCCGCGTTGTTCTGGATCTCGTTGAGGTAGTGGACGAAGAGGCCGTATCCGGCGCGGCTGAACCAGTCGGCGGGGTGGTCGTCTGCCGAGGTGCCGCGCACGGCGAGGCAGAGGGCGAAGATGAGGGCGAGGGGACGTTTCATGGTTCGCATGTTTTGGGGTTTTGGTCGATACGGTCGTGCATCAGGCGGCGGATGTCGTCCGCCGCGACATCGCGCAGGGCGAGGTTTCTGGCGCAAGAGAGGTGTGCGGCGGTCCCGGCGGCCTGGCCGAGCTGCATCATGGTGCGGGAGAGGCGGCAGCTTGAGGCCGCGATGGCGCTGAAGCTGGCGGCGCGTCCGGCGATGAGGACGTTGCGCGTCTTGAGCGGCAGGAGGCAGCGGTAGGGGATGCCGTAAGGGCCTTTCAGCTCGCCGCCGGGTCCGCCGCCGCCGTGGTTGTCCATCGGGTGGTCGGCGATGGCGATGATGTCGGGATGTTGCTGTCGCGAGAGGGTGGCGATGAGGTCGTGCTGGGTGAGGACGTACTCGCCCCGCACGCGGCGGGTCTCGCGCGCGCCCATCATCGGGAAGACGCTTTTCAGGGTGAAGCGGCGGAACTCGTCGAAGTTCTTCTGGTACCAATGCCAGTGCGCCCGCAGGCGGCGCTCGCACTCGGCGTAGGCCTTCTGCGGGCCGAGTTCGAGGAACTCCTCGCCGCGCATGGTGGGCAGCATGTTGACGAAGCGGTCGCCGTTGGGGTACACGCCGACGAAGGCGTAGGGGAAACTCTTCTGCCACCAGCAGGCTTCGGGGACGCCTTCGGGCAGGGGGTCGATGCGGTCGGGCGCGTCCCTGGGGATGGGCGTGACGCGGTACATGAGGGTGGCGCCGTTGAGGCGCATGATCGGTTCGGGCGGGGCGCCGGGCTCGTCGAAATCGGCGCGGCGGTCGCGCCCGGTCATCAGCTCGCAGCCGAGCGTGGCGCAGAGCGCGCCGTCGGTGGCGTCGATGAAGATTTTTGCGCGCACGGCGGTGCCGTCGGAGAGCGTCACCTCGCTGACCGTCCCGTCGGCATGGCGGGCTTGGGTGAAGGCGGTGCCGAGGAGCACGCGGCAGCGGCCGGTTTCCTTGAGCATGTCGAGCATGACGGCGGACATGGCGTCGGGCTCGAAGATCACGCCGTGGCAGTGCTCGCGGAACCAGGCTTCGTTGCCCATGCCCGGCCCGTGGCGGCGCAGGGTGTGGGCGTAGCAGAGGCACGGGTCGGTTTCGATGAGGCCGCCGGGGAAGGTGTATTTCTCCCACGGCTTCTTCCATGAGCAGTGGCGGTCGAAGCGGTAGACGCCCGCGGCGCCGGGGCGCTGCCGCAGGCGCTGGTAGACGCGGTAGGGCAGGCCGGTGCCGCCGATGCCGGGTTCCCAGTTGTTGACGCCGCCGAGGGTCGAGGTGCCGCCGAGCGCGGCCTCGCGCTCGATCAGGACGACGGAAGAGCCGAGGTGCGCGGCGGCCCATGCCGCGCCGAAGCCCGCGCTGCCGCCGCCGATGACGGCGACGTCGGTCTCGATGGGGTTGCCTTGGGCGGCTCCTGTCGCGATGAGCAGGAGCGCCGCGATGTGTGTTCGCGTTTGCCGCATGGAGGGTGCCTTTGTCATTTGACGCTCAGCAATGTACCACTGAGCGAGAGGCTTAGCATCACTTTCCCGTCGTTGACGATCACGGTGCGCTTGTATTTCGGAGGGATGTCGCCCGTGATCGTCCAAGACGCGATGGCCGTGGCGCTCGCGGCGTCCATGTCGCCGAAGGTGAAGGCGGTGTATTGGCCCTTGACGTCCTCCGTGCCGGTGAAGGTCATGTGGAAGGAGCCGCCCGCTGAGGCGTTGAGGGTGCCGGGGACGTCGATGCGGTCGCAGGTTTCGCCGGAGATGTTGACGGTGACGGCGCATCCGGGCGGGAGGGCGAGGTTCGAGACCGTGAGCGTGCCGAGGTCGCCCTCGGAGGCTCCTGCGCTGATGCTCTGCGCGGAGAGGGTGCCGCTGCCGGTGACGGCCGCATCGGTGCCGGTCAGCGAGAGGGCGTTGAGCTGGACGCCCGTGCCGAGCGTGAGGGTGCCGCCGAGGAGAGCGAGTCCGCCGCTGAAGCCGCTGCCGCCGCCGACGGAGAGGGTGCCCGCGCCGGTTTTGACAAGCGTGCCGCCGCCCGTGAGCGATGCGGCGGTCACGGTGGCGCCGTCGCCGACGGAGACCCCGCTGACGCCGAAGACGGACAAGGGGTTGAGGGTGCCGGACTGCGGGAACGCGACGGTCGTGTTGGTAAGCTTCAGCCCGCCGGTGAGCGCGTCGAGGCTGCCGACTGACACGGGGGCGGCGGCGTTCAGCAGGAGGCTGCCCGCGCCGAGGAGCTGGGTGAACGCGACGGGCGCGTCGCCTTCGACGGAGAGCAGGCTTTCGGTTGCGGCGGCTGAGGCGGAGGCCATGCCGATGTTCACGGTGCCGCCCGGGGAGGCGTAACCGGCCGATGTGCGCCCGAACCATTTCCAGTTCAGGTAGGCCTGTGTGTCGAGGCTTTCGCGCTCGGTCAGCTTGCGGTCGTAGATGATGACCTCCGCGAGCTGCATGCCGCCGGTGCGGTTGGCGCGGTTGTTCGGGTCGGTGTAGAGGTAGGCCTCGCAGGCGAAGGCGTTGGCGATGCTCGACGCTTCGAGGACTTGGCCCAGCAGCACGAAGCTGTTGTGGGTCATCGGGTACATGCCGGGGTTGATGCGCAGGCCGTCGAGGTAGCAGGCGCCGCTGCGTACGTTGGCCTGACCGGTGGGATTCCATACGAAGGGGGTGCCCAGGCGAGTGAAGTGGCTTTTCACGCCGAACATCGGCAGGTACGTCCCGATCGGGGCGCTGTAGGTGCTGCGCAGGTTCATGACGAGAAAGAGCGAGCGGATCACGATGTTGGTGTCCCACGCGAGGAACTTCTTGGATTCGATCGTGCCGAAATCGATGACAGGCAGGCCGTTCAGCGCGTTCTCCGCGACACTGGGGCCGAAGCCGCTGTAGCTGAAGGCGTAGCGGCTGCCGCCGGAGCAGTCGTCCCAACGGGAGACCTCGCTGCCGTTGCGGGTGACGTTGGTGGCGGCGTCGAGGTGAAGCGCGGGTTGCGGAGCGGGCGCGGCGGGTGTCTGGCGTGCGGAGATCCGGAGGGTGCCGCCAGCGAGGGCGACGCGGCCGGCGAGGGCGGCGCCGTTGGCCGAGACTGCGGTGCCCGAGGGGATGTTGAGTGTGGCGTTCTCGGGGAGCGAGAGGGCGTCGATCTCGATGGGGTTCGAGCCTTCCTGCCGCAGGGTGTTTGCGTTGTTGATCTGGATCGTGTTGAGTTTCGGTGCGCCGTAGCCGGGCAGGGTCTTGCCGAACCACTTGTGGGAGAGGTAGGCTTCGGTGTCGCGGCGTTCCTGATCGGTGAGCACGCGCTGATAGAGGATGACCTCGGCAAGGCGCTGGCCTCCGGTGCGCTCCGCGTAGTATGACGTGGTGCTGATGCCTCGCCATGCGAAGGCTGAGGCGCTGCCGCCGGTTCCGTCCTGTCCCCACGTGAAGGAGACGAGATCATATCCGCCGGAAAGCCCGGCGTATTGGTGGTCGGCCTCCTGCCCGTTGATCCAGGAGCGGTTGCTGTTGGGCGCGACCAGATTGTAGAACAGGGCGTGGTCTTTCGTCAGGGGCGTCGTGTACTGTCTTGTCGCCCAATCGCCTTTGCTGGCGTAGACGTCCATGCCGCGCTCGAAGCTGCAGGTCAGGTTATCTTTGTTGCCGAGCAAGGTGCCGCCGCCCTCTTGGCTGCCGACGACGATGAAGAGGGTCCGGATGCCGCCGATGTTGTCGTTCCAGATCATGCCGCGGCTGGAGCCTGCCGGGCCAAAGTCGACGACGGGAAGCCCGTTGAGGGCGTTGGTGACGAGGAACGGCGCGAGCAGCCCGGTGCGGTTGCCCTGCGAGACCGCGAGGCGGACGGTCGTGCCGCCGGGGACGGTCGGTGTGCCGTTCTTGTCGAGCCACTGGCCGACCATCGTGTTGCCGCCGGACTGCGAGGTGATGAGCGTCGAGGCGGCGCTGGCGTCCACGTGGAAGGCCGCGTTGGTGGCAGGCGCGGCGGGGATCGGGCGCTGGTCGGTCAGGGCCAGTGTCAGGGTATTGGTCAGGGTGATGACGCCGCCGAAGGTGCGCGTATTCCGTATCTCGGCGGTGGCGGTGCCTTCACCGGTGAACCGATAGCCTCCGGAGAGTTCGCCGATGCGGGCGGTGGTGGCGTCGCCGCCGACATAAAGCGAGCCGGAATAGCTGGTGGTCAGGGTGTTGAATTCCTGCACGGAAGTGAATGATGATGCTTTGAAGGTCAGGGTCTCGTTGCCGTCCGCAAGGGGGGCCGCGCTGAGCTCGACGTTGTTGTCGTCGAGGATCGTCTTCAGGAAGGTGCCTTCCGGCAGGAGACCCTCCGCGGCGTTGACGGGCTGGCCGGCGGAAAGGTTCCCGGTCGAGACGCCGGAGATGCGCAATACGCGACGGTTGCCCGCTTGCAACGTGAAGACGCCGCTTTGGTCCGAGGTGCGGCTCGGTCGTCCGCCCACGCGCACCTGACCGCCAACACCCTCGATGGTGAGCCCGTCCGGCTGGAGGTGGTTGAGGGCCAGCGCGTTGGTCGAGTCGGCGTCTTGCCGGAAATCGAGGCCGATCAGGCTGCCGTTGATTTTGACGGGGCCGCTCATCTCCGAGCGGCGATAGGGGTAGAAGGCTTGGTTGCCTGTCTTAGTGAAGCCGCCGCTGCCGCGCAGGACGGTGCGGAAATCGACGCGGCGGTTATCGGTGCGGATCGTGAGCGTCCCGCCCGACAAAGTGAGCGCGCCGCCCTCGAAGGTCACGGTGTTGGCGGCGGCAGGGGCGTTGACCTGAAGGTAGCCGAGCGTCACGTCGTTGGTGAGGGTGATTTTGGCGGGCAGGTCGTTGGTGAAGTAAGCCGAGCTTCCCGCGCCGTCCGCGATCAGGCCGTCGAGCCAGTTGGCCTCGTCCCAATAGATCATGTTCTGGGAGCCCGTACCTGTCCATGCCCCGTCTGCCGCCTGAAGCGGTGTGGCGGCTGCCGCCGCTAGTAGAAGCCCTGCCATCGCAACTCGGATGTTCATGTGCCTGTCCCTCACTCGTGGGTTTACGTGTGCCGTCTCCACCAATACTGACTGGAAAAATAATGAATAATTTGTTCAAAAGCAATACGAAAGTTTTTTTAAGTAAAAAGAAAGTCGCGTTGCCAGACGGCGGGGGGTCTGCTATGATTGCCGCCAATCCTCAAAAAACGCGGGAGCGTTGTGCACGGCGCGCCCGCCAAAGGTAAATGAAAGGGGCACGAGATGAACAAGGCGACAAGGTGGGTGTTGGCCGGCGCGGTGGCGACGGTCGCGTGGGGTGTGGTGGCGGCGGACGGGGCGTTGCAGCCGGACGAGAAGTACCGTCCGAAGCTGTTCGCGCAGTTCGGGGATCACGTGAACGTGCCGGACGGGCTGGCGCAGGACAAGGCGGGGAACATCTTCTGCGCCGCGCCGAACTTCGTGGATCAGTCGTACGCCGGCACGATCATGAAGATGGAGAAGAAGACGGGCAAGTGGTCGGTGTTCGTGGCCGGCCTGCTGCACCCTGACACCAAGCGCGGCGCGCCGATGGGCATGGAGTTCGACGAGGAGGGCAACCTCTACTACTGCGACAACCAGTATTTCTTTGACAAGGCCTATAAGTCCCGCGTGATCCGCGTGGTGGTTGACAAGGCCGGCCAGCCGGTCCGGATGGAGCCGGTGGTGGAGAACGTCAAGCTGGCCAACGCGCTGCGCATCCGGGGCAACGCGGTGTACTTCACGGACACGTTCTTCGACATCGAGGGCAAGAACCAGGGCGGCGTCTACCGTGTGCCGATGAGCGCGTTCAAGAACGGCCCGGCCCGGCTTCTGCCCAAGGAGCAGGCCGCGAACGACCCGTACTGCCTCGGCATCACGTCGACGACGCCGAACCACCGCAAGGACATCGCCGCGACCGACGGCATGTGTTTCGACAAGGACGGCAACATCTACACGGGCAACTTTGGCGACGGTCACTTCTATGTGCTGCGGCTGAAGGACGGCGTGTACGGCAAGCCGGAGACGCTGGTGAATGACACGAAGCTGCTGCCGTGCGTGGACGGCGTGTGTTACGACGCCAAGCGTGACCGTGTGTACATCGCCGACTCCGAGCGTAACGCAATCCTGTACTGGGACGTGAAGGCCGCGAAACTGGTGATGATGTGGATGAACGACGACGACTGCGGCAAGGACGGCCTGCTGGATCAGCCCTGCGAGCCGATGGTCTGGGGCGACAAGCTGGTCGTCGTGAATTTTGACATGACCTTCCCCGGCCTGCGGAACAGCAAGAACGACCCGATGCACACGCTGAGCGTGATCGACCTGGATAAGAAGGGCGGCTGCCCGTTCCTGAACCTTTTCCGGTAAAGCGCAACGGGATTCTGGGCCAAGACGCTCTCACGGAGGCACAGAGATCACGGAGACACGCAAAGGCTCTGTGGACTCTGTGTTTTTGTGAGAGAGCAAACAATCGGGGATTTTCAACATGCAGAACTTTCTGGATTTCAAGGGTAAGACCGCGCTCGTGACGGGTGCGGCGGGCGCGCTCGGGAAGGGCGTCGCGGAAGGCCTGGCGCAGTGCGGCGCGCGGGTGTTCATCACGGATCTGAAGTCGGCGCAGGTCGAGGACACGGTGCGCGAGCTGCAGGCGGCGGGTCATGATGCGGCCGGCCTCGCGGCGGACGTGACGGACGAGGCGCAGGTCCGGGCGGTGGTCGCTGCGGCCGCGGCGCGGTTCGGCGGCGTCATCGACATTCTCGTGAACGTGGCGGGGGTGGCTGGCCAGAAGGCGGTCGAGGAGATCACCGAGCGGGAGTGGGATTTCGTCTTTGCGGTGAACTGCAAGGGCACCTTCTTCTTCATCAAGC
Source organism: Verrucomicrobiota bacterium (assembly GCA_022704145.1). Lineage (GTDB taxonomy): Bacteria > Verrucomicrobiota > Kiritimatiellia > RFP12 > UBA1067 > JAKJGY01. Next base: position 11,115 of record JAKJGY010000043.1, read on the forward strand.
ATGTGGCGCCGCTGATGAAGGCGCGCAAGGGTGGCAAGATCGTCAACTTCGCGTCGCAGTCGGGTAAGCTCGGGTCGGCCCTGCTGAGTCACTATAGCGCGGCCAAGGGGGCTGTCGTGACGTTCACGCAGGCGCTCGCGCACGAGTTCGCAAAAGAGAACATCAACGTGAACTGTGTCTGTCCGGGCATCACGGATAACACGGGCGTGTGGACGTTCATGTCCTCGAATTACATCGAGAACCTCAAGCAGGAGCGCGACGATGTCGTGAAGCGCTTCACCGCCAAGATCCCGCTCGGGCGTCTGGCGAGCGTGGAGGATGTGGTCGGGACGACGGTCTACCTCTGCTCGTCCGCAGCCGCTTATCTGACGGGGCAGGCGATCAACGTGTCCGGCGGAAGGCTGATGTGATTGGGGTCGGACGGGCCGGACGAGTCTGACAGGTCGGACGTTTTAAAGGGTCTGAGGAGGAGCGCGATGACGATCACGAAAGAGCGAGTGGCGAAGATGATGGATCACGCGGTGCTGAAGCCCGCGATGACGGACGGCGACATTCGTACGAACGCGGCGATGTGCGTGGCCAAGGGCGTGGGCGACCTCTGTGTGCGGCCGACGGACGCGGCGCTGGCGGCGTCGCTGCTGAAGGGCACAGGCACGACGGTGGCGGTGGTCGTGGGGTTCCCGCATGGCGCGAGCCGGCCGGAGGTGAAGGCGCTCGAGGCGCGTCTGGCGATCGAGGACGGTGCGGACGAGCTGGACATGGTCATGAACATCGGGAAGTTCCTGTCGGGCGAGTACGAGTATGTGCGGCGCGACATCGCGGCGGTGGTGGCGGAGGCCAAGCCCAAGGGCGTGGTGGTGAAGGTGATCCAGGAGTCGTGCCTGCTGACGCTGGCGCAGGTGGCGAAGGCGTGCGAGCTGGCGATTGAGGCGGGCGCCGATTTCGTCAAGACCTCCACCGGCTTTAACGGCGAGGGTGCCACGCCGGAGGTGGTGGAGGTGATGCTCAGGACGTGTGCGGGGCGCGCGAAGGTCAAGCCCTCGGGCGGGATCCGCGACTGGGCGCGTGCGGTGCAGTTTGTCGAGATGGGCGTCGACCGGCTGGGCGTGGGCTCGGCGGACAAGATCCTGGACGGCGCGCCGGTGGAGGGCGGGTACTGATGCGCGCGGTGGTTTATCACGGTGCGGGTGATGTGCGGGTGGAGCAGATGCCGGTGCCGGGCTGTGAGGCTGGCGGGCTGCTGGTCAAGGTCGACGCCTGCGCGGTGTGCGGCTCGGACATGAAGGCGTACCTGTCTGGCAATCCGCGTATGCGCCCGCCGATCGTGATGGGCCATGAGTTCGCGGGTACGGTTGTCGAGACGCGGGCGGCGGGCGGCTTCGCGGTCGGTGAGCGCGTGGTGATGGCGACCTCGGTCGCATGCGGGGAGTGCGTCTACTGCCGGAGGGGCTGGCGCAACCTGTGCGCGGAGGTGCGCCCGATGGGCTTCGGGTATGATGGCGGCATGGCCGAGTATGTGGCGATTCCTGAGCTGGCGGTCCGGGGCGGGCATGTGGTGAAGGTGCCGGAGGGCCTCGGCTCGCTTTTCGCGGCGTTGGCGGAGCCGGTCAGTTGTGCGGTCAACGCGTGCGAGAACAGCGGCGTGCGCGAGGGGGACACGGTGCTGGTGATGGGCGCCGGGCCGATGGGCATCCTCAACGCGGTGGTCGCGCGCGAGTTCGGCGCGGCCTCGGTCATCCTCTCCGAGATCAACCCGGCGCGGCTGGCGCCGTGCGCGGCCTTCGGCTTTGACCGGCTGGTGAATCCGGCTGAGGAGGATCTGGCGCAGGTGGTGCGGCAGGAGACTGGCGGGGTCGGCGCGGACGTGGTGATTGTGGCGGCGCCGGCGGCGCTGCCGCAGGAGCAGGCGTTGGCGTTGGCGCGCAAAAGGGGCACGGTGTGTCTGTTCGCCTCGCTGCCCGCGGGCAAGAGCCTGCTGACGGTCGACAGTCGCCTGATCCACTACAACGAGCTGCGCGTGGTGGGCACGAGCGACTCGACGCCCGCGCAGGTGGCGAGGGCGGTGGGGCTGCTGGCGGGCGGGGCGTTTCCTGCCGGGCGGCTGGTGACGCACGTGCTGCCGTTCGAGGGTTTTTCTGAGGCGATCGCGCTGATGCGGCGGGGTGAGGGTTTGCGTGTGGTGCTGACGCCGTAAGGCAGCGGGAAACAAGTAAGAAGTATGAAGTATGAAGTATAAAGTAAGAGGTAAGAAGTAAGAGGTGTGAAGGGAGACGTGAACAGGCGATGAGGCTGAATCTGGAAGGCAAGGTGGCGCTGGTGACGGGCGGTTCGCGCGGGATCGGTGCGGCGATCTGCCGCGCCTTGGCGGCGGAGGGGGTGCGGGTCGGGCTGAGTTACGCGGCGAGCGCGGAGAAGGCCGAGGCGGTGGCGGCGGGGCTCGCGCGCGACTTCGGAGTGGAGGCGGTGGCGCTACGGGCGGAGTTCGAGAGGCCGGAGGAGGTGGTGTCGCTGTATGACCGGCTGGAGGCGCGTTTCGGGACGGTCGACATCCTGGTGAACAACGCCGCGCACTGTCCGGGGGGGCCGTTAGACAGCTACACGGTGGCGGAGTGGGAGAAGACGTTCCGCGTGAATGTGACGGCGGCGTTTGTGGCGTGTCAGGAGCACGTACGGCGGCTGTTGGCGGCGGGACGTGGCGGGAAGATCGTGAATCTGGCCTCGCAGGCGGCGTTCTTGGGGTCGACCAGCGGACATTTGCCGTACGACGCGAGCAAGGGCGCGCTGATCTCGATGACGCGGGCGGTGGCGCGCGAGGTGGCGGGTAAGGGGATCAACGTGAATGCGGTGGCGCCGGGGATGGTGCGCACCGAGATGGTGGCGGATAAGCTGGCCGCGAACCTGCCGCATTATCTGAGCCGCATCCCGCTGAACCGTGTGGCGGAGCCGGAGGATGTGGCGAACGCGGTGACGTTCCTGGCCTCCGCTGCGGCGGATTACATCACGGGCGTGACGCTCGACCTGACGGGCGGCCTGCTGATGCGCTAGGCGGCGTCTAGGTGTCCTGCGCGATGTCGTTGATCTGCTTATCCTCGCCGAAGACGAGCAGTTTGTCATCGGGCTGGATGATCTCGTTGGCGGTCGGGATGATGAGGGTGCGGGGCTGCGCGGGGTCGTCGGCGAGGCGGCGTACGCAGAGGACGGTCACGCCGAAGTTCTTGCGCACCTCGGCCTCCTTGAGGCTCTTGTTCTTGAGGGAGTCCGGCACGTCGATCTCGGCGACACTGAAGCCGTCGGAGATCTCGAAGAGGTCGACGGAGCCTTTCGAGAGCAGGGTGCGGGCGAGGCGTTTGGCGCAGTCGCGGTTCGGGTAGACGACGACGTCGGCGCCGACGCGCTTAAGGATCTTGCCGTGGAGGTCGGAGTTGGCCTTGGCCACGACGGTGGGGATGCCGATCTCCTTGCAGTTCACGGTGGCCATGATGCTGCCTTCGAGGTTGGTCCCGATGGCGACGACGGCCACGTCGCACTCCTGGAAGCCGGCGTCCTCGAGCGTGCGCGCGCTGGTGACGTCGCCTTCGACGGCTTTGGTGACGAACTCGGAGAAGTCCTGTACGATCTCGCGGTTTTTGTCGATCAGCAGGACTTCCGCCCCGTGTTCGGCGAGGTTTTCCGCCAGGGAGGCGCCGAAGCGCCCTGCGCCGATGATGCCGATGCGTTTCATAGTGTGAGCGTGGCGTGGTACATCCGTCAGCCGACGACGATCTCTTCCTCGGGGAAGCGGATACGTCGGTTTTCGTCGCGCGTGCCGATGAGCAGGGCGATCGCCAGCGGGCCAAGCCGTCCCAGATACATGCAGCAGATGATAACCCATCGTCCGGCGTCTGACAACGTCGGGGTGTGGTTGATCGAGAGGCCGACTGTCGCGGCGGCCGAGATGGTCTCGAAGGCGAGCTTGGCGGAGTCGCCGGGGGCTAAGGGCGACTCTGTCCACAGGAGCACGCCGAAGGCCGTGAGGATCATGGAGATGGCGAGCAGGAGGATGACGATTGCCTCGCGCACGACGGCGTTGGGGACGGTGCGCGAGTAGATGACGGTTTCGCGGCGGTTACGGCAGAGGGCCGCGATGGTGACGACCAGCACGGCGAGGGTGGTGGTCTTGATGCCGCCTGCGGAGGAGCCGGGCGAGCCCCCGACCAGCATGAGCAGGCTGGTGGTGAAACGGGTTGACTCGTGGATCAGGTCCATGGGCACGACGTTGAAGCCTGCGGTGCGGGGCGTGACGGACTGGAAGAGCGCGCAGGCGATCTTATCGGCCAGGGGGAGTCCGCGCAGGGTGTTGTCCCACTCCTGGGCGGCGAAGGCGGCGAACCCAAGGAGCAGGAGGACGAGGGTGGTGATGAGCGTGATCTTGGTGTGGAGCGAGATCCGTCCGCGGGTTTTCAGGTTGCGCCGCCAGAATTTGATGGTGATCAGGTTGTAGAGCACGAGGAACCCGAGGCCGCCGGAGACGATCAGCGTGTCGATGACCAGCAGGTAGAGGGGGTCGCGCTGGAAGGAGGCGAGGCTGTCGCTGTGCAGCGAGAAGCCGGCGTTGCAGAAGGCGCTGACGGAGTGGAAGGTCGCGTAATAGGCGGCTGTCCAGGGGTCCAGATGGACGCCTGCGCCTGCGGCGGGCCAGGCATAGCGGGTCCAGAGGAGGAGGGCGCCGACGCCCTCGAACAGGAAAGTGAAGGCCATCGTCCAGAGCAGGAGGGAGCGCAGGCCCTGCACCTCCTCGACGCCATAGGCGTTCATGAGGACAAACTCGTTCTGGACGCTGAGGCGCCGGCCCACGAGCACGAGCAGGAAGGTGCCGAAGGTGGTGATGCCGAGGCCGCCGAACTGGATCAGGGCGAGGACGACAAGCTGTCCGAAGCGGGTGAGGTCGGTGCCGATATCGATGACGGAGAGGCCCGTGACGCAGGTGGCGCTGGTGGCGGTGAAGAAGGCGGTCAGGGGCGGGAGGGCGCTGGCGGCAGGGTGGCAGAGCAAGGCGGTGCCGACGAGGATTGCGGACAGGAAGCCCAGGGCCACCAGCCACTGGGGGCTCAGGCGCCTGGCAGGCGGCTCTTTCTTACCTTTTTTTCGCATGGTGAACGGTATTGCGGGCGGGCTTTGATCGAGCCGTCTCGCGCATGAATATCTTTGCACACCTCTTGGTGAGGGTCAATTCTAAGCTTGGCCGTCAGTCGTACGTACGGAAGCGTTCGGCGATCAGCCGGGCGGCGCCGACGAGGCCTGACGGCCAGAGGCGGGTCGGCGTCTGGGCTTCGAGCGCGTCCTCCGCCTCGTCGGGGAGGTCGGCGAGGAAGTCGAGGCCCGTGAGCGACTCAAGGTCGTCGATCGAGACGATGCTGGCGCGGGCGAAATCGCGGCGTCTGACATTTTGCGGGAGGTAGACGGCGAGGCCGCGGAGGCGGCCGTCATGATATGAGACGGCGATCTGGTAGAAACCGGCCGGGATGGCGACGCCGGAGGGCAGGCGGCTGACTCCGTCGGGCGGCGTGAACGCGCCCGCGATGATCCAGACGTCGCCGTAGCGGGCGGGCCAGAGTTCGCTGAGGCGGAACTCGAGATTGCACCAGGGGCCCTGGTTCAGGGAGGGGCGCTGCGGGCAGATGTTGGAGGTGAGGAACGTCTGGCGCTGGGCGTCGCGGCCCAGTCGTACGGCGATCGCATGGTTGGGCGCCAGGTGGCCGCGGTCGTACCCGCTCTTGGCGTAGTCCTTGTGGGTGGGTGAGCCGGGTGCGGCGGGGTCGGCCTTAAAGTCCCGCGGGCGGGGTGGGGCGACGCTGTTAGTGGTGGGGTAGGTGCGGTAGGCGACCCAGACAGGGTGGCGCAGGGAGGGGGAATAGCCGACGGTGTGGCCCGTTTTGCGGAGCACGGTGATGTCGTCGGGGGCTGGGCTGCCAGGGGCGCGGCGCGGCAGGCCGGCCGGCGCGACGGCGTGTGGGTCGGGCGGGGTGGCGAGCGCGACGGAGGCGTCCTGGCCGGTCAGTCCGAGCGCGTCGGTGGTGTCGGCGAAGGCGTTCCCGAGGCGGAGTGTCCATGTGGCGAGCGTGGGGTGGAGGCGCGCGGTCTGGGCTTCCTGCCAGCGCCGCGGCTGGTGCACCAGCCAGTTTGCGGCGCAGGCGGCGAGCAGTGCGGCCGTGGACAGCGTGGCCGCCAGGCGGCGCGCGAGGCGAGCGAGAGTGGGGCGGGCTAAGCTCATGTGTCGGCCCGGTTGGGTGGGGTGGACAGGGCGTAGCCGTAGCAGCGGCGCAACGCCTGGCGGTAGTCTTCGACCGTCCGGCTCTCGTTCCGAAGGGTGTCGAAGCCGCGTGCGGCCAGAGCCGTCCGGCGGTCGGGCTGGGCGCTGAGGGCGAGTACCGCTGCTGCGAGGGCGCTCGGGGTGGGCGCGGCGAGGATCGCGTTACGTGGGGTGAGGAGGCTGCGGTTGGCGGGCGTGTCGGTCGCGACGAGCGGGACGCCAGCGGCGAGCCCGTCGAGCAGCAGCGCAGGAAGCGGCAAAGGGCGTGTCTCGGTCGAGACGAGGATGTCCGAGACGCCCAGCAAGGCGGCATACTCCCCTTCGGTGAGGCCGGACGGCAGGGTGGTGGCTGCGGCGGTTGAGGGGTCGAGGCGGGTGGCGAAGCGGTGCAGGAAACCGGCGGTGGCGCCGGCGAAGGCGAACCGCGTGTCGGGGGCGGCGTCGAGGATGAGGCGCAGCGTCTTAGGCAGGGGGTCTGCGGCCGCCTCTTCGGAAGGGGCGAGGCAGGTGACGAGCAGGCGGCAGCCGCCGCTGCGGAAGCGTGCCCGGGCGAGGTTCCGTGCGGGTTCGGGGACGGGCTGCAGGAGCGGGGGCAGGTCGGGGATCATGCAGGCGCGGCTGCGGCGTCCGAGAGACTGGAGAAGGGCCACCACGGAGGGGTCGGGGCCGATGACTGCCGCTGCGGCGCAGAGGGCGCGCCGCTCCAGGGACAGGCTCACGCGCGCGGCGAGGCGGTGGGGCGGTGCCAGGCGTGCCGGGGTCCGGCCGGTCGCCGGGCACCGCTCGATCACGAGGGGGGTGCGCGTGAGCCGGGCGACCAGCCAGGCGACGGTGGCGGCCCCGCCCTCGCCGTGGATCAGGTCATAGGAGGTGCGGCTGGCGAGGGCTGCCGCCTTGAGCAGCAGGAGGGCCTTGAGGCACAGGCGTCGGAGCGAGGGGCGTTCGGGCAGGTTCTGGCAGAGCGGAAGCTGCGGGGCCGCCAGCGCGCGTGAACCCGGAACAGCGGGGGCGGGGCTGGCTCCGAGTATGTCCGGCTCAAAGCCGAGGCTGACGGCCGCCTCCACGGTCTTCCGAAGGCGGTGGCGGGCGGCTCGCGCGCAGTCGGGCTGCGGAGAGGTGGTGAGTAACAGGAGACGGCTCATGGCGCGAGAGAGGTCACCACGGGGTGTCCAGGTCAATGCAGATGGTGCGGCTCTTCATGGCGTCGGCCGTGACATCCGTCTGCTCGTCCGAGCGCCGCAGGGGCACGGCCACCAGGCCGGCGGGAAAGGAGGTCAGCGGAACCCGGATCTTCCGTGCGCAAGACGGACAGTCTGACGACTGGTTGGCACGTGAGGGAGGAGTCTCGATCTGAAGCCCGCAATACGGACACACGAAAGAAATGAGGTCGGTCTCACCTGCTGGGCTATCCATGCGCGCCTCCACTCCGTAAAATGCGCGCTATCATAATACGGATGACCAGCCGGGGCGAGTCCAAAATTTGGCCTTCGTCAATCTTCCGCCGTGTTACGCGGGCGATATTTTACCAAGTTAGGCTCGACTCCCGGCTCCGTTTTCACGCATAATGCGGTCATTCGTCATTATGGGGTACAGGCATTTCTCGAAAGGACTGGAAGGCATGGAAAAGACCGGGGTCGTGGAGAAGATCGGTAAGTATCGCTGGTGGATCTGCCTGCTGCTGTTCGCAAATACGGCGAACAACTACCTCGACCGGCAGATGCTGGGCATCCTGGCTCCTGATCTTAAGATTAAGTACAACTGGACGGATGCCGACTGGGCGTGGATCACCAACGCCTTCCAGATCGCGTATGCGCTGGGCCTGCCTTTCTTCGGACGGCTGGTGGACAAGTTTGGCACGCGTGCGACCTATGCGTGGGCCACGATCTTCTGGGGGTTCGCCGCGTACGGGCACGGCCTGTGCTACTGGATCGCGAAAGACTCGACGGTCGGCTCATTTTTCGGGCTCGCGCCCCTGCCCGAGAATCCGTTCTTTAACAAGTTCCTGCTGACGGTCGCGGCGTTCGCTCTCTGCCGGTTCTTCCTCGGGTTGGGCGAGGCGGTCAACTTCCCGGCCGCGATCAAGGCGGTGACGGAGTGGTTCCCGCGGCGTGAGCGGGCGCTGGCGACGGGGATCTTCAATTCGGGCGCCAACATCGGCGCGGTGATCGCGCCGGCGCTGGTGCCGTGGCTGGCGGTCAATTACGGCTGGCCCTGGGCTTTCGTGGTCGGCGGCTCGATCAACTTTGTCTTCATCTGTTTCTGGTGGCCGATGTACCGTCGTCCGGAGGAGATGAAGAGCCTCGACCCCAAGGAACTGCGCCATATCCTGAGCGATGACGAGGATGCTGCCGCAGGCGAGAAGATCCGGTGGATCGATCTGCTCAAGTACCGTGAGACCTGGGCGTTTGTGGTCGGCAAGGCGATGACCGACCCGATCTGGTGGTTCTTCATGTTCTGGCTGCCGATGTGGCTCAACAAGAGCTTCAACTGCGATCTGAAGACGCTGGGGCTGCCGCTGATCATCGTCTACTCCTTCGTTTCGGTCGGCAGTATCGGGGGCGGCTTCCTCTCCTCGGCGATGCTGCGGGCGGGCAAGTCGGTGAACGTGGCGCGTAAGTTCGCCTTCCTGGTGTGCGCGTGCTGCGTGGTGCCGGTGTTCTTCGCGAACACGATCGGCAACATCTGGATCGCCGCGCTACTCATCGGTATGGCCATGGCGGCGCACGCGGGCTGGTCGGCGAACATCTTCACGTTCGCCTCGGACTGTTTCCCGAAGAACGCGCTGGCCTCGGTGGTCGGCATCGGCGGCTTGGCGGGCACGCTGGCGTCGGTGTTCCTGAACGCGTTTGTCGGCTGGTGGCTGACGCGTCATCCGGGCGAGTACGGCATCTTCTTCATTATCGCGGCCAGCGCGTACCTCCTCTGTTTGGGGGTCATCCACATGCTGGTGCCGAACATCCGGCTGGTGACGCTGCGGACGGCGCGCGGCTAAGCGGCTGCGCTGCGGCTGAGCGGGCGGCGGGCGCGCCGGCAGGAGCGGGCGCGCCGGCCACAGCCCGCGTGTTCATTCGGCGGCAGAGGAGGGGGCGTCCGGCTGGCCCGCGAGCCAGTCGGACACCGTCTTCTGGACGATGCGGCGGGCGGCGCTGAGCGGCTCTCGGATGGTGCAGCCTGCGGCCCGGGCGTGGCCGCCGCCGCCGAACTGACGGGCGAGTTCGGTGGCGTCGAGCGGGGCGCGGGTGCGGATGCTGACGCGCGTCTCGTCGTTGTCCTCGCTGCCGTAGAAGAAAAGCGCGACGCGGTTGCCGATCAGGCTGCGGGGGATCTCGATGACGTCCTCGGCGTCGGCCTTGGTCCCGCCGGTCTCCTCGAAGTCCTGTCCGGTCAGGGTGACGGAGGCGACGGCGTTGTTTTCGGAGACGGAGAGCGTGCGGAAGGCGCGGCGCTTGAGTTCGACCGAGGTGCGGCTGAACGAGCAGTAGAGCTTGTCGTTGATCTGGGCCGTACGCACCCCGTACTTGAGCAGGTCGGCGCCGCAGCGCAGCGTGGCCGACGTGGTCTGGTCGTACGCGAAGCGACCGCTGTCGGTGATGACGGCGACCCACAGCGCCTCTGCCGCCACGGCGTCGAGCGGCCAGCCGGCTTTGCGGGCCAGGCGCCAGATCATCTCGCCGGTCGAGGAGGCGTGGCCGTCGATCCAGTTGAGCGTGCCGAAGAGCGTGTTGGTGCGGTGGTGGTCGATATTGACGGAGGGCAGGCGTTCGACCAGCGGCCGGATCGGCGGCGGGAGCCGGTCGAAAGACCCGCAGTCCACAGAGACGACCAGGTCGAAGCGGCGGCGCGCGGCGGACTCGGGCGTGATCAGCCGCTCGACGCCGGCCAGGAAGCCGGGGCCGCCGAGCCCGGCGCGCTCGGCGGTCGCGACGGCCTTAACGCCGACGCGGTTGAGGAGGTGCGCGAGCGCGATCATGCAGCCGAGCGAGTCGCCGTCAGGGCGCACATGGCCGGTGATGAGGACGCTCCGGGCCTGGCTGATCGTCTGTGACACGAGTCCGGCGCTGGCGCGCCGTCCTTTATTCGGTGATGTGTTCATCGCAGGCGTCTTTAACGGATCTGGCCGTTTCCGGTGACCAGATATTTGTAGGTCGTCAGCTCCTCAAGGCCCATCGGGCCGCGGGCGTGCAGCTTATCCGTGCTGATGCCCATCTCGGCGCCCATGCCGAACTCGCCGCCGTCCGTGAAACGGGTGGAGGCGTTGACATAGACGGCGGCGGAGTCGACCGCCTTGAGGAAGCGCTTGCCGTGCGCGGCGGTGCGGGTGACGATCGCGTCGGAGTGGTGCGAGCCGTAGGTGTTGATGTGCCGGATCGCGGCCTCGAGGTCAGGCACAACCCGTACCGAAAGGATCAGGGCGAGATACTCAGCGTACCAGTCGTCCTCGGTGGCGGGCGTGCTGCCGGGGATCAGGGCGCGCGTCTCCGGGCAGCCGCGCAGTTCGACACCCCGGCGGGCGGCCCATGCGGCCAGCCGGGGCAGGAAGGCGCCGGCGGCCTCACGGTGCACGAGCAGGGTCTCGGCGGCGTTGCAGACGCCGGGACGCTGGCACTTGGCGTTATCGATGATCGCCAGCGCCTGGTCGAGATCCGCTGAGGCGTCGACATAGACATGGCAGACGCCCTTGTAGTGCTTCAGGACCGGAACGCGGGCGTGCTCCATCACGGCGCGGATCAGCGACTCGCCGCCGCGGGGGATGACCACGTCGACGCGGCCTTCGAGTTGGACCAGCTCGCGTACGGCGTCGCGGTCGGTCGTGCCTATGAGCTGGAGCGCGTAGGGCGGCAGGCCCGCGCGGGTGCCGCCGTCAAGGAGCGCGTCGGCGATGGCGCGGTTGGAGTTGAGCGCCTCCTTGCCGCCGCGCAGGATGACCGCGTTGGAGGTTTTGAGGCAGAGCACGGCGGCGTCGGCCGTGACGTTGGGGCGCGACTCAAAGATGATGGCGACCACGCCCAGGGGCACACGCCGTTTCTCGATCACGAGGCCGTTCGGACGGGTGCGCCGCCAGAGACGGCGGCCGACCGGATCGGGCAGGGCCGCGACCTCGCGGATGCCTCTGACCATCGCGTCGATCCGGGAGTCGTTGAGCGTCAGCCGGTCGACCATGGCGGAAGTGAGGCCGGCCTCCTGGGCGAGGGCGAGGTCGCGCGCGTTCGCCTCAAACAGCGGGTTGCGCCGGGCGTCCAGGGCGTCGGCCATCGCGTGGAGGATGGCGTCCTTCTCGCGGGACGTGAGGTCGGCCATCCGGTGCGCGGCCTCCAGGGCCTGGTCGCCGATGGTGCGGAGAGTGTCATGCAGGGTAGGCATGGGGCAGGCTCCTGGCGTTACAGCACGCTGCTGAGGATCAGGGTGCCCGTATCGTGCCCGGCCATGACATCCAGAAGGACACGGCTGCTGCGGCCGCAGGCGATGACCACGCCGCAGCCGGCCTTGACGGCGATCTGGGCGGCGCGCAACTTGGAGTCCATGCCGCCTTTCGAAAGCCCGCCGGCCGGGTCGGGGTTGACGAGCGCGAACGCCTCGTTCAGATTCTCGATGCAGGGCACGCGCCGTGCTGAGCCGTCCAGGACGCCGTCGACGGTGCTGAGGATGATGAGCAGGTCGGCGCGCACAAGTTTGACCACCAGCGCGGCCAGATAATCGTTGTCCCCGAGCGAAAGGTCGGCCTTGATCTCCTCATCGGCGACCGCGTCGTTCTCGTTGATGATCGGGATCACGCCGAGGCGGATCATGTGCTCCAGGGTGCGCTTCGCGTTGGCGAAACGGATACGGTGCTGGAAGTCCGAGTGGGTCAGCAGGACCTGTCCGATGGTCAGCTTCTCTGCGCCGAAGAGCGCCTCATAGTGCGACATGAGCCGGGCCTGGCCGACGGCCGCGCACATCTGGAGGTCGGGGACCGTCTTGGGACGCTCCTTGAGCCCAAGCGCCTCGACACCGGCGCCGATGGCGCCAGACGAGACGACCAGAACCTCATAACCCTGACGCCTCAGGCTCGCGATCTGCGTGACCAGGCTCTTGAGAGGGCGCATATCGGGGCGCCCGGTCTTCTGGGCGATGACGCGCGTGCCGATTTTGACGACGACGCGGCGGGCTTCAGGCAGGAACTCGCGGTAACGGTGCTCGACATTCATAGTCATACGTTCTCTAAAACGGTACGCCACCGGATACGGCGGCGCAGTAATGGTTCAAAGTTTACTGAAACCGTGCCGGGAAAGCAAGCGGTGCGCCAAGCCCATGGGGGCCGATTTCATTCAGAATGCGCGCAACGTGTGCACATCAGCCGAAATCCCGATAAATCACGTTGACCGTGCGACATAACAACAGGTAACATAATCCACCATGAGCGAGAGCGACGAGGCGAAACCGGTCGGGCAGGAACAGGGTGACGGCGAGGTCGTGTTGGATCTGAACTTCGCACCAAGCTGGGCGAGGGTCTCTCCGGAAGCGCAGGTGCAGCGCTACCAGAACGACCGTTACTCCGGTGACGGGGACAGTGACAGCCGCCACTCGGGGCGGGAGGGCGGCCGTGATCGCCGTCCGCGGCGGGACTTCGACAGTCGCGACCGCCGCCGGCCAGAGCGGCGTGAGCGTGGCGCGGATGACCGTGGCCTGCGGCCCTCGTCGCAACCGGGCGGCATGATGTCGCGGCCGGAGTCGCGCGGGGCGGTGGCCGACCTGCGCGGGCCGCGGCCCGAGGGCGCGCCCCGGTTCGAGCGCGATGAGCGCCACGACTCCCGTGCGCCGCGTCAGGAGGCGCCTGCCCTGCCGCTGGAGATCCGCGTGCTGCCGGAGCAGAAGGCGCTGGGCGCGGTGATCCGTCGTATCCAGACCTCGCACCGCGCCTATCCGCTGCGCGATATCGCCTGGCTCTTTCTGGACAATCCCGCCTCGTGCCTCGTGCGTGTCGAACCGCTGAAGGAGCAGCCGCTGCCGCTCTTCCAGTGTAAGGTGTGCGGGCTGCCTGCGCTCTCCGAGGAGGATATCCGCGCGCATCTGGTGAACCGGCACATGGACGACTTTTTCGAGGTTGAGGAGGTCACCTGCGAGCCGCCGTCAGGGGCGTTCGTGTGCGTGGCGCGCTGCTCGCTCAGCGGCGAGCTGCTCGGGCCGCCCAACCATCATAGCTTCAACACGCGGGTGCAGGAGATGCTGCGGACGCGTTTTCCCGAGCTGTCCGAGGAGGCGTACCGCGCGAGAATCGAGACGGTGCGCGAGACCGAGGTGATCGAGCGCTGGCGCCAGCAGTGCACCAAGAAGAAGGTGTATCGCCGCAAGGGCGTGACGGAGACGGTTGCGGAAGACGTCCCGGGCGAGGCTGCGGCGGAGTCCGAGCCGCCGCCGAAGGCTCCGGCGATGGAGCGCGAGGTGGCCGAGCTGGTGTTCCTGCGCGAGATCCTGCCGGCGCAGGTCGCTTCGGTGCGACATCTGATCTGCACGGCGGCGGTGGCGGTCCAGACGCCGAGCCGGCCGCTGTTCTACGCGCTGCGGGAGATGTTGAACCGCGAGCGCCGTTTCCCCGCCTCGCTCTTTTTCGCGCTGCGCGGCGCGTTCCGCCACCGCAACCTGCACCTGTTCCGGGTCAATGACCCGCGCGGCGCCGATTTCGTCATGCTCAAGGCGCCGTCGGTGCTGGACACGGCCCATGCGGTGCAGGCCTTGCGCGACGTCCTGACCTATGTCAACGAGCATCCGGCGTGTACGCGCGCTGAGCTGGTGACCGAACTGGCCGGCGCGGATGAGGGCAAGGTCAAGGAGACGCTGGTGCAGCTCGCGTGGCTGGTCGAGAAGGGCCATGTCATCGAGTATTACAACGACGTGCTGAGCGCGCCGCTCGACTACCCGGCCTTCCGTTTCCTGCCGGGCGAGAAGCAGGCGGGCGGCGCTGCGGCCCCGGCGGCGCGTCGGCCGGCGGCCCCGGCCCCTGCGGCAGCCCAGGCGGCTGCGCCTGAGGTGGCGCCCGCCGCACCTGCGGAGCCGGCCGCGGACGGTGCGGCGTGCGAGGCGGTGACTTCCGCCGCACCTGCGGAACCGGTCGCGGACGGTGCGGCGTG
>JAKJGY010000226.1 GCA_022704145.1 Verrucomicrobiota bacterium
TTGGCGCCGCCGTTCTCGGCGAGGTCGAGGCTGCGGCCGCTACGGCCGAAGGCGGCGGGGGTGTCGTTGGTGAGGGTGGCCGTGCCGGAGCCGATGGCGTCGAGCGCGCCGTCGCGGCCCTGGCCGGAGGCGTCGGGGGCGACGGAGGGCGAGGAGGCGTCGGGCGGATCGAAGTCGTAGACGAGGAGCGCGCGGGGGTCGGGTCCGGCGTCGGTGGCGGCGAAGCGGAAGGAGGGGGTTCCGGTGTGGCCGGGGGTGGGTGTGAAGCGGGCGGTGAGGCCGTCGGGCAGGAGGGTGGCGGTGCCGCCTACGGCGTCGAGGAGCGTGAAGCGCATGAGGTCGGGCGGGGTGGCGTCGTCGGTGACGTACGCGCGCAGATCGATGTCGACGGTGCCGGAGAGGTCGCCGTAGGCGTTGCCGCCGGGGGTGAGCGGAGCGTCGTTGGCGGCGCTGAGGCTCCAGGCGCTGAGGGGGGCGAGGGCGGGTGTGGCGGAGGGGGGCTGCTCGCCGCTGGCGAGCGGGACGAACCAGACGGCGAGGGTGGTGTTGGTGACGCCTGTGAGTGGGATGGCGAGCTTCTTGAAGCCGTCGTTGGCGCTCTGGCCCTCCGGGTTGGGGGAGGTGGGCAGCGGGGTGGCGTCGCGAAGCTGGAAGGTGCCGCCGCCGCTGAGGATCTTGCACCAGAGGCGGTCGGCGCCTTGGGTCAGCGTGGCGGCGGTGCCGTCGGGGGAGAGCGTCACGTCGGTGGCGGGGTAGGCGATGTGGGCGAACCACCAGACGGTCTTGCCTGAGGAGGCGAGGATCTCGTCCTGGAGCAGCATCTGGTTGCGCGCGCCGAGGAGGCGGCAGCCGCGCCAGACGCGGGTGACGCCGCTGTAGACGGGGGTGAGGTCGTGGATGGCGAAGCTGCCGCTGCCGCCGGGCTCGCTCTGGTAGGCGACGAGCGGCGCGACGGCGTTGAGGGTCATGTCGGGGCCGGAGGAGGGGTTGATGGTGAGGGTGTTCTGGCCTTCGGGGCGCATGCGGTAGTAGTCCCAGCGGTCGGTGCCGGAGCTGGGGGTGTCGCTGAAGTAGCCGGGGAGCGCGTAGTTGTCGGCGCCGAGGTCATGGAACCAGCGCTTGCCGAGGGCGTCGAGGACGAAGGTGCCGGCGTCGAGGTTGCCGTGCGCCGCGCCCATCTCGCCGCCTTTGCAGCCGATGAAGGTGGTGCGGCTGTCGGACCAGGCGCCGCGCAGGAGGATCATCTCCTGGGGTTTGAAGGCGGTGTCGGCGGGGCCGTGGAAGGCGATGTCGGGCGGGGCGCTGAGGTCGGCGAGGGTGGCGGTCTGGCCGTCCCACCAGAGGGCGTCGAGGGCGCCGCCGCTGCCCGCGTTCTGCCAGCCGGAATAGAGCGGCTGGCCGTGGCGGCGGGCGAGCCACTGGAAGACCGGGCCGCGCTGGGCGCCGCCCGCGCTGGCGTCGGCGTAGTTGAAGATCTTGCCGGAGGAACCCAGCGAGAAGATGGGGGCGAGGCCGGCCTCGGAGAGGTTGACGGTGGCGCCGATGGCGAAGTCGCTGCCGAGCGCGTTTTCGAGCGCGGCGAGCATACGGACGCCGTAGTCGGTGGTGTAGCCCCAGTAGCCGGGGCCCTCGTACCAGGCGCCGTTGTCGGTGGTGAAGTGCGCCCAGACGGGGCGGGTGGAGTTGAGGGCGCGGTTGAGGATATTTTTGACGAGGCTCTCGCTTTCGGTGCCCAGCGCGAGCGCGCCGATGGTGAGGCCGCCGTTGCAGACCATGTTCCAGTTGTTGCCGGTGTTTTTCGACCAGCCTGCGTTCGAGGTGTACTGCGAGAGGCCGGCGTTGAGGCCGTGGTTGATGATCGCGTTCCGGATAACGGTGCGGCGGTCGGCGGTCCAGTAGTCGTAGAGCCAGTCGTAGCCGATGGCGCAGGCGTGGGTCATCTCGGCGGTGTCGAGGAAGTGCGCGGGGTGCCAGTCCGGGAAGGCGGCGACGGCCTCCAGCTCGGCCCAGGCGCGTTCGGCGTAATTGGTGGCGCCGGTGAGCTGCCAGGCGAGGCCGAGCTTGTAGAGGCGGTCGACGGTGTTTTTGGCCTGGGTCAGGATCGTGCCGCGCACGTCCTGGGAGTAGGTCACGGGGGCCTGGGAGAGGATCGTATTGGCGCCGTTGATCGCGTTCTGCGCCCAGGTCTTGGGCTGGCTGGGGCTGGCGCTCTGCCAGGTGTCGCGGAGGCGGGCGAAGCGTTCGGGCGTGGCGAAGAGGCGCGGATGGTTCTGCGCCAGGGTGGCGAGCAGGGCGGACTCGGCGGGCTGGGCGTTGGCGAGGCCCGCCTGCACGAGGGCGCTGCCGGGGACGACGCTGAAGGCGGCGTCGCCGGGTTTGCGCCAGCCGACGCTCCAGTGGTCGGTGCCGGCGTCCTCCTTGTGGAGCAGCTCCACGTAGTAGCGCTGGCCCTGCGCGAGCGTGCGGGGCGCGGAAATCTGGGAGGGCTGCGCGGTCCAGTCGCGGAAGCCGGTGGCGGACGAGACGCTGGCGATGAGGGCCTTGTTGTTGGTGGTGGCGTCGGTGCTGAGGTAGAGTTCGGCGGTGTCGTCGGCGCTGACGGCGAAGGTATAGAGGCCTGAGGCGGGCGGGACGAGGTAGCCGGTGACGCGCGTGCCGTAGGCGTTGGTCCAGCCGGGCGCGAGGCATTCGAACGCGGGGACGAACTCGCGGCCGCCCGGCTTGTGCGGGAAGTTCGCGTGGGAGGTGAGCGAGGCGACGGCGTTGCCGGCGATGCCGGTCCAGTGCTCCTTGAGGAGCGCGCCGCCGGCCTTTTCGACGCGTGCGGGGAGGAGGCGGGAGGAGGGGATCACCTCGCGGGCGCGCGAGGCGCTGGACCATTCCAGCCTGACCTTGGCGGTGCCGGTCTGCTCGACGTACTCGAGGCGGAGGTTGACGGGCGCGCCTGCGCGCAGGACGAGCTGACCGCGAAAATCCCGTGCGGAGGCAAACGTCCGCAGCGTCACGAGGCGGTCGTCGATCCAGAGGCGCGCGTCATCGTCGGCGGTGACGTAGAAGGTGTACAGCTCGGAAAACTCGGGTTCGAGCTGGCCGGTCCAGATGACGGAGAAGGTGTCGCCGCTGGTGAGGGCGGTGCCGGAGGGCGTGCCCGCACCCCAGTCGAAAGAGACGGTGGCGTCGACGCGCGTGGTCTTGAGCGAGCCGAACGTGGCCGTGTCGTAGTAGGCGCCGGTCAGTCCGCCTGCGGCAGAGCGGCAAAGCGCGGCACAGAGCAGGATTACGGCGGCGGCGGGCGTAAGACGGGGTCGGAGGGGCTGAAGGCGCAGTCGATCATTCATTTAACACCACAGGAATAGCATAGCTTATGCGGGCAGAGCCCGCAACCCCAACGGGAGTATTGTTAAGTGCCAAGGCGAGCGGAGTCTGCACCCCAAACCGGAATACGGGAAGGAGGGGAGGGTGGAATGATGGGGTTTGAGGACGAGGCGGCCGAATGTTTGTAGGGCACAATGGTTAGGACTCAGCGTCAGGCGAGGGTGTCGCCTTTGCGTTTGCGCTTGTGCGTTGTCCCGGGTATACTGAACCACATGGGTTGGTTTGTGAGAAGAAGGCATCGGTTGCGTGTGGTCTGCGCGAGTCTGCTGGGGGTAGGCACGCTCGGTTTTCTGGACGTTTGTGCGGCGGATGTGACGGTCGTCATATCCGAGTTGTTGGCGGACAATGAGAACGGGATTGTTGACGAGGACGGCAAACGGCAGGACTGGATCGAGCTGGCCAACACCGGGGACACGGCCGTCAGTCTGGAGGGCTGGTGGCTCACGGACAAGGCGACGAACAAGACGCAGTGGCGTTTTCCCGCCGTCTCCCTGCCGCCCAGGGGCCTGATGCTGGTTTGGGCATCGGGCAAGAACCGAGCGCGGCCCGGAGCGCCGCTGCACACCAACTTCAGCCTCTCGAAGGACGGCGAGTACCTCGGGCTTTACCGGCCCGACCCCACGAACGGGCTGCCGGTCCTTGTGGATCAGTTCGCTCCGAATTTTCCTGCGCTGCCGCCCGACGTGTCTTATGGGAGGGCGGCTGTCTCGCAGGCCTCGATCTGGCTGCCCTACGGCACTGTGGCGCGGTACCGTGTCGTGTCAGCCGCGGAAGGGGCGTCCGTCTATGCGGGCACGAACTACGTGGCCGGCCAGACCGGTCACGGGCAGCCCGGAGGCTGGAACGTCGCGGCCGGTTATAGCGACGCCGCCTGGCGCGTGGCGCAGATGCCGATCGGCTGGGATAACGGGGGCAAATACACTTTCGGCACGACGCCGTCAGGGAACATCAGAGCTGCGTTTTACGGCACCAACACATCGGTGCTGGTGCGTCTGCCGTTCTCGGTCGGCGCCCCGGACGTTGTCGAGGGGCTCACGTTGCGCGTCAGCTATGAAGACGGGTTCGTCGCGTTCATCAACGGCGTGGAGGTGTTGCGCGCGAACGGTTCGACCGAGCCGCTGGTCTGGAACGCCAAGTCGGACACGGCGTTCGACAAACCCAACCCGCCGCCCTCGACCGCGACAACCTTTGCGGTGCCGGCGGGGCTGCTCACGGCCGGGGGGAATCTCCTGGCGGTCCAGGGGCTCAACAGTTCGTCCACGTCCTCCGACTTCTACCTTGACGCCGAGCTGAGCGCGATCGAGCGGGTCGGCGGCACCGTGCCAGGTTACATCGCTGTGCCGACACCGGGAGAGGTGAACGGCGCGGCCACCTCCGGCCCGCTGCTCTTTGACGCCAAGCCTGCTGATCCGGACGTGCCGCGGCCGCTCGGCTCTTCGGCGAGTCCGCCGCTCGCGGTCTCGGTACGTGTGGTCAAGACGACGGCCAACGTTGCCGCAGTTCGCGCCTATACCCGCGTCATGTGGAACGCGGAGTCCGCCGCCATCGCGCTATACGACACGGGTGTCGCACCGGATCAGAAGGCGGGGGACGGGGTTTATTCCGCCTATCTGGCGACCACGAATATCCTGGCGGGGCAGATGTTCCGCTGGCGTTTCGAGGCGGTGGACGTGTCGAACGGGGTCACCCGGCTTCCGGCCTATCTGGACCCGCTCGACTCCCCGCAATATTTCGGTACGGTGGCGGCCGATCCTTCGTCCGCCGCCAGCCAGCTTCCGGTGCTGGAGTGGTTTGTGCAGGACGCGCCAGCCAACGGCCCGACGGCTGCCGCGTTTCGCGGGAGCTGCTATTACCTGACAAATTTCTATGACAACACGGGACACGAGATACACGGGCAGTCCACCAGCGGATTTACGAAGAAAAGTTACGATTTCGACTTTACGGGGGAGAAACGGTTCCTGTGGCGGGACGGCGAACGCCGGGTGAAGGACATCAACCTGCTGTCGAACTGGGCGGATAAGACAAAGGCGCGCAACGCGCTCTCACACTGGGTGGGCGAGCGGACGGGCACGCCCTATCACTTCGCCTTTCCGGTCCGCACGCATCTGAACGGCGTGTTTCACGGCGTGATGGACCTGGTCGAGAACGGCGATGACCGCATGCTCGAGCGTAACGGGCTGGATCCCGATGGGGCGCTGTACAAGATTTACGACACGAGCCTGACCTTCAATGCCGAGAAGAAGACGAGGAAGGGCGAGGGCAGCGAAGACCTGGTCGCGCTGACCAACGGGCTTGCGACCTCGAAGGCTTTGGCGGCCCGCCAGACCTACGCCTACGACCAGGTGGATGTCGCGGCGACGGTCAACTACCTTGTGACGCGCCAGCTCAACAGCGACAAGGATCACGGCCATAAGAACTTTTATCTGTACCGTGACAGCAACGGCACGTGCGAGTGGCGGCCGATCATCTGGGATGTGGATCTCTCGCACGGCCACAACTGGACCAACGTGCTGTCCTATTTCGATGA
>JAKJGY010000227.1 GCA_022704145.1 Verrucomicrobiota bacterium
TGCGGTGCCCCCGCCACCCGCCGCCGCCGCTCCCGCCGTCTCTCCCGACGCCATGACCGGCGCCGCCATGGCCGCACCGCCCAACCGGATAAAGTCACGCCTGTTCATCCTGCCCCCTTTCGAGGAAACGGCCGCGCCGCACCCCGGTGAAGCGGCCGCCCTCATAGGCGACCGCGCCGTTCACGACCACATACCCCACCCCTTCAGCGAACTGATGCGGCTGCGCGTACGTCGCCCGGTCAACGAACCCGGCCTCGTCGAACACCACCAGGTCGGCGAACGCCCCGGCCCGCACCTCGCCGCGGCCCCTCAGCCCGAAGGCGGCGGCCGGCAGCCCGGTGATGCGGCGCACCGCCTCCTCCAGGCCGCAGACCCGCGCGAACCCGTCGCAGCGTCCTGTCAGCAGCCGCAGAAACCGCGGCATCGTGCCGTAGGCGCGCGGGTGCGGGTAGTCCTGGCCCAGCGGCCCCCACGGCGCACGCAGCGAGGCGTCGCTGCCGACCATCACCCACGGCTCGGTGTAGATCCGCCGCAGGTTCGCCTCGCACATGCCGAAGAAGAACGCCCCCGTGCGCGTGTCGTCCGCGTCGATGAACCGGCAGACCGCCTCGCCCGGCGTCAGCCCGAGCGCCGCCGCCGCCTCCGCCACGGTACGGCCGCTGAACGCGCGCACCGAGTCGCTCCAGCCGCCCCCGACCATCACCTCCGTCCAGTCGCGTCCGCCCGCGTCCAGCTCCTCCACGACGCGCCGACGCGTCGCCGGGGCTCGCAGGTTCTCCAAGATCGCGTCACGTCCGCCCGCCGAGGCCCAGTCCGGCAGCACCACATCCAGGTCGGTGCCCGAGGCCGTGTATGGGTAGCGGTCGGCCAGCACCCGCACCCCCTCCTCACGCGCGCCGTTCAACAGGGCCAGCGCCCCCTCGACCTTATGCCAGTTCGCGCGCCCCGACGTCTTGAGGTGCGAGACCTGCGCCCGCAGGCCGGTCTCGCGCGCCAGACGCAACACCTCGCCGAGCGACTCCAGCAGCCGGTCGCCCTCGCTGCGCATGTGCGTGGCGTACATCCCGCCCCGGGCGGCCGTCACGCGGGCCAGGGCGCCGACCTCCCCATCCGCCGCATATTTGCCGGGCTGGTAGATCAGCCCCGTGGAAAGCCCCCACGCGCCCTCGTCGAGCGCCCGCTCCAGCCGCCGCCCCATCTCACGCACCTCGTCCGCCTCGGCCGCGCGCGGCACGTAACCCATGACCCCGGCGCGCAGCGTGTTGTGTCCGACGAACTGGACCGTGTTGATGGCCGGCCTGACCGCCTCGAACAGCGCCCGGTAGCTCGCCACCGTGTCCCAGGTCGGCCCCGGCGCCGCGCCCGGCCGCAGCAGGCCCCCGGCCGTAAGCTCCGGATACGTCTGCGACGCCCAGTCGGAGGAGAGCCGCGCCTGACCCAGACGCGGCGCGGCCGAGCCGCCGCACTGCCCGTTGACCTCGGTGGTGATGCCCTGCGCCAGCTTGCTCGGCGCGTCGGGCTCGATCAGCAGATAGGCGTCGGAGTGCGAGTGGACGTCGATGAAGCCCGGCGCGACCACCCGCCCGCGGACGTCCAGGGTGACCGCCGCAGACGCGCCCGCGAGGTCGCCGACCGCCCTGATCCGGTCACCCGACACGCCCACGTCGGCCAGCCGCTCCGGCCCGCCCGTGCCGTCCACCACACGCCCCCCGCGAAGGAGGAGGTCAAACGCTCCGGCCCGGCCCGATACCTGAATCGTTGGACTGTTGGCGGCCAGAACACACCCCCCTCTGCGCCGCTCCTGTGCGGCGACCTGCCTCGGACTGCCCCCGTTACTCCGCGGCCCCCTCGCCCGGCCCCCCGCCCAGCGTGTGCGTCCCGCTCAGCAGGGCCAAGACCTGCTGCTGGACCTCGCCGAGCTGGTCCAGGCGCAGGCGCGGGTCGAACACCACAAAGGTGTCGCCGCTCTTCTTGTGCTCGTAGACGCGCAGGATCCCGCCCTCGTGCGGCTTGGCGTCGCGCTCGACAAGCTGCCGGCCGCGCTCGAGCATCACCGCCAGCACATACACGACGTTCTGCATGGCGGGATCCTCCAGCGTGATCAGCCGCCGCAGCAGGCCCTCGGCCGTCTCCTTCTTGACCGGCTCGTCCCGCGGCTGCACGGGCGCGGGCGCCGCATACTCGCCCTCCCAGAAGCTGAAAGGCTCCCAGTCGCGCGGCGCCTCGCGCCAGCACGCCGTGTGGCAGTCCAGCCGCTCGTAGCCGCCCTCGGCCTCGCGCAGCACCGAAACGCACGGGCGCCTGTCGACGAGCGGCTGCGCGCAGAGGCTGCACACGTGGCCGCGCGGACGTATGTTCCACTCCTGAGCCATCTACACCTTCATGTCCAGCGTCCACGGCCCGCGCAGACCGCGCGCGATCAGCTTGTCGGCCTCCGGGTCGCCGACGAAGCGCTCCGCCTGGGGGTCCCACTTCACCTGCTTGCGGCCGAGGCGCAGACCGATGTTCGCCAGATGCGCGATCGAGATCGAGCGGTGCCCGATCTCGCAGGTCGTGATGGTCGGCTCGCCGCTGAAGATGCAGTCGATGAAGTTGCGCTCGTGCTGGCCGCTCTTGTAGAGACGGATCTCGTTCTCCCCGAGCTTCTCGCGCATCATCTCCTCCGGCTTCATCTCCAGCTTGCCGCGCGTCACAAAGATCTCCTTGCCGCCCTCGCCCACAAAGCGCACGCCGTTGGGGTTCTTGTTCGAGACGAACACGCGCGTGCCCTCGGCGTAGACCACCTCGAAGCTGTAGTTGGCGGCCGTGTTGAAGACCGCCTCCGGACTGGGCATGTCGCTCTGCAGGTTCTCGATCGCCACCGGCCCGGAGTCGTCCTTGCCCAGCGCCCACTGCACAATGTCCAGATGGTGCGCGCCCCAGTCGGTGATCATCCCGCCGGAGTAGTCCAGGTTCGCACGCCACGAGAGCGGGTTGTGCAGGCCGGGGATGAAGGGCCTCTGCCTGGACGGGCCGAGCCACATGTCGAAGTCGATGTGCGGCGGCGGCTGGGGCAGCGGCTCAAGGCTGGCGTCCGCGCCCTTCTTGCCGAAGAGGCTGTGGCCGCCGGGCAGGCCCACCTCAATGCGCTGCAGCTTACCGAGGCGGCCGTTACGGATGAACTCGCACGCCATGCGGAAATAGTTGTCGGAGCGCTGCTGCGAGCCGACCTGGAACGTGACCCCCGCCTTCTTCACCTCGTCCGCCATGGCGCGGCCCTCGGCGATACAGAGCGACATCGGCTTCTGCCCGTAGATGTGCAGGCCCCTGCGCGCGGCCCAGATCGCCTGGACCGCGTGCCAGTGGTCGGGCGTGCTGATGACGACGGCGTCCAGCCCGTCCTTCGCCAGCAGCTCGCGGAAGTCGGCATACACGCTGCAGCCGTTGTAGTCCGCCTTGTTGAGCTTCTGCGCGTAAAACTCGTTGACGCGGCGGCGGCCCGGCTCGCGGCCCCCCGGACGCTCGGCGCTATACCCGTACAGCCCCGACTCCTTGTTGCAGTCCGCGACCGACACCACCTGCACGCGGTCGTTGTTCAGGAAGTTGCCGATGTTGTCGTGCGCCATCGTGCCGTAGCCGATGAACCCCACGTTGAGCCGCGCGGACGGCGCGGGGCGCCCCTTGCCCAGCGCGGTCGCCGGGAGGATCGAAGGGAATGCGGCCAGCGCCCCCGCGCCGGCCAGGAAGTGACGACGTGATACCTTCAGCATGCTCATCGGTGTCTCCAGAGTGTGCGGTGTCCCTGCGGCTCAAGGGAGCGACAGGGTAAAATGTGCCCTTAGATTATCACCGCACCGCCCGCCGCGTCCATGCCAAACGCGGGGCGTACCCGCAGGCGCGGGGACGCCCTCGCCCCCGGAAGGTCAGTCCCGCTTTTCTGATGACCTTTCCCCTTCCCCCTCTAGGGGCTGTTGCGGGCGCACGTCCGCCGCTTGACGGACACCCGCGGAACCCCCATACTTCGCGCCAAGGAACAGCGAGGAGCGCCTATGAGCGAGACGGTCAAGTCCATCCACGAGTTCGATTTCAGCCTGATCTGCGAGTACTTCGCCGGGCTGGAGCGGCAAGGGCCGGGGAGTCCGGAGGTGACGGCCCGGGCGCTGAGCTTCGTCGGCCCGCTGCCGCGCGACGCGCGCATCGCCGACCTCGGCTGCGGCACCGGCGGGCAGACGCGGACCCTGGCGCGTCTCGCGCCCGGCACCCTCGTCGGCCTCGACCTCTTCCCCCTGTTCATCGACCTCTTCAACGCGAAGGCCGCCGTGGAAGGGCTCCAGGAGCGGGTGCAGGGCGTGGTCGGCTCGATGGCCGAGCTGCCGTTCGAGAAGGGCTCGCTCGACCTCATCTGGTCGGAGGGCGCGATCTACAACATCGGCTTCAAGCGCGGCCTCAACGAGTGGCGCGACTACCTGAAGCCCGGCGGCTATCTCGCCGTCTCCGAGTCGTCGTGGTTCACGCGCGAGCGGCCGGACGAGATCCGCCGCTTCTGGGAGGAGGAGTACCCCGCGATCGACACGGTCCCGAACCAGCTCGCGCTCCTGCACGAGGCCGGCTACGTGCCGGTGGCCGCGTTCATCCTGCCCGAGACCTGCTGGGCCGAACACTTCTTCGCGCCGCAGGCCGCCGCCCAGAAGGCCTTCCTGGCGAAACACGCCGGAAACCCCGCCGCCGAGGAGCTGGTCGCCAACATGCGCCGCGAGGCCCGCCTCTACGACGCCTACCACGCCTACTACGGCTACACGTTCTTCATCGGGAAGAAAGTATAAGCCCCTGCCGGGAGGTGGTCCCGGCAGAGGCTTCGTCTCCTCACGTGGGGGGTCGGCGGCTCAGCTCGCGCGGCTCGCGGCCCGCCGCTGCTGACGGCTCGCCAGCGCGGCGTCGGCCCCTCCGCCGCCGTCCGTCCCGCCCGGATGAGCGGTCTTACGCCGCATCATCAGCATCTGCACGATCGAGAGCACCTGGCTCACCGTCCAGTAGAGCGAGAGCGCGGACGGAAAACTGTAGAACATGAAGAGCATCATGATCGGCATCATGATCATCATCATCTTCTGCTGCTGCGGGTCGCCCGCCGACGGCGTGAGGTAGCTCTGCAGCGCCATCGTCGCGGCCATCAGCACCGGGAGGATGTTCAGCGCGCCGATCCACGGCACCGAGCCCGCAAGGAGGTTCTCCGGCTCGCTCAGGTCCGCGATCCACAGGAAGGGCGCGTACCGCAGCTCGACCGCGCTGCGCAAGACCGTGAAGAGCGCGATGAACACCGGGATCTGCACCAGCATCGGCAGGCAGCTCGACATCGGGTTGACCTTGTTCTCGCGGTAGATCGCCCACGTCTCCTGCTGCAGCTTCTGCGGGTTGTCCTTGAACTTCGCCTGGATCTCCTTCAGCTTGGGCTGGATCTCCTGCATCCGCTTCATGCTCTTCGTGCTGTAATGCGTCAGCGGCCAGAAGATGATGCGCACGAGGAACGTCAGCAGGATCACGGCGATCCCGTAGTTCGGGATCAGCCGGTGGAAAAAGTTGAGCGTCGGCACGAGCAGCTCGCAGAACCACGCGAAGGTGCCGAACTCCATCACCGCCTCCATGCCGTTGCCCAGCTCCTTCAGCAGCGCGAGCTTCTTCGGCCCGACATACAGCGTGTACGTGCGCGTCAGCTCCTCGCCCTGGCCCAGCACGCGCCCCGGGAACTGCACCGTCGCCGCGAGGCGCTCCAGATGGTAGGTCGGCCGCGCGGTGTCGCGCCCGAGGCTGGCCGTATAGCCGGCGTTGGTCTCGGCGGTGAAGAGCCCGGCCACAAAGAAACGCGACTTGATGGCCACCCAGCTCTGCGGCTCGTAAACCTGGAACTGGGT
>JAKJGY010000228.1 GCA_022704145.1 Verrucomicrobiota bacterium
TCTCGACGCGCAAGGTGCGGCAGGTGCTGGAGGAGATGTGCGGGCTGGAGGTCTCGTCGGAGCAGGTGTCGAGGGCCGCGGCCCTGCTCGACGCGGAACTGGAGAGGCGGCGGCCGCTACATCAGCATTGAGCGAATCATCGAGCAAAGCAAGGTCCGGTATTACGAGACCCTTAAGGCGGGCTCACAAGGCTGGCACGAGGGCAAGCACGATCCCTGGCCTTACATCAATTACCTGCTTTTCACCCTCAAGGCCCTCTATCAGGAGTTCGAAAGCCGGTACGAGAATACGGCGCTCCCCCTGGGTGAGAAAACGGAAACCGTCCGTCTGGCCGTCTCCCGTTTCCAAGAGGCTTTCCACATCACCGAACTCCACAAGCAGTGCCCCGAAGTCAGTCTCGACATGATCCGCAAGGTGCTCAAAGAGATGCGCCAAGCCAACGAAATCGAGTGCCTCGGCCGCGGCAAACACGCCCGCTGGCAGCGAATCGGGTAATGGGTAATCCAAATAGGTATTTTATCAGGTACTGTCCGCCTGCCTGCCCAACGGGAACGGACTGGGCGCGAAACCGACAGGGCGCGCATCGGGACATCGCTCAAGCGGTCTCGACGAGGGTGCGGAGATAACGGTCATAGATGATTTGGGCAACCTCGCGTGTGCGGTCGTCTTCGCCCGAAAGCAGATCAGCCCAGACCCATATCCAATCACATTGGACAAGCTGTTTTATTGGACAGACTTCGCCTTCTCGGCCAGTTTCTTAAGCTCGGCCACGGCCTTCTCGATCAGTTTCTTGAGCTGGTCAGACGTCAACCCCTCCAGCGCGGCCACAGTCACGAAACTGTGGCGCAGCGAATGGAAGCCGACCTCGACCGCCATCTTGCTGCGCCCATCGACCTTGCAGTTCGTCTCGATGCCGCAGGCCTTGAACACCTTCTTGATGCGCTTCGCCAGCAGCCGGTCATCGCGATCGTACAGCGCAGCGGTCTCCGACCTGAGCGGGACTGAGCATGCGGGAAACCGTCGCCGAAGCCCCCGGCCTCTGTCTCGCCTGATGCTCGCGCTTCAGCGGTGTCCGACAAAGATCAGTCCGTCCGTGTCGAAGCCCAGCGCCGCCGCCTTTGCCGTGAGCCGCCCTCTGACGCCGTCGTCGATGCGCGGCTCCCTGGCCAAGATCCACAGGTAGGAGCGGTCAGGGCCGCACACGAGCGCGTGGCTGTAGTTCTCGCGGTCGAGATCCAGGATCACATACGACCCGTAGAAGGGACCGAAGAACGAGACCTTCAGGTGGCCGACGTCCCGGCGCCCGACGAAATAGGCCCGCCCCTCGGCCTGCTTCCATTTGTCCTCGCGGGCGGCATAGCCGCGATTCAACACCCGGAGTCCGCCGTCGTCCCGAAGGCTGTATTCGGCCGTGACGCGGGTCAGGCCACGCTCGAACGGATGATCCAGCCGCGCAATCTCGTACCATGTGCCGAGATACCGGCCGGCCTCAAAACCGCCGACCGGCCTGACGTTGTCTGGTATCCCGACGCACCCCGCCGTCAACAGGGCCAACACGGCCGACAGCCTTTTCAGCACCATATGGACCTCCAGGCCCCGAGTCGTCATGGGATGACCGCCCTGTCAGCGCGCCGCGGAAGGATACTCCCCGATGATCAGGAAGTCGTAGGACACCGGATAGGGATACGTGACGCTTCCGCCGGTTTCGCCCTCGTACGAGCTGCGCTCCGTCCACAGGAAGAAGCCGCGCCCCTCCGCGTCCGTCGCCTCGCCCGCGAACCGTTCAGGCGTGAGCACGCCCTCAACGGTCAGCGGCTTGGCCGTGTGCCCCGCAGCGCCGTCGAACCACGCCTTGAACGACCCCGTGAAAAGCCCGGTCGCGCGCGTCCATTTGACCGTAAGGCCGACCGCATTGGTGACCCCCGCATACGCATACGACTCGCCCTGCCACACCGGCAGGCCGGCCTTGGGGGCGGCGAGCCCGGTCATCATGCCCCGGGCGTCGGTCAGCACCGAAAGCGCCAGCGAGTCCGGCGCCCACCAGGCGGCCCCGACCGTTTCCGTGCCGACCTCCAGCGACGGCACGGGCGCAGCCGCGTCGGTATGCACGGTCAGCGTCCGCTGCCGGTAATAGTCATAGAGGTTCCCGAGGCGGTCGTACCAGCCGCCTGACACTTCGAGCTGCCTGTCGAAGCCGACCCCCGGCTCCGCGGTGGCCAGCGGATTCAGGTTGAGCCACACGCACGGCTCGCCCTCCAGCAGGCAGAGCCGCGTCGGCTCGCCCAGCTCGCCCCTGACCCACTCCACCACGCAGAAGAGCCCGCCCCCGCGATAACCGGCCGGCGATTGGTTCAGCACGCTCCAGACCCTGCCCGCCGCGTCCAGCACCAGCGGCGCGCTCAGCGAGACCGCCGTCCCGTCAGCCAGCTTGCCCGCAACCTTGACGCCGCCCACCCCGTCGACCGTCAAGGTCAGGTATCCGCTCCCGTAAGCCGGCCCGCCCGGCAGTGCGGCGGTATAGTATCCCGTGAAACCGTCGGCCAGCACCTCAGCCATGCCCTCCGTCTTCCAGACATCGCGGTACAGGTCCACGTTCGCGTCAGCCCCGGC
Organism: Verrucomicrobiota bacterium; assembly: GCA_022704145.1. GTDB lineage: Bacteria > Verrucomicrobiota > Kiritimatiellia > RFP12 > UBA1067 > JAKJGY01. Next base: position 2,611 of record JAKJGY010000228.1, read on the forward strand.
CTGCCCCTGAGCCCGCGCCAGCAGCGGCGGGACATCAAGCGTCAGCGCCGCCAAGTGGATTGACGAGGCGGCAGGCACAGGCCGAGCCACAGCCAGCGTGAGCGGCAGCGAGACCGCCCCAACCCGCGCGGTCACCGCCACCTGGTAGGCGCCGTCACCGTCGCGCGCCGCGAAGCACGGCGCGGCGAAGGTGTAGTTCGTGCCGCGGAGCGTCACCCGGCCGGACAGCCCGCCGAGCGCCGACACGCTCAAGGTGGCGCTGCCGAGACCCGACGAGGCGCTGCGGACCGCGCCGTTGTAGACGCCCTGCGCCCAGGCCGGCAGCGGCGCCACGGCCAGCACGAACGCCTGCGGCAGCGCGGCCCCCTTGACGTTCGTGACGCGCAGCATCACCACGTTGGTGCTGGCGACAGCCGGAATCCCGACCACCCGCGACGCGGCGGCGTCATAACGGAGGCCTTTGGGAAGCCCGGTGACCGTCACCTTCGGCACGGTCTCCGACGTCACGCGGATCGGCAGCGTGAACGACACCCCCACCGACGCCTCCTGCCGCCCCGGATTGGCGACCGAGGGGTAAGACAGTTCGGCGAGCGTCTTAAACGAGGCGACCGCCTGAACCGAACCGTCGCCGTCGCCGTCGTCCGCCTCCGTCACCAGGCGCTTGGGCGCCAGACCGCCCTGCTCCCAACCCGTGAAGTACCAGCCCTTGGCCGGCTTGGCCGCGAGCGCGAACGGCTTGCCAGCCACCAGCACGCCGCCAGCCGGAGCCACCGTGCCGCCGACAGGGGGAAGCGCCACGGCTGTGACCTGCACCGCGGCCGCGTCCAGCAGGATCGTGTCGCTCTTGACCGCCGAGACGCCCAGCGCGTTACGCACACGGAAGTAGACCGTCTTGACACCGGCTCCGGGCGGCAGCTCGAAACGCGGCCCCACCCCGTACGGCAGCCAGGGCGCGGCCCCGCCGTCAAAGGCCGGGTCACTGGACGCCTGATACTCCTCGGGCGCGCCGACACACGCGTTGTCGAGCGTCACCGAAAGCTGCGAACAGCCGGCCGCGCCCGCATTAAGCGCGAGCCGCGCGACCGCCGGCTTGGCCGACGGCACCGTGATCACGTCGCTGACCGCCTCAGACTCACCGGCCGCATTCCGCACCTTGAAGTAGACACGCTTCTCGCCTGCATCGGCCGACAGGATGAACGTCGGCGCCGCCGCGTAGGAACTCCACGCCGCGCCCTCGAACTCGGGCGACTCGCTGGCCATAAAGTGCGTCGGCGCGTTTGAGCAGGAGCTGTTGAGCGTCACCGCCAGGTCGGCGGTGGTGGGCCGTCCCCCGTCGAGGGCGAACGTGACCACCCGTGGGGCCGCGAGCGGGCGGAAAGCGAACACGCGCAGCGCGTCGTTCAGGCACAGGATCTCGACCACCCCGTCACCATTGATATCGCTGGCGCTGACCGCGCCCATCCGTGAGCCCGCCTGCACCGCCGCCAACACCTTCAGGCGCGCGTCCAGCACCCGCAGCAGGCCCTTGTCGTTCAGCGTCACGATCTCACAGGCGCCGTCGCCCGTGAGGTCGGCCAACGCCACCACCTGCCCCGCCCCCGCGATCTCCAGCAGCCTGTTCAGCGCACGGTCAAGCACCACCGTCCGCTCGCCCGGCATGACGGTCGCCACGACCTCAAGACCCGCGTCGCCCCCCAGATCGCCCAGCGCATACGTCCATCTGGCGTTGGCGCTGCCGCTGAACGTCGCGCGCGCCGTACCGTCCTCCGCGAAGAGGTGGATCCGGGAAAGCCCCGCCCGGGCGCCCACCTCATGCGACTCGAACCCGAGAAGCTCCGCCGCACCGTCGCCGTCCAGATCGGCCAACACATGGTCCGCGACACCGCCCGCAGGCGCGGGATAGGCTTGGGAAAGCGGGCTCACGCCGGACTGATCGACCACGACCCGATACATCGACGCGTCGGTGGTGCCGTTTCCGGAAGCGCCCGCGTTCGCCGTGGCCGAGCGCATCGTGACGTCCAACTGTCCGTCACCGCCGAGATCCGCCACCGAGAACGCGCCGCCGTTCGTCGGCCCCACCTGATAGTACCACCGCTCGGTAGCCGACGCGTAGTCGAACGCGGCCACGCCGCACCGCTGCCCCCCCGCGCCCGGACTGTACCCGGCCAGCACGGCGGGGCCCGCCAGCCCGACAGGCGCGAGGGTCGCGCCCGCGCCGCCCACAGGCCCGCCCTCGAAAGTCTTGAGCCGGGTGCCGTCGCCCCGATACAGATAGGCCGCGTAACCGGCGCCGCCGCTCCCCAGGCCGATCTCCAGCGTACCGTCGCCGTCCACATCCTCCAGGAGCGCGGGGAAGCACGGGCGCGGCAACGCCACCGTCCGTTTGAGCGAACCGTCGCCCCGGTAGAGGCGCAGCTCCGCTCCGGCTGTCGCGACCATCTCGGCCGCGCCGTCGCCGTCGACGTCGCCGGTCAGCACCACCTGCGACAGCCCGCCGGTAACCGTGAAGAGCGCGCCCAACGTCCCGGTCACAGGCACGGTGGTGCGGTCGCTGGCAGCGCACAGGCCTTCCGGCCCCGAGCGCGGATAGCGCCAACCGGACCAGGCCGGCGCGGCGTCGATCACGACCTGTGCAGCGCCCCCGACCGTATCGCCGGTCTCGTCGAAAGTGGCCGCGCCCGCCAGCGCATACACGCCGGCGCCGCCCGTCACGCCGTAACGCAACGTCACGGAGGCCGCTCCGGCGCCGGCCCAGGTGAGCGACCGCGCGGACGCGTCCCAGACCGCGTTCGAGCCGGACGGCCCGAGCGGCGTGAGGCCTTCGGGCAGCGTCTCCGTACACGTCCAGCCCGCTGTTCCGAAAGCGGGCGAGACCTCGATCGTGACGACGCGGTTGGTGACCGCGCGGACCGCCTGGCCCTTCACGATCATCTCCCAGGCGGCGTACAGCGTGTGGTCGCCCGGAATCAGCGCGCTCGTCGCGGCGGTGACCTCCCCGCCCGCACCACCGGCCCCATAATACCAGCCGAGGAACAGATAACCTTCGCGGGCAGGCACCGGCAGCGCCCCGTAGGCCTCGTCGTACGTGACCGTGGCCTGCCCCGGCGTGACCGTGCCGCCCTGCGCGTCGAACGTCGCCGTATAGGTGGCGGCGGTCCACGCCGCGTACAGCGTGTGGTCGGCGAGGGCCGACACCACGGTCGCGTCCGT
>JAKJGY010000229.1 GCA_022704145.1 Verrucomicrobiota bacterium
TACAGCTCGAGCACCGCCAGCGCCGCCACCGACCGGAGCTGTCTGAACCAGACCCTCATGACACGCCCCCCTCTCCGCCGAGCATCTTAAGGAAGATGCGCTCGAGATTCTGCCCGCCGTCCCCCGCCACCTCGCCTACAGCGCCGCTCCAGACCAGCGCGCCGCGCTTCAGGATCGCCACGCGGTCACAGATCAGCTCGGCCTCGGATAGCTCGTGCGACGAGAAGAACACCGTCCGTCCGAGCCGCTTCTGCTCCAGGATCAGGTCACGGAGCTGGATCCGCGCGACCGGGTCGAGGCCGGTGAACGGCTCGTCCAGGATCAGCACGTCCGGCTCGTGCAGCAGCGCCTGGGCGATGCCCGCGCGCTGCAGCATCCCCTTGGAATAGTGGCGCAGCAGGCGCTTGCCCGCATCGGCCAGCCCGACGCGCTCGATGAGCGCCTCCGAGGCCTTCCGGATCCACGGTCGCGACATCCCGCACAGCCCGCCGTACAGCGCCAGCAGCTCACGGATGTTCAGGTACGGATAGTAGTAGGCCGTCTCGGGCATGTAGCCGACACGGCGGCGCGTGGCGGGCTCGCACGGGTCGCCGCCCCCGACCAGGGCACGCCCGGAGTCCGGCCTGAAGAACCCGAGCAGCATCTTGACCGTCGTGGTCTTGCCCGCGCCGTTCGTGCCCAGAAACCCCAGGATCTCGCCCGCGCCGACCGACAGCGACAGCCGGTCAACCGCGTGCACCTCGCCAAACGCCTTCGACACCTCTTGCAACACGATCGCACTCATACCCGCGCCTCGCCGACCCGCCAGCCAGGGCTATGCCGCCGCACCCACCGGCGGGCGGCCCCCTCAAACGAGTCATATGCCCCAGAGTATACCAGATTCCCTCACAAAGAAAAGCGCCCCTTGACCGGCGGCAAGTCCCGGGGCGCATCGGCTCGATTGAAATAGGAAGGTCGGCGTGCGCCCGTGTAACACGGATGCGTCCTTGGCTTACCGTTGGGACTCAGTCGGCTTCATCAACACCGGCGCGCTCGGCGCAGATGTGAGCCCGGCCGTGTTTTCTGCGATCACCCGATAGGTGTACGCACGTCCGGGCGTCGCCGTCGCATCGCGGAAACACATCCGGGCGAGCGGCAGCACGGGCGTGTCGCTGTACTGGAGTCCCTGAAAGAGCGGCCGCCCGAAGGGGTTCTTGGCTGCCTCCGGCACACGCGCGAGCGCCTCGCCGTCGCGTTCGATTCGGAAGGCGGCGAGGCCGCTTTCGAGATCGGCGTGCGCGTCCCACGTCAGCGCACCGTCGGCCGCGCGCAGGTCAGTCGGCGCGGGTGGCGGCGTGGGGTCGGCCACGGCGGTATCCGTGACGTACCGCATCCATGAGCGGGCTGCCGCCTCGTTCGGCAGCCAGCCTGCCTGGAGGGGGTTGCCCGCGAACGTCGCGGCCGGAACGGCTTCCACTCCCAGGAGCGGCGCCAGCCAGGCGGCGTCAGCCGGCATCGGCTGAAGCGGTTCGCCGAAGGCCTTCGGCAGGCGCGCGCCGAGGCAGGCGTCGAGCCACGGGATCGCGAGGTAGCGCTGGTTGCCGCACTCGTGGCTGGTCAGCGGGTCGACCGCCACGCCGATCAGGCCGCCGCGGCCGCGCACCTCATTGAAGAAGGCCTCGTTGGAGGGCCAGACACCGGCGAAGCGGCCCTCTTTGACGGTGACGCCCTCCTTGGTGCCGAGGTTGCACAGCAGCGGCACCCGCAGCGCGCCGTCCGGCACGGCGTGCGGCTTGATCGTCGGCCGCGCGGGATTGGGCGACAGCAGCGGCACGCCCGAGCGCAACCAGGCGGCGGCGACGCGCTCGGGGTGCAGCAGGGTCATCGCGCCGGCCCAGGTGCCGCCGCCGCTGTGGCCCCACAGCGCCCACGGCACCTCGGCCAGCTCGGGGTGGCCCGCCCGCGCGCCGAGGTCGGCGAGCGCCCTCCGGAAGGCGGCGTCCGAACCGTTGCGCGGGTCGCACCACAGTTGGCAGTCGGCCTTCTCGGGCTGCTCGTAGGCGGGGGCCAACAGGGCGCAGCCGTGGTGGCGCGCCAGCGCCTGCCAGTGCAGGTCATACGCGCCGGTCAGGCCGGACTTACACGACCCCTCGCCGCAGCCGTGCTGATGCACGATCACACCGCGCAAGGTCTTCGCGCCCTGCGGCACCCACACGGTGTAGCTCACCGGATAGACCAGTTCGCCCGGCTTAGAGGAACCCTCATAACGGATGCGGTAATATGGCGGCTCCGCGACAGGGAAGACGTCGTAGGGCGGGTTCTGCGCCAGGCCGACCTGCGCCCGCCCGGCGGCGAACAGGCCCAAAAGTACCGGAAGATAACGAGTGCTCCTTCTCATGAGTGCGCGCCTCCGCGTCTTCTCCTTTGACACACCTCCGGAGGTGTGTCAGGATCCTGTCGCGTCGCTAATTCAAGAAGCGCCGTGGCCAGTGACGACGGTTTGGCAGCCAGACGCCAGCCGTCGTCTTCCCTCTCAACGAGGCCACGGGCCAGTAGTTTGTCCAAATGTCGGTAGAGGGCGCGCGCGGTAATAGCTGTGGCTCGCACAAGCTCATCGAGCGAGAGCGGGCCGTTCTCGCTCAGCGTGCGCAGGATCACCAGCCTTCTCGGATGCGTGAAGCCGGTCAGCATGCGAAACACGTCGGCCGGTTCGCCACACGCCGTGACCAACGCCACCCGCAGCGCCACGAGAAGGGGTCGCGCGACTGGCACGAGCGGATCAGGCACGGGCACATACCTGACCCAGCGGCTGTGGCGGCGCGCCTCGATTAGCCCGCGCGCCTGTAGCGCGCGCAGGCACTCGCCCGCGTGATTCTCGGCGACTCCGACCCGCGCGGCGACCTCGCCGACCGTGAGCCCCGGCTCTTTCAGCACCGCACGCAGGCAGCGCAACCGCTTGCCGTTCGCCAGCGTCCGGCACGTCCGCCACAAGGTTGGATGGTAGCTGGTCATTGACACACCTCCAGAGGTGTGTCAAGAATAACACGCCGCCCACGCTCAGGCAAGTGAGCGAGGTAACCCCAACTTCGGCGTAGACGTTGTTATATGCCGTGCACGCCATCAGGCGTCCGAGACGTCCCGCCGTACCGGCATGGACCGACACGGCACGCCCTTGACATGGCTCTTCGATTACCTGCTGCCGTCAGCGGGCTTGGGCCGCCGCAGCCTGCTTGGCGAACCACTCGCGCAGGAGGCGGTGGACCTCGTCGGTCTTTTCGTTAGGCAGACCGTGGCCGACACCCTCGAACAGGTACCGCGCGTTGGGCACGCCCTGTGAGTCGAGCGTCCTCTTCAGCAGTTCCGAGCGCTCGGGCGGCACGGTCGTGTCGGCGGTGCCGTGCAGGATCAGGAAGGGCGCGCACACGCGCGTGGCGACGCTGACCGTCGGCGCCGCCGCCGCGACGCCGTCCGGCACTACGCCGCCCGCCGTGATCGCGGCGGCGGCGACCTGGTCCGGCGCGGCGGCGGCCAGCGCGATCGTCAGGAACGCGCCCATGCTGTGGCCGTACAGGGCGATACGCTTCGGGTCAACCTCTTTGGTTTGCCGCAGGATCTCGATACAGGCGAGGCCGCGGCAGACGTTCTCGGGGCAGGCCCCGACCTGCGTCAGCTTCCGGTTCGCGCTCATGCCCCGTCCGCTCTCTTGTCCGGCGTGCGTGTAGTCGGTCGCGATGCAGACGAAGCCCGCCCTCACCAGCTCCGCCCCACGCGCACGCATAATCGCCTGCGCGTTGCCACCGCGGCCGTGGCTGAGCACGACGGCCGGAAAGGGCCCCGCTCCCGCCGGCTTGAGCAGCAGGCCGCTCAGCGGCTTCGCGTCCGCCGTACAGCTCCACCGCTCGCCCTCCGAAACCAGCTCCTCAACCAGCGGCAACGGGGGTGGCGCGGACGCGGACGGCAGCACAGCGAGAATCCGGTTGGGATCGAACGAGCCTGTCACTTGCGGATCGGGGTCGTTTGCTGCGTCGTTCGCGCGCGTATGCCTCTTCGCCTCGTCAATGACGTACTCGGTCAGTTCCGCAAGCGAGATCTTCCCGTCCGGAGCCCGTTCCGCCTGCCCGCGCCGGTAACCGTCCGCCGCGCTCTCGAACGTGCGGAACACGGCGTAGGTGAAGGGGTTGATGGTCTCCCCGTCGATGCTTCGCGGATTGGAGAGGGCCGTGGCGTTCTGGCTGGTCAGGACGACGAAATCTCGCCCTTGCTCCCGCCGCGCCTGCCACTGGCTGCGGGACTTCTCGTCGGTGTTAAGGTGCTCTACGAGGCCGCCTGAATGGCACGACAGGGTCAGTACGACGACGGTTCTCGCCGGCAGCGAGAGGAGCTGTTCGGCGTAGTGCGCCCAGTTCAGTCCGGGTCTGCGGTCGCCCGAGCCCTCGGCCCCCTTGTCCAGAAGCATACCGCCGGGCCAGTCGCCTCGCCGCTTGACACCGTGTGTGTGCGAGTAGAGGATGACGGTGTCGTTCGTTCCCAGCCGCTGCCGCAGCTCCGCCAACGCATTCGTCACGGCCGCGCACGTCACGCGGCCCGTCGTCCGGACGCCCGACTCCGCCACCTTCCCGTCGCCCCCGAGCAGGACGCTCGTCTCGTAACCGAGGCCCGCGAGGCGTTCTCGGACGCCGCAGACCGCGTCAGCCCCCCGCTGCCGCAGCGCAGCCGGATCGTCGGGCTTCGAGGTGCCGAACCCGAAGAACATCCGCTGCGGTTCGACCGCGGCCGTGGCCGCGGCCGCCAGAGGCAGCAGCGCGGCCGCAAGCGCGGCGAAGGCCCGCGTCCGCGCGTTACGGCTGTCCGGGTGTGTCGGTGACAGGTTTCCCATGCGAACAGTTTCCATAACCGCCTCCGGTTGGCTGATAGAACGGCCGGACGCCCGGCATATTGCCGCCTTAACCGACACGAGGCTGAGCGTGCCTTGACACGGCCGAACGGTATCGTGTACTGTACGCCCGGCTTGTGCGGGTCGGATCGTGCCGGCAGGTGGATGGTATCAGGGATACTGCTGTAAGATAACGGAGGCGGCGATGAACCGAATACGCGCGCTGTCAAAGGCGATCGACGAAGGTCGGGTCATCGAGCTTCCGCCGTCCGACAAGGCAGAGGCGCTCAGGCTGCTTTCCGCGTGCCTTGCCAATACGCCGGCCATCCCCAACGGCTTCGGACTGCTGGAGGGCGTGCTCCGCCGCGAGGCCCAGTCCCTCACCTATCTCAGTTACGGCGTGGCCAGCCCGCACGCGCGTGCGGATCACCAGACCGGAGAGCTGGCCTGCGCCATCGGCTGGAGCCCGTCCGGGATCGAATACGGCAACTCGGACGGCTGGTCGGTCCATCTGCTGTTCATGTATTACGTGCCCGCCTCCGCGCAGCATGAGTACCTGGCCGAGCTGTCCAAGCTGGCGCGCGCCATCGAGGCGGACAAGGCGAAGCACGAGCTGGTGAACCTCGACGACCTCGAGGGGGTAATCGAGCGGCTGCGGCGCTGGTCGGACGGGGAGCAGGAGGAGGAGGATGCCTCGCGGCAGGCGCCGGTCTCGGTGCTGAGCGGACTGTTGCTGCCCGACATCATCGAGATGATCGAGGAGGGCCGCCTCAACGACCTGCGCGTGTTCCTGGCGGCGCAGCCCGCGCCTGAGATCGCCGAGCTGATCGCCACTGTCCGCGATCAGGACCGGTGCCTGCTGTTCCGCATGCTGCCGCGTAGGCTGGCGCAAGAGGTCTTCTCGCTGCTGGATTTCCCGGCGCAGGAGCTGCTGCTCTCGAACATGGC
>JAKJGY010000044.1 GCA_022704145.1 Verrucomicrobiota bacterium
CGCGCTGGGCGGCGGCGGCCTGGTGACGAACAACGCGCTGCTGTCGGTGACGGGTGAGCTTACGCCCGGCGACGCGGGCGCGTACGGCACGCTGACGCTGGCCTCCCCCTGCGCGCTGAGCGGCGTGCTGAAGGTGGCCCTGGCCTCGGACGGCTCCTGCGACCGTCTCCACGTGCAGGGCGACCTCGACCTCTCGGGCCTGGCGCTGGAGGTTGCCGACCCCGCCGCGCTGAACAAGGACCTGCGTTACACGCTGGCCACCTGTTCCGGTACGCTCAGCGGCTCATTCTCGGGCCACAACCTGCCTCTGCGCTGGAACATCCGCACCGACGCGGCCGGCCGCAGGGCTTACCTGGTCTACAACGCGGGCACCGCCCTCAGCATCCTGTGACAGCCGCGTGCGCATGTCAGTTGCCGGATGGCTGCCGTCGGTGGGGTTTGGGCACAGCCGGTGTTCATAATGCCTTCAAATCCGGCTGTAGATAAACCCTTGCGGCGCCGCAGGAACGGACGCCCACTCGCCCTGTGGCGCGAGGGAGTCCGCCGGGTGACGCAACCCGCCTTGTCCATAAGCCTCGGCAGAGGAGACGATCCGGCATACGAGGACGGAATAAGTTCTGTTGTAACTATTTTATTATCAGATAGTTACAATACTCAAACGGTCGATTTTTTGCCTTCTTGGCCTGTAAGCGAACTGTTAACAACTGACCGTAAGCCTGACTTGAGCAAGCGGTAAAGGGCGTTCTGGAATCGGCGTAACTGCCTTGCCGAGGGGTTTTTAACAAGACCGCCTGAGCCTGTTGATAACCTGTTGATGGATTGATTATTTTTTTCCCTTGTCCCGGCAGGCTCAATTGTGGTTCAACTGTATCTTGTAAGGAAGCGGTCTTCACCGCCGGTTCTGGCGTGCCTCTCCTAGGCCCATTCAGATTTTGAGATCCCTATGAACGCTCCCGATTTGTGGTCGAAAGCTTGCTCGCATCTTAAAGACGTTTTGAACGGCGACGTGTACGCCCGTTGGATCGAGATCATCCGTCCGGTCGGCATTCATGACGGACGTTTTATCTTGAACGTGGACAACGACTTCTGCCAGACCTGGCTGGAGGATAACTACCGGAGTATGATCGTCGATGCGCTGCGCGCCTCAGGCGCGCCCGGCGATCTGACGGTTCACTTTTCGGTGCTCGTTGCCGATGGTCCAGCGGCCGAGCCGCGTGCGGAGCCTCGTCCTCCGGCCTCCAAAAAGCGCCACAAGGCCACCGCCTCGGTCATCGCCAGTCCGCTCAACCCGATTTTCACCTTCGAGAATTTTGTCACCGGCCCCTCGAACAGTTTCGCCCACGCCACGGCGCTGGGCGTCTCGCAGTCGCCCGGGCGCGCCTACAACCCGCTCTTCATCTACGGTCAGACCGGTATCGGCAAGACCCACCTGATGCAGGCGGTCGGGCACCGCATCCTCCAGTCGCCGCCCGTCAGCGTCTGTTATGTCTCCTCTGAGACTCTGCTCAACGAGTATGTGGAGGCCCTCAAGAATCGCGCGACGATGGAGTTCCGTAACCGTTACCGGAGCGCGGATGTCCTGCTGGTCGACGACATCCAGTTCCTGGCCGGTAAGGAGAGCCTCCAGGAGGAGTTCTTCCACACGTTCAACGCCCTGTATGACGCGCACAAGCAGATCATCATGACCAGCGATCTGCCGCCGCGCGAGCTGAAGGGGCTTGAGCCGCGGCTGGTCTCGCGTTTCGAGTGGGGGCTGGTCACCGAGATCGAATCGCCGGATTTTGAGACGCGCCTCGCGATCCTGCGGTATAAGCAGTCGCTGACGCGCGTGCGCCTGCCCGACCCGCTGCTGACCTTTATCGCCGACAATATCAAGTCGAACGTCCGGAGCCTCGAAGGCGCCCTCACGCGCGCGGTCTCGTTCTCCTCGCTCAATCAGCAGCAGCCGCTGAGCCTCGACCTGTTGCGCATGCTCTTAAAGGATCAGTTGAGCGAGGAGCGCCAGAAGGATATCACCTTCGACGACATCCAGCGCGCCGTGGCCGATTTCTTCGACCTGCGCATGACGGACATGTCGAGCAAGCGGCGGCCGCGTTCGCTCTCCGCTCCGCGTCAGGTCGCGATGTTCCTCTGCCGTAAGCTCACCCGTTCCTCGCTTCCGGAGATCGCCAACTCGTTCGGCAAGACCCACGCCACAGTGGTGCATGCGTGCAAGACGATCCAGGACCGGCTGCAGGTCGAGCCTGAATTGCGCGACTCCGTTCGCGAGCTGACGCGCAAGCTCGGGCGTGATCCGGTCGCTTTCCATCTTTAACCGTGCCTGTTCATAGCCTGTTCATTCCCTTTCAATACCCCGTTGATTGTTGGTCGAGAACCCTTCGCTTTTTCACAGCCCCCCTCCAGGACTCCCCGCTTACGGACCTTTGTCTTCCCGTTATCAACAGGTTACCAGAAAGATTGATTTTAACTTAACTCTTTATAATGAAACAGGTTATGATGTTATCAACACTTTTTATCCCCCCTACTGTTACTTCTAATCTTACTTTACTCTATTACCCTTATTAGGCTAAACTGAGTGCTTATTGAGTTTCGTGAAGAGGAGTTGCGCGTATGAAGTTCACAGTTCTCCGGTCCAAGTTTCTGGAAGGGTTGCAGACCGTTCAGAATGTGGTGCCTTCTAAGGGGGCGATCCAGATTCTGACCAACGCGCTGATCCATGTGGAAGGGGATCGGATGTGCATCACCACGACCGATCTGGATATCTCGGCGCGGTGCTACATCCCCTGCGAGGGACAGGAGACGGGGAGCACCACGCTGCCGATCCGCCGTGTGGCGAGCATCATCCGCGAGCTGAACGAGAGCCGTATCCAGATCGAGGTCAACGAGGATGACGTCGCCACCGTGCAGTGCGGCTCGTCCTTCTTTAAGATCATCGGACTGCCCACCCGTGATTTTCCGCCGGTTCCCGCGACCGAAGGCAAGGTCTGCTACCGGATCGACCAGGGGGCGTTCCGCGAGATGCTCCGCAAGACCAGCTACGCCGCCTCGCTGGATGAGACCCGCCGCGTGCTGAACGGCGTGCTGATGGCGTTCAAGGAGAACAAGCTGACGATGGTGGCGACGGACGGGCGTCGTCTGGCGCTGGTCGAGCATGAGATCGAGTTCCCGCCCGAGGCCGAGACCGAGATGATCCTGCCCACCAAGGCGGTCGGCGAGCTGATGCGCATCCTGGGCAGCGACGGTGACCTCAAGATCTACGCCCAGAAGAACCAGGTGGTGTTTGAGCTGGGCGACACGGTGCTCAGCAGCAAGCTGATCGACGGCGTCTATCCGAACTACCGTCAGGTGATCCCGAGCGGGTGTTCCGAGCGCGTGACGATCGAGCGTGAAATGCTGCTGTCCGCGCTGCGTCGCGTGTCGGTCGTCACGACCGACAAGTCCAACGCGACCCGCCTGACCTTCTCCGCCAACCAGCTCACGATCTCCACCCAGACGCCGGACGTCGGCGAAGGGCGCGACACGGTGGCGGTGAAGTACGCGGGCAAGGAGATCTCGATCATCTTCAACCCGGAGTACGTGATGGATCCGCTGAGGAACATCGACGACGACGAGGTGTTCTTCGAGCTGAACGACGGACACAGCCCCGCGCTGCTCAAGTGCGGCCTGCCCTTCCTCTATGTGCTGATGCCGCTGCGCATCAACTGAGTGGCGATTTCACAATTGATTTTCGTACGCCGTTTCGGGTATGATACGGCTTCCGTTTTCGAGAGGAACGGCTTTTGCCTCATGGTGTAACGGTAGCACAGCAGACTCTGGATCTGCTTGTTTAGGTTCAAATCCTAATGAGGCAACCATCTGAATGACCCCGGAAAGACCAGCCGCTTGTGGTTTTTTTCGGGGTTTTTCGCGTTCCGGAAGGGTCGGCAGATAAAGGGAGTTTGTGGCGATGGCACCAGCGGCTGAAATTGTCGACGTCGGACAGGGAACCCTCACACGGCTGGTCGATGAGACCGGTATCACCCCGCGGCAGATCGCGGCGGTCGTACGCCTGCTGGCCGAGGGCAACACAGTGCCGTTTATCGCCCGCTACCGCAAGGAGACGCACGGTAACCTTGACGAGGTGCAGATCCTCAAGATCCAGGACCGCCTGTCCTACCACCGCGAGCTGGAAGAGCGGCGCGCGACGATCCTGAACTCGATCGGCGAGCAGGGCAAGCTGACGGAGGACCTGCGCGGGAAGATCGAGACCTGTACCTCCAAGGCCGAGCTGGAGGACCTCTACCTGCCGTTCAAGCCCAAACGCCGCACCCGGGCCATGATCGCGCGGGAGAAGGGGCTCGAGCCGCTGGCCGAGCTGATCCGCACGCAGGCGCCGGGCGACCCCGAGAGTTCGGCTGCAGCGTTCGTGAACGAGGCGCTGGGCGTCGCGAACGCCGAGGAGGCCTTGAGCGGCGCGCGCGATATCGTGGCGGAGGGGGTCTCGGAGAATGCCGATATCCGCGGGCTGGTGCGCCAGGCCTTCGCACGCGACGGCGTCGTGGTGTCGGAGGTGGTCGAGCCGCGGCCCTCCGAGCCGACCAAGTTCGAGCAGTATTATGACTTCAAGGAGAAGGTGGCCGTCATCCCGTCGCACCGCTTCCTCGCGCTGCGGCGCGGCCAGACCGAAGGCGTGCTGCGCGTGCGTCTGGTGTGCGACGCCGAGCCGCTCCTGCGGCGTATCGGCGAGCTTCTGAACCTGGACGAGGCGCTCCCTTTCGGCGCGCAGTTGAGGGCGGCCGCTGAGGACGCCTACAAGCGCCTGATCGCCCCCAGCGTGGAGATCGATGTGTCGGTCGAACTGAAAATGAAGTCGGACCGTGCGGCGGTCGAGATTTTCGCGCAGAACCTGCGGAACCTCTTGCTTCAGGCGCCGATGGGCGAAAAGAAGGTGCTCGGCGTCGACCCGGGCCTGCGCACCGGCTGCAAATGTGCCGTGCTGGACGCCACAGGCAAGTTTCTGGACACCTGCACGATCTATCCGTCGCAGGGCGAGCGCAAGCTGATCGAGGCCAAGGTGGACATCTGCCGCATGGTCTCCAAACACCGGCCCTACGCCATCGCGATCGGTAACGGCACGGGCGGCCGCGAAACCGAGTCCTTCGTGCGCGGCGTGCTCAAGGAGGCGGGTGTCAAAGACGTGCTCGTCGTGTCGGTCAGCGAGTCGGGCGCCTCCGTGTACAGCGCGTCGGAGGTGGCGCGCGAGGAGTTCCCGGAGCTGGACCTGACCATCCGTGGCGCGATCTCGATCGGCCGCCGCCTGCAGGACCCGCTGGCGGAGCTGGTCAAGATCGACCCCAAAGCCATCGGGGTCGGCCAGTACCAGCACGACGTCCACCAGTCCCTGCTGGCCGACAAGCTCGACGAGGTGGTCGTGAGCTGCGTCAACCATGTGGGTGTCGAGGTGAACACGGCCAGCGCGCCGCTGCTGACGCGCGTCTCCGGGATCGGCGCCACGCTGGCCCGCAGGATCATCGCCTACCGCGACGAGAAGGGCGCCTTTACCAGCCGCCGCCAGTTGTGCCAGGTGCCCGGTCTCGGGCCGAAGACCTTCGAGCAGGCCGCCGGCTTCCTGCGTATCCGCGGCGGCGAGCACCCGCTCGACGCCTCCGCCGTGCACCCCGAACGCTACGAGCTGGTCGAGCAGATGGCGCGCGACCTGGGCGTGCCGCTTGCCGAGCTGATCGGCCACCCCGAGCGCGTCGACCGTATCCCCCTCGCCCGGTATGTCTCCGAATCCGTGGGCGAGCCGACGCTGCGCGATATCGCCTCCGAGCTGAAGAAGCCTGGGCGTGACCCGCGCGCCACCTTCGAGGCGCCCGCTTTCCGCGACGACGTCACCGAGTTCGAGCATGTCCAGGCCGGCATGGTGCTGGAGGGGGTCGTGACGAATGTGACCGCCTTCGGCGCCTTCGTCGATATCGGCGTGCACCAGGACGGCCTGATCCATGTGTCGGAGCTTTCCGACCGGTATGTGCGCGACCCTGCCGAGGTGGTCAAGACCGGGGACCGGCTGAAGGTGCGCGTGCTCAGCGTCGATGTCGCGCGCCGCCGTATCGCCTTGAGCGCCAAGTCGCCTGCCGCCGCCCGCCCGTCCGCGGCCCCCGCAGGGCGACCGTCCGGCGGGGGGGCCCGTCCGCCTGCTGGCGGGGCGGGCGCCAAACCGCGTGACACCCGTCCGCCGCGCGGGGGCTTCTCGGTGAACCCGTTCGCGGGGCTTTGAGCCCCGCCGTGGCGCGGGCGCCCTCACCCGTAACTCGGAGCGACTGTGATGAGCGAGCTGCCCCCAGAGGCCCCGATCGCCGCGCTCGCCACCGCGCCCGGCCCGGCCGGGGTCTGCGTGGTGCGGGTTTCGGGACCGGGCGCGCTGGAGCTGGGCGACCGCCTTGTGGCAGGCGCGGGCGAGCCGCCCTCACGGCGACGCTCCGGCACCTTCTACCATGCCCGCCTCCGTCATCCGGCCACCGGCGCGCCCGTCGATGATGTGCTGGTGCTCGTCAGCCGCGCCCCGCGCAGCTATACCGGCGAGGACACGCTCGAGCTTCACGGGCATGGCGGCGCGCTCCCCTCGCGACGCCTGCTGGACGCCGTCCTCGCGGCCGGGGCGCGCCTCGCCGAGCCGGGCGCGTTCACACGACAGGCCTTCCTCAACGGACGGCTGGACCTGACCCAGGCGGAGGCGGTCTGCGACCTCATCCGCGCGCGCACCGAGCGCTCGGCGCAGGTGGCCCGCGCGCATCTCGACGGCGCGCTCGGCACGCGCGTGTCGGTCCTCTATGACCGCCTGACCGCCTGCTGCGCCGAGCTGGAACACCTGCTGGACTTCAGCGAGGAGGAGGTGCCCGAAGGCTTCCTGAGCGGGAGGGAGGCCGAGCTGGCGGAACTGCTCGGCGAACTCCGCCTGCTGGCTGACACCTGGCGTACGGGGCACCTGCTGCGAGACGGCGCCCTGGTGGTGCTGAGCGGGCCCCCCAACGCCGGGAAGTCCTCGCTCCTGAACGCCTGCCTGGGGCGCAGCCGCGCACTGGTGCACGAGTGTCCCGGCACCACGCGCGACGCCATCGAGGAGACCATCGACCTCAAGGGTGTGGCGGTGCGGCTGGTGGATACCGCCGGGCTGCGCGAGACGGACGAGCCGGTCGAGCGCGCGGGGATCGAGCGGACGCTTGGCCTGCTCCGCCAGGCGGACGTGAATGTCAGGCTGATCGACGGCAGCGCCCCGTGGCCGGAGGCGGTGACGTGCGGCCTGGACGCGGCACGGACGGTCTATGTGCTGACCAAGGGCGACCTGGAACCATGCGCCGAGACCTTGCGGCGCGGCGAGGGCCTCGGTGCCGTCCGGGTCTCGGCCTTGACCGGCGAGGGGCTTGACGCGTTCCGCGAGGCCGTGGCCGCGCGCCTCGGGCTCGAGGGCGAGGCGTGCGAGGCGCCGGTCGTGTCGCTGCGCCAGGAGGAGGAACTGCGCCGTGCGGCGGCGGAGACCGGCGCGGCGGCCGCGGCGCTCGCGGGCGGTCCCCACCTGCTGGTCATCGCGGCCAACCATCTGCGGCAGGCGGCCGAGGCGGCCGGACGCCTGGTCGGACGCGTCTATTCCGATGACCTGCTCGACGCCGTCTTCAGCCGCTTCTGCGTCGGCAAATGACGCGTGCCGCTGAGGCGTAGCGCCTCTGAGAGGCGTGTTGCGGCTAGAAGCCTCCGCTCCCGGCGCGCAGCGGGTTTTGCTGTGGCGCAACGCTTCAGGACCGTTTATGATATCGGACAACGTTCGGCTCGCTTGTCGCGGCCGACCGTATAGGGGGGGTGAGCCATGGTTAGCCGGACGATCGATATTGGAACGGAATTCAAACGCGGCTGGAAGGTCATGCAGGACAACCTGGGCCTGATGCTCCTGACCGGACTGATCGGCACGGCGCTCGCCGGGACCACCTGCGGCGTGCTCCAGGGTCCGATGCTGGCCGGGGTGCTGCTCATCTGCCAGCGGCTGCTGGCCGGCACCGGCGACCAGCCCGAGGTGGCGGACATCTTCAAGGGCTTCGACTATTTCCTGCAGGTGTTCATCTGCTGCGTCATCTTTCAGATCCTCCCGTTTTTCCTGCTCTGCCTGTGCCTGCTCGTGCCGCCGCTCGGCGTCCCGCTTCTGATGATCGTGAGCGTCGCCACCTTCCCCTTGCTGATCTGGTGTCTGATGTTCATCGTCTTCGGCAAGCTGAGCGCGCTCGACGCCTTCAAGCGTGTGTTCGAGGGCCTCAGCTCGGGCGAGATGGTCAGACCGCTGCTGATGGGCCTGCTGGCGGGGATTGTCTATTCGGCGGGGAACGCGCTCTGCTTCGGCACGATCTTCACCCTGCCGTTCGCCTGTGCGATCATGGCCAGCACCTATGCCACCGCTTACGGTAGCGCGGTCGGAGCGGGTCGGCCGCCGACGCTCCCGTGAGAACAGGAGACGGCCTGAAATCAAGCAAAATCAATCCGCCGGATGGGTGTTGATAACTGGTTGATAAGTGTTGATCGATTGAACTTGCAGGACAGGCCGACCATTTGCTATGTGGTATGGTAAGTCGTTCTAATACAACGGTTTAGAACGAATGCAGGGCCCCTCTATACCGATAAACGAGTATCGAATGACCATATTCGAGCCTGTCGATAGTTTAAGACTTGCACGTCGGCTAACGTCAACCGGGGAAGTTCATCAGCGTCTCGTGGGTGTGGGTCAGACGGATGGATGAACAGGTCATTTAAGCCCTTAGTGCAACAACAGCACGCAAAAACAAGTAGTTTGGGAATGATGGAATACGGGAAGGATGGAAGATCCATGCGAAGGCACGCGATTCAACACCCCCCATCCAATATTCCAACATTCCAATTGGGTTGCGGGCGCGCCTGCGTTAGAAGACAAGGTGCTGGAAGGATGGAATGTGGGGATATGGGAAGCTCACTTCGGCTGTGTCGGTCTCAAACCCCACCCGTCCACCGTTCCCTCATACCCGTGCCCCATTTATGTGTTGCGGCTTCCGACTGCGTGAGTGAGTGAGCCTACGAGAAGGTGGGGAATACCGCGCAACAAGGACGTGACGAGGAAGAGGAGTCGAGATGGCGACAGAGCGTTGCATGTGCGAGCGACCGGGACAGGGTAAGGGAGGGAAGCCGGAGGCGACGGCGCGTCACTGGGAGGTGGTGGTCGTCGGCGGAGGCCATGCAGGCTGTGAGGCCGCAAGGGTCGCCGCGCGTCTCGGCTGCACGACGCTGCTGATCAGCGGACAGGCCGACGCACTCGCACGCATGCCGTGCAACCCCTCCATCGGCGGGCTGGCCAAGTCGCACCTGGTGGTCGAGCTGGACGCACTGGGCGGCGAGATGGGTCGTAACGCCGACCTGTGCGGTATCCAGTTTCGGACGCTCAACGCCAGCCGCGGGCCGGCCGTGCAAGCCACGCGTGTCCAGTGCGACAAGCGGGCCTACGCCAAACGGATGCAGGCGGTCATCGGGCACACCCGCCGACTGTGCCTGCTGGAGGATGAGGTGGTCGGGCTCCTGGGAACGGAGGCACGTGTGACCGGGGTTCGTTGCGCGCGCGTGGGCGAGATCCGTGCGCAGACCGTGGTGATCACGGCTGGTACCGCGCTGACCGGTCGCATCCATGTGGGTCGCGAGTCGGTGCCGGGCGCGGGTGACGGCCGACCGGCTGCGGATGCCCTCTCGGGCGCCTTGCGGTCATTCGGCTTTGAGCTGCGCCGACTGAAGACCGGAACACCCCCTCGCCTGCTGGCCAGGAGCATCCGCTGGGAGGCCACCGAGGCGCAGCCGGGCGAGACGCCCCCGCCGTTCTTCTCCGAAAGCGCACGAATGTTCCACGTGGAACAATCCTTTGCCTCAGACGGGGACGCGTACCCGCTGGAGGAGGGAGTCGAGGGCACGACGACGGGTCTATCCCATAATCGAGGGCATGTGGCGAGTCTCGGCGCTGGCCCGGCTCATGAGGATAAGGCGGCGTTTCGGGGCGGGTTCGCCCCTGACGAGGAGGCGGATTGTTCCACGTGGAACACGTGGCTGCCGTGGCGCCCGGGTGCGGGTCAGATCCCCTGCTGGCTGACGCATACCACAGCGCGGACGCATGAGCTTATCCGGGACAACCTGTCGGCCAGCTCGCTGTACGGGGGCTCGATCACCGGTACGGGGGTGCGCTATTGCCCCTCGATCGAGGACAAGGTGGTGAAGTTCACCTCTGCGGAGCGTCATCACGTGTTTTTGGAGCCCGAGGGACGGGGCTCAGAGTGGATTTACCCCAACGGGCTGTCGAACAGCCTGCCGCGGGAGGTTCAGGAGGCGATGGTTAGGAGTGTGCCGGGGCTGGAGCGCGCAGTCTTCGCGGCCCATGCCTATGCGATTGAATATGACGCGGTGGACGCCCGTGAGCTGCGTCACACGCTGGAGAGCAGGCGTGTGGCGGGATTGTATCTGGCCGGTCAGGTGAACGGCACGACGGGTTACGAGGAGGCGGCGGCGCAGGGTTTCATGGCGGGCGCGAATGCGGCGCTCCAGGTGTTGGGGCGGACGCCGCTGGTTTTGAGCCGTCAGGAGGCGTATATCGGGGTTCTGATCGACGATCTGGTGACCAAGGGCACGGATGAGCCGTATCGGATGTTCACCTCACGAGCCGAACGGCGGCTGCTCCTGCGGCAGGACAATGCGCGGTATCGTCTGCTCCGTCAGGCTGATGCGCTCGGCGTGGCGTCGGAGTCGAGTCGGGCGCGCACGCGCGCTTATGAGGCGGCCGTGACGGCCGAGCTGGAGCGCCTGGCGCAGGTGCGCGAGGGCGGGGTCGCGCTAGCGACGTTGCTGGCGCAGCCGGAGATGAGCTACCGGTCTTTGCCGGGCGCGCGGGGTGACCTGCCGGACGAGGTTCAGCGGCAGGTCGAGATCCGGATCAAGTATCAGGGGTATATCGCGCAGGAGGAGCGTGCGGCGGCAAGGGCGCGTGCGGAGGAGGGGGTGGCGATCCCGGGTTGGCTGGATTACTGGAAGGCGCCCACGCTGCGGTTTGAGAGCCGCGAGAAGCTGGATCGGGTGCGGCCGGAGAACTTGGGCCAGGCGGCGCGTATCCCGGGTGTGAACCCGGCCGACATCGCGGTGCTCGCCCTGATCATCAAGCGGGGTCGGCTGTGAGGTGTGTGCGTCGCGCCTGGGGAGGATACGGATCTCGCGGATCGCCCGGGTGCTGCCGGTGTGACGGGCACTTTTGGGGAAGCTACGGATCTCGCGGATCTCCCGGCTTCTGTTTGTGCGCCATCATGGCCCGGAAGAAGGTCTAATGCGGGCGCGGAGGCCGCAACCCAAATTGGAAGACTGGAAAACTGGAATGATGGAATAGTGGAATGATGGGCTTGTGGCCGAAACAGCCGAAGTGATCTTCCCACATTCCATCATTCCCAAACAACTTGCTAATTAGCCGTGTTGTTCGTTCGTAAGGCACTAATAGCAAGCAAGGAATGACCAAGCAAGAGTCGGGTGCGTGCGTTGGGCGCCACTCTTTCGCGCGCTTCTATCGGTCTGGCGGGCGGCCGTCCTGCGACATCCAGCCGTACCTGGCCTGGCCCGGCTCACGGGCGGAGGGCCGTGCCACGCGATACCGGTCCGGGATATGATAACTATTAGTTATGCGACACAAAGAGGGCCTGTAACCGGGCGGCGCCTGTTCAGCGGGCGGTTAACGTATCGGTGAGGTCTTGTGTGTGGGCGCCCTGCGTATCAGGGCACGATGACGCGGAAGAAGCGGGCGGGCGCGCCTGCGGGCCGTTCGAGGATGTTGGTGATGGGGGTGGGCGGCAGGTTGGTGTGGAGCATGAGCCACGGG
Source organism: Verrucomicrobiota bacterium (assembly GCA_022704145.1). GTDB lineage: Bacteria > Verrucomicrobiota > Kiritimatiellia > RFP12 > UBA1067 > JAKJGY01. The sequence goes on from JAKJGY010000044.1 coordinate 11,888, forward strand.
CCGGCCGGCGAGGCGGCGGACTGGATGACCTGGGTCTTGGTGGAGCCGCCGGTCCAGGTCAGCCAGGTGTCCTTGCCGGAGTGCTTCAGGCCGGCGATCCGCAGCACGGAGCGGGCGTCGGTCGGGTCGGTCCCGGCGAGCCACTCGCGCCAGGTGGTCAGCCCGTCGCCGTCGGCGTCGCCCTCGGCGGCCTCCTCAAAGCCTCCGGTCCAGCCGAACGAGGCCAGCCAGGACTCGGGGACGCTGTGGGTGAGGGTGAGGTTCTCGGCGAAATAGGCGACCACGATACGCGGGCGCGTCATCGGCAGCCGCAGCGTGTCGCCCTCCGCCACCGTCTCGTCCGTGTCGCCGATCCAGTTGACCAGGTGGAAGAACGGGGACGGTACGGCGGTGACGCACGCGTCCTGGCCGGCCGTGTACCAGCCTCCGGGCGGGGTGACCGAGCCGTTGGACTCGGCGAGCGCGTAGAGCCAGTGGTTGGTCTCCCAGGACCAGACCAGCGTGGCGTGGTTGGTGAGCGCGAAGACGGCTGAAGGCCCTGTGCCGAGCTTGGGCAGGCCGCCGGCGAGCATCCAGCCGGTGCAGGCGACGCGTGAGAAGCCGCCGATGGTGACAGGCGAGCTGATGCTGGCCTCGACCTGCGCGCCGTGGGTGAAGGCGTGGGTGCCGATGCTGGGCGTGGCCGTTCCGTAGGCGCTTTGCACCGTGAGGTTCCAGGTGCGGTAGGCGAACCAGGCCTCGATATGCAGGTCTTCGGTGGGGTTCGCGAAGTCCAGCGTGCGTGTGACCGTGTCAAACCCGTAGGTTCCCGGCTGGGGTACGCCGTTGACCACCACGGAGTAGAGGTAGCCGCCGGGCTGTTCGGCCTGGAGCGTGACCAGGGCCGAGCCGTCGCGGAAGATCATCGCGCGGTCGGAATAGGCCTGCCCGGGGCCGTAGGCGGTCGTCCGGATGGCGTGGCCGCGTCGCACGGTCAGCGGGATGGCCGGACAGAGGTCGGGGTCTCCGCTCTCGAAGCGGATACAGCCAGCCACCTCCTCGCCATAGGCGAGTGCGGCAGGCTCGACCTGAAGGGCGAGCCCGGTCTGCCAGCCGTCGGCCAGGCGTCCGCCCCAGGCGCCCTGCGGCACAAGCCAGGGGGGGGCTCCGGCGCCGTAGGCGAAGGGCGCCACACCGGCCACATACCAGCCCTCGTCGTTGACATAGTAATCCGACCCGAACTCGAAGCGCACGATCACCTCGCGGCCCGCGTAGCCGCGCAGGTCGAGCAGCAGCGTCTGCCAGCCCTCGCCGTTACCGGCCAGGCAGGGCTGGCCGGCCGCGAACGGCGAGGCGGGGTTGGGGTAGATCTGGTAGGGGTAGCCGCCGACAGGCTCGACCAGGGCGAACGTGGCCCCGCCGTCCTCCGAAACACGCACCACGGCGCCGTCCCAGAAGTAGGGGGCCGCGTCAGCCTCGGTCCTGATCCATTGGCGCCAGAGCAGGCCGCCGCCCGCGCCGACCGTGAACGGCGGGGTGTCGAGCGTGGCGTGGCAGCCGTCCGGATAGAGGCGGGTCTGGGCGTCGCCGCAGTACCAGACGGGCTCGCCGTTCCAGGTGCGGTTGGTGGTGGCGCACCAGGCGTCGTTGTAGCCGCCGTGGGCCCAGCCGGGGTGGCTGGCCGGGAACGGGGCGTCGGCGGTGGCGACGCGCGCGGTCCACAGCAGGTCGGGCCCGGCCAGGTTCGACACCGTCAGGGCCAGGTTGCTGGCGACGGTGCTCACCTCCACGATGCCCAGGCTCGCAGGCGTGACGGACAGCCAGCCGTAGTCGTAGTCGCCGATGACGCTGTAGAGCGGGCTGACCGTCGCAAAGGCCGGCTCGTAGTAGCCGATCAGGTCGGCCGCGACCACGTAATAGTCGACGCGCAGCGAGCCGTGGGAGGGCGGGTTCAGGACGGCGGCGTAGAGGTCGTTGGTGACCCACTCCAGCGCGACCGCCTGCCAGGAGGCGTCGTTACGCTCGCGCCAGACGAGGTAGGCCTCCTCGACAGACAGGTTGTCGGTGATCGTCGCGGTGACGGTCCAAGGCGGATGGGCCGTCTGGAAGGTCGGGAGGGCATGGACGGTCACCGCGGGCGGGGTGGGCGTCTGGGCGGGGTCGCGCGGGTCGGTGTTGTCGAGGAACTCGGCGAGGTTGGTCCAGCCGTCGCCGTCGGGGTCATCCTCGGCCGCGAGGCCCGCCGTGGCGCTCCCGAGATAGCGCAGCTCCCACCAGTCGCTCAGGCCGTTGCCGTCGCTATCGGCCCAGAACGGCAGGTAGTCGGCCTGGGCCGTGCGCGCATGCGTCATCGGGATACCGGTGACGGGGTTCGGCGAGGTGGAGGTGGCGTCCGGCTGGCGGCTGCCGTCCAGGCTCCAGCCGCAGAAGCCGTAGGGCTCCCCGCTGATGAAGCCTAAAGGCATGGCCGTTTCGGTTGCGGCCAGCGCGCCTGCGGCATGCCACGTGACGCGCGTCTCAAAGACGGTGTTGTTGTCCGCGCGCCGGAAGCGGTTGGTCAGCGCGAACTGGTCCTCCCAGACCCAGGTGAGGGCGCTGTCCTGGCCCAGGGTCAGCGCCACCGTGGCGGACGCGCCCGTGGCGGGCACGTCGCCGGTGCCCGACCAGCCGCGGCAGGCGCGGCGCAGGCCGTTCGAGACGGACACCGTGGCGGGGGCCGAGGCCACGAACGGGAAGGACGCGACCAGCGTGTTGGTGCCGTAGGGCGGGGTGACGGCGCCGTAGCGGCCGGGGGCGCCCTCGACCGCGAGGGCGACGGGCGCGCCGACCAGGAAGGCGAACGTCGCCGCCGGTTCGGGAGCGCCCGCAGGGAGCCGTGTGAGCTGGCCCTCCGTTTCGGCCTGCAGGTAGTAGTAGACGCGGGTGCCGTTCGGCTGGGAGGGCACTTCGGCTCGGTAGGCGGCGCCGCCGAGCCAAGCCGCCTCCGACTGCCACCACGCGCCGGTGGGCGCCTGGGCGTCGCCCGAGGCCCAATAAAGGCGCGCCTGTCCGTTGGTGAGGGGCGCGAGGCTCTGCACGGTGAAGGCGACCGGATAAGGCCCCTGTCCGGCGTATTGCGCGGTCAGCGGCGTGTGGATCAGGACGGGCGGGGCGTCGATGGCGCCCCGCACGTACAGGGCCGCGGTCAACCCGGAGTAGGGCACCGTGTGGCCGATCACGCGAACGGTGTAGAGGCCCGGCTGGGCCGTGGGCACGCGCACGGTCTCGACCGTATTGAGCGTGTCGCGCGCGCTCCCGCCGTTGGGGTACAGCGTGAGTCCCTCGGGCGAGGAGACGAGCAGGTCGAGGTCGTCCACCTGGGCGACGGCGGCGCCCAGAGTGGCGGGGTAGTCGATCCACGCTAGGGCGATATCGAGCGTCTCTCCGGGCTTCAAGACCGTGACCGCGAAGGTGTTTGTCTCGCCGTGGGCGGGGCTGAGGCGGTCGAACAGGCGCACCATGCGGCCTGCGGGGTGCACCGTGGCGGCGATATCGGGCTGCCCCCACCCCTCGACCGAGTTAGGCGAGGCGGCCGGGATCTCGCGGGTGGCGCCGGTGCCGTACTGGCCGGGCGTGAGCGAGCGAGCGCCGCCCACCAGCATCGCCTTCAGCAGGGCGGCGGAGGGGTTTGTGACCCCCCCGCGCTCGACCGCATACTGGCGCGCGAGCGCGGCCGTGCCCGCCATCAGCGGCGTGGCCATGCTGGTGCCGCCGTTAAACGAGTACTTGGTGTTGGAGGTCAGCGTGCCCCAGCCGCTGCCGCCGAGCGTGGACTTGCACGAGATCACGTCCGTTCCGGGGGCGATGACGTCCGGCTTGATCCGGCCGTCCTGGGTCGGGCCGCGGCTGGAGAAGGCCGCCATGCCCTGCCGGTAGGGCGAGGGGGTGGCGCTGTAGGAGATGGCGTCGGTGCGGATCGGGGCCGTGGCGAAACGGGTGCCCCACTTGGTGTACCAGGTGGAGGAGGAGAAGCCGCCGCTGCCCGCAGGCCGGTCGTTTTCCGACGCGCCCACGGTCAGGACGTTCTTAGCCGAGCCGGGCGAGTTCACGTTAACGGCGTCGACCACGCCGTCGGCGTTGCTGTCCCGGCCCGAGTTGCCGGCCGCGAAAAGCGCGAGGTGGTCCGGATTGTCCCAGGCGAAAAGGTCGGCGGCGCGGCAGTCGCCGTCATACGCGCCGAAGGTGTCCGAACCCCAACTGTCGGAGTGGATCCGGGCGCCGTAGCCGTAGCTCTCCTCGAACAGGGCGTAGACGCCGGTGAGCAGGCCCACAAAGCTGCCGCTGAGGTCGGTGAGGGACTGGTGGACGATGCGGGACTCGTGGGCGATGCCACGATATTTGCCGCCGCTGGCCGCACCGGTGCCGAGGATCGAGCCCGCCGTATGGGTGCCGTGCCCGTTGCGGTCGGAGGGGTCCCCGGGCCGGCCCCGGCCGATGAGGGCGACGATCCGCCCCTGGAAGTCGGCGTGGATCGTCTCGGCTACGCCGGTGTCGATCCCGGTGTCGGCGTGTCCGACGATCTGCCCCTTGCCGGTGAGGCCCCACGTGTGCCAGGCGTTGGTGGCGTTGAGATGCGCGGCGGCTGCGGCCTGGTCATTGCGCGTGGCCACCTGCGGCCGCTCCTCGATCCACTGGACCTCGGCGCGGCTGGCGAGCGCGGCGACCGCGCTGAGCGGCAGGGCCGCGCGCACCAGCCCCAGCCGGGAGGCGTCGGCGAGTCCGTCCACATGGCCGCCCGTCGCACGGACCGCCTCCGAGACCGCCGGGGCGTCCTTGGGCGTGAGGGCCTGGATGTTGACGTTCACGACGCTGCTGTCGGGGAGCGAGGCGGCGAGCGAGCCGAGGAAAGGCTGGATCTTGTCGGAGGGCAGATACTCGACCGCGGCCCGCACGTCCGGGAGCTGCCGCAGGCGGGCGAGCCCTTCGGGCGTCAGCTCGGCCAGCACAGCCTGGTGCGGGAGATAGCCGTGAAGGGTCGCGCCGACGGCCGTGAGGCGCTGCCGCGACGCGTCGGTGACCGGCTCGCGGAAGCTGACGATGTAGGGGGTGGTTCCGCGCGGCGTGGGCGTCTGCATGCCGGAGGGTCCCTCCGGGAAGAACGGCTCCTCTGGGATCGCGACCAGGCGGTTCGCCAGCAGCACCTGCCGCGACTCCGGCAGGTCGGCGCGCGGTGTGCGGCGCGGCGGCACGAAGCTCCGCCGCAACGGTTCGAGCCGCTCCTCGTCCAGCGCGCCAGCGGCTGACGCCGCAGGCGCGGGGGTCGCGGCGGCCGGCGCCGCAAGCTGCGGCAGCCGCGCGAAGGTCGGCCGCGGCCGCACCGCCACGCGCGAGGCGAGCGCACGGCCCACATCGCCTGCCGGACGGCCCGCGCCCTCCGGCCGCGGACGAGTGCCGGAGCGCCATACCCAGATCGACAAGGCCGTCAGGCACGCGCCGACGGCGAGCAGCAGAAGAGGTTTTCGCATAATAGGCCCTAAGTCTTAATAGTATAGCGCAAGAGCCCTCAGCTTGTCTTCCGTTTCCTGTGGGGGAGTCAAGCGCCCCCACCCCTTTGATGCGATATTGTGGTTGTAACGTCAATTTTCGACGTGCTAACATAGGTCAACTTGTGTTTTAGGTCTTGTGTGGGGTAGGGTCAAGCGGGCGAGGCCCGCAGGAGGAGGTGCTGCGTGCTGTTCAGAACCGGTTTCCGTGTGGTGTGCCTGCTGGCTGTGCTGTCCTGTCTGGTCTCTTGCCGCACCGTCCCGGGCGGGCCGTGCGCGGCCCGCGAGTGGGTGGAGGTGAAGCGCTACGTCTGTTCGAGCCCGGTGAAGCGCGACGCGCTGCTGGCGGTCTTCGACACGGCGCTGGTCCCCGCGCTGAACCGGCAGGGCGCCGCCAAGGTCGGCGTGTTCTGGTCGGCCGCCGCGCTGAACGAGGGTAACGCGGAGTACGACACCTCAGTGTTCGTGGTCGCGGCGTTCCCCTGCCTCAAGGCGCTGGCGGCCAGCGAGGAGCGTCTGCTGGCCGACGCGCAGTACCGGAGCGACGCCGCCGCGCTCTTTGACGCGCCGATGAGCGACCCTCTCTACACCGCCTGCTCGAGCGCCCTCTTGTACGCCTTCCCGACCTGCCCGCGCGTCGAACAGGTCACGGACTCGCCCGACCGGCTGCTGCAGCTCCGTATCTATAACAGCTATACCCCCGAGCGTAACGCCAAGAAGGTCGAGATGTTCGAGCAGGGCGGCGAGATCGACATCTTCCGCGCCTGCGGCATGCCCCCGGTGTTCTTCGGTACGGCGCTGGCTGGCGACCGGCTCCCCAACCTGACCTACCTGCTCGCCTTCGCGAACCAGGCGGAGAAGGACGCCGCCTGGAAGCTTTTCCGCGAGCACCCGGCGTGGCTCAAGCTGAAGGCCGACACCCAGTATAAGGATACCGCCAACAAGATCACCAACATCGTCCTCCGTCCGTCCAAAGGCTCACAGCTCTAACCGTCCCTCAGTGTCTCAATCGTAAAGGAGTCCGTTATGCGCCCGAACCGTCTTGCCCTTCCGCTCTTCGCCTCGGCCGTCAGCCTCTCGGCCCTTGTCGTGTTCGCGCAGCCCCCGCCCCTGCGGATCATGCCGCTTGGCGACTCGATCACCTACGGTTCCAACACGCCCGGCGGCTACCGCCTGCCGTTGTATGTCACGCTCACCAACCAGGGCTACAACGTCGACCTGGTCGGCTCGGCCTCCGATAATACGGCGGCCGGCCTGGGCGCCGAGATCAACCACGAGGGCCACAGCGGCTGGCGCATCTCCAACCCCACCGGCAGCAACGGGCTCCACGAGTATATCCTCGGCTGGCTGGCCGCGATCGACGACCCGGATGTCGTTCTGGTCCACATCGGCACCAACGACACCAACGACCCCAACTTCGAGCAGGCGATCGACGAGCTGGACGCCCTCATCGCGCGCATCGCCGATGCCCGCCCCTACGCCCATATCGTCGCCACCACCCTGATGAAGCGCGGCACGGACGACACCGACACGAAATACGTCGCCATCGCCACCCAGTTCAACCCCTATGTCGCAAGCCGTGTCCAGGCGCACCGGGCCCTCGGCCGCCGCGTGCATTTCCTCGACATGCACGCCTATCTCGAGCGGACGGACATGTACGACAACCTGCATCCCAACGCGGGCGGCTACACCAACATGGCCAACGCCTGGTATCCCGTCGTCACCAACCTCGTCGGGCTTTACGGCGACCGCCTGCCGCCCGGCTTCTCCTCGGTCAAGCCTGTCACCTCCACCAGCCTGAGCGTCACGTTCTCCAAGCCGCTCGACCTGACCGCCTCGCCCGCCGCCACCAACCCCGCCTCCTACGCGCTCTCGCCGGCCGGCACGGTCACCGCCGTCTCGGCGCTCGCGGCCGACCTGCGCAAGGTCACGCTGACGGTGAGCGGGCTCAACCCGAGCGTCACCTCCACCCTCACGTTCAGCGGCGCGCTCACCGACCTCGTGCCGGCCGGCGAGGGCGGCCCCTTCAGCGCCAACCTCTCCGAGGCGCGCACGTTCATCGCGCCTGCCGCCTCGGGCCTGGCCGCCGACAACGTCCCGGCCGAGGTCCTGTCAGGCTGGGAGCCGCTCTACACCTTGACGCCCCCGACGTCCGTCAAGTACGGTCGCGACCCTGTCGGCTACACCACCAACACCTCCGCCATATACGCGAACATCCCGCTCGCGCGCGTCGCCTACTACATGGCCCTGCAGCGCTCCGGAGAGCCGCTCTACTACGTCTGGGCCGAGACCGACGCCTTCACGCAGGACGCCGTCAAGCTGGGCGTCCCCACCACCTTGTCGGGCGCCTTCTTCCAGCAGAGCGTCACGAACCTGGCCGTGTACAGCACCTCCCCCAACGTCACCACCGGCGCTTTCGCCGTCGGGAACATCGAGTTCTGGCCCTGCAACTACACGTACGCGAACAGCGCCGCCGTTCCGGGCGCCAGCGCCGACATCTACGATATCGGCGACCAGCCGACGAACGGCGACTACGGTTCGATGCAGCTCCACAACACCGCGGCCGGCGAGACCCTGTTCGCGTTCAACCACTGGGGCAGCGCCACGACCGCCAACTACACGCCATGCCTCGGTATCGGCAACAACCCCGACGCCTCCGTGAACTCCAGCGGCGGTCAGCGCGACTGGACCTTCCTTGAGAATGCCGCACAGTACACCACCCGCGTGCTGCAGGTCTTCGTCAAGCGCGCCGCCGCTCCCGTGCCGCGCGATCCGCCCGCGCCGCTCTCGGCCTTCACCGGCTATGACGCCAGGCGCGTCTGCGTGACCTTCTCCTCGCCGCTGTCAGCCGCGTCCGTGACCGCCTCGTCCTTCGCGCTCGATAACGGCGTGACCGTCCTCGACGCGACGCTCTTCAAAGACCTCAAGACCGTCACGCTGATCACGACCCCGCAGCCCGCGGGCGTCGCGCTCACGCTGACCGTCTCCGGCGTGCGCGACATCCAGACCGGCGCCCTCGCGCCCGCAGCCGGGCTGGCCGTCGCCGCCCTGCCGCCCACGCTCGCCGAGGACGTCGGCTCCGTCGCGAACGGCTACCGCGTGGTCTATGTCCTCGACATCCCCGTCACCAGCGACTTCGGCGGGTCGGTGGTCAACCCGTACACCTTCAGCGCCGCCTCGTCGGGCACGCCCTTCGACCGCGTCGCCTACTACCTGGAACTCGGCCAGCGCCCGCTCGTCAGCCCCGCGCGCCAGTACGCCTGGACCTCGATGGACGCCTTCACGCCGTACCTCTCCAAGATCGGTATCCCCAACACCGCCGCCAAGACCGTCTTCGCCCAGATGGTCACCAACCTGACCGTCAAATGCAACAAGTCCGGCGTCACCAGCGGCGACTTCGACACCGGCAATATCGAGTTCTGGCCCTCCAACTATAACGAGTCGAACGCCAAGGCCATCCCCGGCGCCAGCGCCTCGAACTTCGATTTCGGCGACGGCGGCTACGGCACGACAGCCGGCCACGGCTCCTTCCAGGTCCACAACTACCTGCTGGCGCAGACGGTCTTCGGCGTCAACCGCTGGGGCGCCAACGTCACCACGCCCATCGGCATCGGCATCGGGAACTGCCCAAGCTCCGAGACCTCCTCGGGCGCCGACAAGGACTGGACCCACGCCAGCAACGCGGCCTACTACTCCACCCGCCGCCTCTATGTGCTCGCGCGCCCGAAAACCACAACGCAGGTCTCGCTCACGCCGCCCGCCGAAGTCGTCGCGCAGGTGCCCGCCGCCGCCGGCTTCCAGCACCTCTACACCGTCGACCTCCCGCTCCAGCCGAAGTTCACCGACGCCGCCCTGCGCCCCACCTACTACAGCGTGGACAACTCCGGCGAGTTCGCCAATACGCCCTACACCCGCGTCGCCTATTTCCTGGAGCTGGTCAAGAATAACGTCACCAGCTTCTGCTGGACCGCCTTCAACCCCGTCTCGCTCACCGTGAACCGCCTCGGCGTCCCGGTCAACGACTCCTATTTCTGGCAGTCGGTCACCAACCTCGACGTCGTCTCCAACGTCGGCGGCGTCATCAACACCAACGGCTGCGACACCGGCAATATCGAGTTCTGGGACTGGGACTACCAGGCCAACAACGACCGCGCCATCCCCGGCGCCTCCGACAGCGCCTATGACTTCGGCGACCGCCGCGGCACCTCGCGCGGCGGCAGCTACGGCTCGATGCAGGTCCACAACTACGGCGCGGGCCAGACCTGCTGGGCCCTGAGCCGCTTCGGTAACGTCAGCGGCAGCGACCGCATCAACGTCGGCATCGGCAACGCCCCCTCGGGCGCCCCGGACTGGACGCACTCGAACTCCGGCGCCAACTGGGACACCCGCCGCCTGCTGGTCTTCGTCCAGACCGCCCAGGCGCCGCAGACCCCGCCCGAGGTCGCCGCCAACGTGCCCGACGCGCTGAACTTCCGGCATCTCTACACGATCGACGTGCCCGTGCGCGCGCGCTTCGACCTCGACGCCTCCAACGCCCTCTATTACTCGGTCAACAACTCCCTGGCCCTGACCAACGGCGTCATCGGCCGCGTCGCCTACTACTACGAGCTGGTGCAGGCCGGCGTCACCAGTTTCTGCTGGACCGCCTTCGACACCATCACCCAGGACCTCAACCAGCTCGGCGTGCCGCGCGCGAACCGCTCCTTCCAGCAGTTCGTCAACAACCTCGACGTGCGCTCCAACGTCGCGGGCGTCATCAACACCAACGGCTGCGACACCGGCAACATCGAGTTCTGGGACTGGGACTACTCCGGCGCCAACGCCCAGGGCATCCCCGGCGGCAGCGCCACGCTCTTCGACCTCGCCGACACCCGCAGCGGCACCGCAGGCGGACGCTACGGCTCGATGCAGGTCCACAACTGGGGCGCGGGCCAGACGCTCTGGGCGCTCAACCGCTTCAACAGCAGCACGGAGAATGTCTGCGCCGGCATCGGCACCAACCCGAACGCCTCCTCGACCAGTAGCGGCGGACAGCGCGACTGGACCTTCACCCTCAACGGCAACAGCTACACCTCGCGCCGCCTGCTGGTCTTCGTCCAGCCGGCCGGCGCCCCCGACGCCGTCACCCCCGACACCACCAAGCCCGCACCCTCGCGCGCCATCGGCCAGACCTCGCTCGACCGCGCCCTGGTCTTCTTCAACAAGCCGGTCGCCGACTCCGCCGCCGATCCCGCCAACTTCAGCGCCAACAACGGGCTCGCGGTCGTCGGCGCCGCCCTGCACCCGGTCTACAGCAACACCTGCGTGATCCTCACCACCTCGCCGCAGACCCCGGGCACGGCCTACACCCTCACGGTCAACAACGTCCGCGACCGCACGCCGCAGGCCAACCTCATGTACCCGGACCGCACCGTAGCCTTCACCGCGCAGACCGAAGACTCGGCCCGCCCCGACTTCCTGGGCAGCGTCCCCGAGGCCTCCTCCTATCGCCTCGTCCAGCGCCTCGCCCTCGACCGCCAGGCCTACTGGGCCAAGGGCGCGCCCTTCGCCCTCGACGACACCTGGCCGGCGGCCCCGCGCTTCGACCGCGTGGCCTACGCCCTCGACCTGCTCGGCACCAACGGCGTGCGCCAGTGGGTCTGGGTCTCGATGGACCCCTTCACCACCGACCCGCTGCGCGTCGGCCTGCCCACCGGCGACCGCTCGGCGCGCTTCCAGCAGCTCGTCACCAACCTGACCGTCGCGGCCTCAGCCTCCGTCACCACCGTCACCACCGGCTCGTTCGCGGACGGCAACATCGAGTTCTGGCCCAACAACTACAGCGCCGTCAACGAGGCCAACATCCTCGGCGCCAGCGCCTCGACCTACGACTTCGGCGACCGCATCGACCCGAACGTGCCGGTCGGCCACGGCTCGTTCCAGATCCACAACTACCGCCTCGGCCAGACCCTCTTCGCGGTCAACAGTTGGGGCAACGACAACCGCGCCATCGAGCTGGGCATCGGCAACCGGCCGAGCGGCCACCCGGACTGGACGGCCTCCGGCGCGTACGCCGAGTACGCCACGCGCACGCTCTACGTCTTCGTGCGGCCTGCGGGCGCCTCCCCGGACGAGCCCGTGCCCGCGCCGGGCTGGGGCACCCTGCCCGTGATCGGCCTCTCGCCCGCCGATAAGCTTGTGGAGCGCGGCTCAGCCGTCGCCTTCACCGTGGTCGCGTCCGGCGCGGAACGCTACCAGTGGCGCAAGAACGGCGTCCTGATCCCCGGCGCGACCTCCGCCTTCCTGTCGATCCCGTCCGTGAGCCGCGAGGACCGCGGCGACTACGACGTGCTGGTGTACGGCAGCGGCTCGAAGTATGCCGTCAGCCTGCCCGCGAACCTCGCCCTGGTGTCGGACGGGTTCATGCTGATCCTGAAGTGACGGCCGCGCCCGACGACGGGCGCGCGGCACGCCTGCCGCGCGCCCCCGGTGCCTGCCGGGCGCCGGTTCAGCCCGCCGCCGCCCGCGCCCCCGGCGGAGTGCGGCGCGCGAACTCGGCCGCGAAGGCCCGGTAGGCCTCGGCGCCGCGGCTGGACGGATCGTAGAACACCACCGGCTGGCCGAAGCTCGGCGCCTCGCTGATGCGCACGTTGCGCGGGATCACCGTCTCGTACACCGCCTCGCCGAAATGCGAGCGCACCTCGCCCACCACGTCCGCCGCAAGACGCGTGCGGCCGTCGAACATCGTCATCAGGATGCCCTCCAGCCGCAGCCCGGGGTTCACCCCGTTCGTCCGGAGCTGGTCGATCAGCGAGGTGATGACGCTCAGCCCCTCCATCGCGTAGTACTCGCACTGCATCGTCACCACCACGCCGTCCGCCGCCGCCAGCGAGGAGGTCATCAGGATGCCGAGCGAAGGCGGGCAGTCCATCAGCACATAGTCGAACACCCCGGCCGTCAGCACACGGTCGAGCACGCCCCGCACCACCGCGAGATGGTTCTCCTGCCGCGCGATCTCCACCTCCGCGCCCGCCAGGTCCAGCTCCGAAGGGATGATGTTGATCCCCTCGTACGGCGTCGGCTGGATGATGTCCGCCACGTCGGCCGCCCCGGTCAGCACCGGATAAAGGCTCAGCCCCGGCTGCCGCTGCAGCCCGAGGCCGCTGGTGGCGTTGGCCTGCGGGTCAAGGTCGATCACCAGCACCGTCAGACCCTTCTCCGATAGCGCGGCGGCCAGATTCACCACCGTGGTGGTCTTGCCGACACCCCCTTTTTGATTGGCGATCGCGATGACGCGTGTAGTCCGTGTGCTCATGGGCGCTCCGTTGAAACGGCCGCGTGCGCGACCCCGCCCGCGCTTCCGTTCCCGTAGTGTACGGTTCGGATGTGCGCGCCGTCAAGCCCCGCCGCGCCCCGCGCGCCTCAGACGCCGAGATGCGCCTCGCCGGAATAGATCGCCACGAGCCCTTCGGCCGTCAGCAGCCGCAACGCGCCGTCCGCCTGGATTCCGTCCGCCACACCCGCCACACGCCGCCCGCCCTGCTCCAGCGCGATCTCCCGCCCGC